>CAYMLQ010000096.1:0-16353 GCA_964390795.1 uncultured Lentisphaeraceae bacterium
CTGACGATTCGATTTAACAGTGCGGGCTTGCAACTTCCTGAAAATGCGCTATGTTAATCGGTTTGTTTTTGGGGGGGCCGTGCGAAGAGGTCAACCCCTTGAGGATTGGAGCCATGAAAAACTTTGATTGGAAATCGTTGGGTTTCAAATACATGGAGACTCGCTGCCACATCCGCTACGTGTGGCGGGAGGGTGCGTGGGAAGCGGGCGAGTTGGTCGACTCGCCGTATTTTCCCATGCACATCGCGGCCACGTGCCTGCATTACGGGCAGGCTGCGTTCGAGGGGTTGAAGGCTTTTCAGTGCAAGGACGGAAAGATCCGCGTGTTCCGTCCGCAGGAGAACGCGAGGCGGATGGCGAACACGGCGCGGCGCACCTGCATGGCCGAGGTTCCGGAGGCGATGTTCCTCGAGGCCGTGTCGCGCGTGATCCGCGCGAATGAGGATTACGTGCCGCCGTATGGGACGGGCGGCTCGCTGTACATCCGTCCGCTGCTGATCGGCTCTGGCGCTCAGATCGGCGTGTCTCCTTCACAGGAGTACACGTTCATCGTTCTGGTCGTGCCTGTGGGCCCGTATTACAAGGGCGGCCTGCAGCCAGTGAAGGCGATGATACTCGACGATTTCGACCGCGCGGCGCCGCTGGGCGTGGGCGACGTGAAGGTGGCCGGCAACTACGCGGCCAGCCTGTACGCCCACGAGTACGCCAAGCACGCGGGGTATCCGGTGGAACTCTATCTCGACGCGAAGGAGCACGCGTTCGTCGAGGAGTTCGCGACCTCCAATTTCATCGGCATCACGCGGGACGGGCGGTATGTGACGCCCGACTCGCACTCGATTCTGCCGAGCGTGACCAACAACACGCTGAAGCAGATTGCGGCCGACCTGGGGATGACGGTCGAGGTGCGGCCGGTGCCGTTCGAGGAGCTGCCGGACTTCGCCGAGATCGGCGCGTGCGGCACGGCCGTGGTCGTGACGCCCGTGTGCGAGATCGTGCGCGGCGATACGGTTATCAAGATCGGCTCCGAGACGGGCTGCGGCCCGGTTTTGCAAAAGCTGTACGAGACGGTGCAGGGCATCCAGTACGGCGAGCTGCCGGATACGCACGGCTGGTGTGTTGAGGTGTGAGCGAGGACTGGACAGACGAACGGCTGCACCAGGAGCTGGCGAAACATTTCGGGCACGTGGCGTTCCGCGAAGGCCAGGCTGAGGCGGTCAAGACCGTCCTCAACGGGCGCGACGTGGTGCTGGTCATGCCCACGGGTTCGGGCAAGTCGCTCTGCTACCAGCTGACCGCGCTGCTGCTGCCGGGCGTGACGGTGGTCATTTCGCCGCTGATCGCGCTGATGAAGGATCAGGTCGACGCGCTGGACCGCAAGGGCATCCCGGCCACGTTCCTCAACTCGTCGGTGGACGGCTCCGAGATGGCCTACCGGCTGGACGGACTGCGCCAGGGCCGCTACAAGCTGGTCTACGTGGCGCCCGAACGGTTTCGCAACAGACGCTTTGCGGAGGCGCTGGCGTCGGTAAACGTGTCGCTGTTCACCATCGACGAGGCGCACTGCGTGAGCCAGTGGGGCCACGATTTCCGGCCCGATTACCTCAATCTGAAGCAGGTGCTTCTCCAGCTGGGCCCGGTGCGGGTGCTGGCGGTGACGGCCACGGCCACGCCGGACGTGCGCGACGACATCATCGCGCAACTCGGACTGGGCGTGGCGCCGCGTGCGGCGCCCGTCGTGACGGTGACCGGTTTTGCGCGGCCCAATCTCTATCTTTCGGTGACGCGCTGCCCGACGCACAAGCACAAGCTCGAGCGGTTGGTGCAGATCGTGGAGGCGTACCGCTGCGGCATCGTCTACTGCTCGACCCGCAAGATGGTTGAGCGCGTGGCCGCGCTGCTGCAAGGGGACGGCTTTGCGCCGATCATCTATCACGGCGCGATGGCTGACGGCGAGCGCACGGCGGCGCAGGAGCGGTTCATGGCGGAGCCCGCGCCGGTGGTGGTGGCGACCAACGCGTTCGGCATGGGCGTGGATCGCGGCGACCTGAGGTTCGTGGTGCACTGGGACATTCCCGGCAGTCTGGAAGCGTATTACCAGGAGGTCGGGCGCGCGGGGCGCGACGGGTCGAGCGCGTGGTGCGAACTGCTCTTTAACTACGCGGACGTGGCCACGCAGCGCTTCTTTCTGGATGGTGCGAACCCCTCGTTCGTCGACATTCTCGCCGTTTGGGAGGCGGTGCGGCAGGCGTGCGAGGGGCAGGATGTTACGTGTCCGGTCGAAGCGTGGGCCAAGCTCGCCAAGGTCAAGAACGACATGGAGGTGCGGACCATCCTGGGGCTGATCGAACGCGCGAAGCTGATCGAGCGCGAGGTGATGTCCGGTTCCCGTGCCTATACGACGCGGCTCTTGCCGAATCCCGATCTCTCCGAGCTGAAGCGGCAGGCCGCCGGGCTGGACGAGAAGCGGACGCGCGACGAGCGCAAGCTGGATATGCTGCTGCGCTTTGTGGATCATTCCGCCTGCCGCCAGGGATACCTGCTCAACTACTTCGGCGAGGCGTCGCACGGGCATGCCTGCGGCCACTGTGACCGCTGCCGGCGCAAGTCCCCGGAGCGGCAGGTGGCTCCGAGCGAGGAGCAGTGGATTGTGATTCAGAAGGTGCTGAGCTGCGTGACCCGCATGAAGGGCCGGTTCGGCGTGTCGCGCGTGGCGCAGGTGCTGCACGGCGACCTCGATGAGGCGGTCGTGAGGCATGAGCTGGACAAGCTGACGACGTTCGGGCTGCTCTCGGACATGGCGGTGCCTCAGATCCGGGCCGTGGCCGACGCGCTGCAGGTAGAGGGTTGCATAGACGTCACGCCCGACGAGTACCGGATGGTGTCGCTGTCGGCCAAGGGGCGGCAGGTCATGCTGCGCCAGTATGAGGGCTTCCTGATGGCGTGGCCCGCGCACACGGGTGCCGCTGCGCCCGCTCGTGCGCGCCCGGCTTCGCCCGTACCGGCTCGCGGATCGTCCGTGTCCCGTTCGCCTGCGGGTGTGCCTGCCGTGGCGCGGTCCGCACTGAGCGAAGCGTCCGACCACGCGCTGGAGGCCCGCCTGCAGAAGTGGGTGCGGCAGACGGCGGCCATCCGGAAGGTGGAGCCGTTCCGTATCCTGAACAAGCAGACGGTCGCGGCGATCGCCGCGGCTCGGCCCGCGACCTTTGGAGAGCTGGAGGCGGTGAAGGGCATGGGCCCCGTCAGCGTGCAGCGCTACGGGCGGATGATTCTGGATGTTCTGTCCGGCGAGTTTCACGCGTAGTCGGCCAGCTTTGAGCCACTATCATTGAACCACTATCTGATTGAATGGCCGTTTCATTTGGTGCATACTTATCACCTGAACAAGCACGCAGTCTCTTTATGCGGCGTGCAGGTAACACGTATTTGAAAGGAGACCTCATGAAATCCGCTGCCCTTATCGTGGTTCTGTATGCGTTCTTGTGTGTTGGCGCCGTGTCAAGCGCTTCGGCGCAGGATGGCCGGTCTTACACGCCGTTCATGCTGAGTTTTGTGACGCCGCTGCAGGGGCCGCCGCGCGACTTCGACGTCGGAGGTCTGCGCATCAGCGGCATCTACGGCGAATGCCGCGATTTCGACGGGCTGGATCTCGGTTTTGTCGGGCGCGCCACGGGGCACGGCAACGGCTTGCAGTCCTGCGCGGTGAACCTCGTGGACGGCGACGGCGTGGGGCTTCAGGCGAACTGGCTGGTTGGGTTCGTGAAGGGCGAGTATGCCGGTTTCCAAGTTGGCACCGTCAACTACGCAGCCAAGGCGCAGGCGCTCCAGATCGGTTTCTATAACGGCTCGGAGTACATTCAGGGGTTGCAGATCGGCGTGATCAACATCACGCGCCAGATGATCGGCATGCAGATCGGTCTGGTCAACGTGGTCCAGGATAACGATGTGCCGTTTCTGCCCATCATCAACTGCTCCTTCTAAGCTGCTCGTTCGGAACAGGCGACCGATCACGCAAGATCGGAGATAAGAGGTGAATATGAGAACACGTCAGGCGTTTCAGGTGTTTGCGGGAACCGTAGCGGTCTGCGTCGGACTGTTGGCGGAGGTCTGTTTTTCGGCGGAGGTGAAGACCACCATCGAGGCTCCGGAGGCCGTCCAGAACATTACGCTCGCCGATGGCAGCTCAGTGCAGGTCAAGACAGGCGTCAAGGTCGAGGTGATGGAAAGAAAGAGTGACCAGCCGCGACCCGCACGCAAGACGGCGATCTTCGTTGATAATCGTGCCGGGGCGCAGCTCAACGAGAATGTCCTGCGGTTCGAGGACCACGTGTCGGCGCGTGTCGGCGGCGACGCGTTCGAAGTCATCAGCAAGGAAGATGTCGTGAAGGCGCTGAAGATGTATCCGGAGAATGGCGGGGCGGTTTTCAAGGCGCTTTTCGACGGCGAGCGCAATGCGCTGGGCACGAAAGAGGACCGGAAGCTCACCGGCGACACGTCGGCGTTGCGCCTGTCGCAGAACATGGGTGCGGACTATCTGCTGATGGTGGCGCTCGACTCGTTCAATTCGGAAACCAAGCACTACAAAACCGCCGAAATCGACGTCGTGAACAAAGTGTATACGTTGCGCGGAACCTACAAGTTGTTGGATGGCGTGACGGGTGGCACAATCGGCGGGCAGCCGGTGCGCGCGTCGAAGACCATCAGGGAAAGCGCGAATCTCAGTGTTGACAATACGGACGTGACCGCCGAGCTGATTGAAAAGCTGGCGGATTCGGTGGCGCAGGACATGCTGAAGAAAGCCGAGGTGTTCCGTGAGGCGTCGGCCATCGGCGACATCCCCGTGACGATCCGGTGTCAGGCACGCGATTTGCAGGGGAACGAGATTTCGCTGACGGATATCAGCGTGACGGAGGATAACCGTATCGCCAAGGGCGCGAATCCGGTGCCGCTGCAGGTCGTGGCGACGGTCGCGTTCGACGGCATGGTGATGGGGTCCACACCCGCCACGGTCAAGGTCAAAGCCGGAGCGCACAAGCTGAGGCTGACGCGGCCGGGCTTCGAAGACGCCGAGATGACGGTCAAGGCTGTGGAGGGAATGGACCTCGTGGTGAGCATGCAGATGAGCGGCGAGGGCTTTGCGCGCTGGCTGCAAATCCGAGACGCACTGAACGCGCTGGACGTCTCGCGCAAAATGACCGATGCCGAGGCTGAGCGCATCCGCGGCATCGCGCAGATGTTCCGGCAGAGCGGATACCGGATCGACCACCGCAGCACGTCAGAAGAGAAGGCGGACGTGAAGATCGACGCGAAAGAAATGCCACAAATCAACGTGTACAAGAGTATCCTTTAATGTTTCGCTGAGGAGGACAAGAGATGAATAACGCTTGGCTGTCGGGATTGGTGGGGCTTCTGTTTGCTGGGTCGCTTTTCGCCCAGGGTGGCAAGGAGACGTTGGCGGTTGCCACGGTGAGTTCGACCGCGGCGCTGAAGGCGGACATGGGGCGGCGCGGCATGAGCGCGTCGTTTAACCGGGTGTTGGAATCGCTGGATCAGCACTTGGTGACGAGCCTCACCCAGACCCGCAAGTTTACTGTTGTGGGCCGCAAGGGGTTGCTGAAGGACGTGTTGGATGAGCAGGACTTGGCGCAGTCGGGCTTGGCGAATGTGGACACCGCGCCCGAAGCCGGGCAGTTGAAAGGGGCCAAGTATACGCTGACCACCACGATGGACAGTTTTCTCGAGAACCGCGAGGTCGCCTCTTTTGCTGAGGGCCGGAAAATGAAGCGCCGGTTTCAACTTTCCGCGCAGGCGGTCATCACCGACACCACCACAGGCGAGATCTTTGACTCGGCGAACGTCCAGTTGGATAAGATCGACATCGTTGATCTGCCAGCCAATGTGTCCGAGACGGAGGTCGGCTCCCGTACCGACGAGCTGATGCCGATTCTGGCGCGCGAATTGGCGGAGCGAGTCTCCGCAAGCACGGTTGCCGTCGTCTTTCCCGTCAAGGTGATTGATATCGAAGACGAGAAGGTTCTGACGCTGAACCGGGGCGCCAGTCTTTTCGCGGAAGGCGATGTGGTGCAGCTTTATGGCCCCAGCAAGACGATTACTGATCCCGATACGGGCGCGGTGATCAAGCGCAAGGGCAAGCCGGTCGGTACTGCGCGGATCACCAGTGTGGAGCCGGATCACAGTCAGGCCGAGCTGATTGAGAATGGTGGCGTCAAGGTCGGGTGCCAGGCCTCCAAGCTTCTGATTCCAAAGGAGTGAGCATGATGAGGCGCATCACACAGACTTTACGTGAAGCGCGATGGCAGGCTGCGCTCGGCATGCTGGCGATGCTGGTGTTCAGCGGTTGCAAGACCTATGACCAGCAACTGCGCGAAATCCGGACGGCCTATCGCGCGGGCGATTTCGGGATGGCAGCCGATCTGGCTGCAAAGCGGTTGGAGGATGCGCGCGAGGGCCGCGACGAACTGATCTGGACGCTCGAGGCCGCCACGCTGATGCGGAGCGCCGGGCGCTTCGAGGCGAGCGCTTGCGCGTTTGAAAATGCAAACCTGTGCTACGAAAAGAATCTGCAGAAGGCCAAGATCCGGATTGGAGATGAGAGTCTGGCCTTGGTGACGAACCCGGCCAAGCTGCCTTATATGGGGCGGGCGTACGACGGTATTATGATCAGCGTCTATCAGGCGCTGGCCGCATTACGGAAGGGTGACCGGGAGTCGGCGCGGGTCTACATCAACCGCACGTACCAGCGTCAGCAGGAGGCGGTGGCTGACCATGCGGCGAAGATCGAGAAAGAGAGTGCGCGCATCAAGGGCGACAAGAATGTGTCGCGCACGATGAACGACCCCGCATTCGGCACGGCCGTTGCCCGGCTGGACAGCCCAGTGGCGGGGCTTTCTGCCTACGCCGATTATGTGAACCCGTTTGCCGTCTATCTGGACGGGCTCTATCACTGGAACGCAGGGGAAGATCAGTCCGATGTGCAGCGTGCGCAGAAGTGCTTTGAGCGGGTCTTGGCGTTTGCTCCCGACAACCCGTATGTGCGTGAAGATCTTGAACGTTCGATGAAGGCCACGACCTCGGCACAGGGCGAGGAGTCAGCCTGCTATGTTCTGTTCGAAACGGGCTCGGCCCCAAGTCGCGAAGCGGTCCGGATCGATCTGCCGATCATCGTGGCGCGCGTGTCCTATGTCGGCGTATCGTTTCCGAAGCTGAGGATGCACGACGCCTATGTGAAAGCGCTCACGGTGGAAGCGGACGGCACGTCCTGGCAGACCCGGCAGGTTGCCAGTATGGACGCCATTGTCGGGCAGGACTTTCGGAACGAACTGCCCAGCATTATCGCGCACGCGACGGCCTCGGCCGTGGCGAAAGCGGCGGCGGCTTACGCGCTGAATACGGCGGCGAAAGAGTCGGGTGGCGAGGGCGCGCAACTGGCGTCTCAAATTTTAACGGCGGGCTATCAACTCGTCATGAATGTAGCGGATACGCGCACGTGGAACACGCTGCCCAAAGAGTTTCAGATCTGCAAACTTCCGATTCCGGCCGGGCGGCGTATCACGCTGACCGTGCCCGCATGCGGATGGCGGCAGGAGTTGACGTTGAATGAAGGCCGCGTGGTCGTTGTTTGGGCGAAGGCTGTGGATCAGCCGCGCCAGATGGCGCTCACGCAGTTCACCTTGAAAAAGTAAGGAGTGCATCATGAGAAACGCAACAGGCGTCGGACTCGCCGTGCTGGCGTGCGCCGTGCTCGTGTCGGGCTGTGCGACGACGGTGAATACGGTGGAAAACGCGGATAAGGCGGGTGTGCGCGAGATGGTTAATGATAAGCGGGTTGTTTCGGACCGCACGCTTGAGAACCGGATCGCCGTCGTCGGCATCAATCAGATGCAGACCCCGGCTGGTTTTCAGCGCATCCAGCTCGAGATCTACAATCTGAGGCGCACCATCCAGTCGTTCTTTTACACGGTCGAATGGTTTGACGCGGACGGCATGCGGGTCGAGACGGCAACGGGAGGCTGGACGGAGCAGCAGATTCTGGCGCGCGAGAGTCTCTTCCTGACCTTCACGGCACCCTCTCCGCGGGCGAAGGATTTCGTAGTGAAACTGGTCGAAAGACCCCGGCGTTAAGTTAAGAAAGGAACACTGAAATGAAACGATTGACACAGGTTTTTACGATGACGGCGGTTGGGTGCGGATGTCTCCTGCTGGCTGGGTGCGCGACAACGCCCTCGGTCACGCGTATTCAGGCGGGCGGGCCTACGGCGGTCACGAGCTCGGGCGTGGATTTGGCTGATTTCAAGGCCACGGCGGGACAGATGGTGAAAGAGTTGCTGGCGCATCCCGCCGTTTCCGGTTTCAGGGGGCAGAATGGGCGCGCACCCGCGCTCAACAGAGGCCAGATCGTCAACAAGTCTGACCTGATGTTGGACATGGGGCAGCTCGCCGGACGCATTAACGAGGATCTGCTCAACAGCGGCTTAGTCGAGCTGGTCGCGAACGACAAGGGCGTGGCTGACGCGGCGGCGTTGGACGCCTGGGAAAAGGACGTGAAGAGCGTGAAGAGCGCGCGCGCCGATTTCCTTTTGGAGGGCGAAATCATGCTGCTCTCGGCAAAGGACGGACGTCTGCGCGAGAAAACCTACACCTTCCAACTGCGCCTGAACGACACCAAGACGCGTCGCACGGTGTGGCAGCGGACGGTGGACGTCTCGAAACAGAGCACCCGTCCTATGGCGGGATGGTAAGCGACGTACAGGCACGGACGGGCCTGTAGCCCCGCTTGAAAGGCGGGGCCAGTCACCCAAGGGAGAAATCTTATGATACCGGATTTGCAGGCGAGTGTGCTGTGCGACGACGTGCGCCAGGAGCGGAACGGGAAGTTCATGCTGATCGGCATTTTCGACGGGCTGGTGCAGTCGGTGACTCAGCCGGTGTGCCCGCGCATCTGTCTGATGAACCGCTGGTGCATGGGCGAGGGCGAATTCACGCAGCGCTCGCGCGTCGTCGCTCCGGACGGCTTCACGGTGGTGGGCGAGGGACAGGCGGTGCCCATCAAGCTTTCAAACGACCAGCAGATCGCGACCACGGTCGAGGTCTTCATCAATCTGGCCTTTCATCAAGCGGGTACGCACTGGGTCGAAATTCATCTGGATCAGCAGCTCAGGATGCGCTACCCCCTGCATGTGCGAAAAGTCCAGCCGCAGCCGCAGCCCGAAAACCAGCCCAAAGCACAATGAAAATGGGGTCTTCAACGCAATTCATGTGAGAGCAAAAGAAAAGCCGCCTCACGGTCGCGCTCGGCCCAGTACGCTATTTTCCAGCATTCCACCCTTCCAAAACAGGGCGCTTCCTCTCCCAACTCCTAACGCCTAACTTCTAGCTCTTCCCTACTTTTGAGCCGGCTCTATTTTTCATCGACTTTAGGCGTCAAATCATCGATCATATGTGGTTTGAAACAAGGGGTGGCGTTTACTCGCAGGGGCCTGCGGGTTTTTATTGTTTTCACTTAAGCCTTGTAACGGACTGACATGAAGACCTTTGAATGTGTAGAGGGCGGCGTCACGGCCGCGTGCGGTTTCCAGGCGTGCGGCGTGGAGGCGGGGATCAAATACCCGAACCGCAAGGACATGGCGCTGCTGGTGGCGGACTCGCCGGCGGCTGTGGCGGCGCTGTACACCACGAACAAGGTGGCGGCGGCGCCGGTGCAGGTGGACCGCGAGCGCACGCGCACGGGGAAAGCCCAGGCGGTGATCGTCAACAGCGGTTGCGCGAACGCCTGCACGGGCGAGGCCGGGCTTGAAAACGCGCGGGCGATGGCGCGGGTCACAGCCGAGGCTCTGGGTATCGATGAGAACCTGGTGCTGGTGTGCTCCACGGGCGTAATCGGCGTGAATCTGCCGATGGACCGGATTGCGGCGGGAGCCAAGAAGGCGGCCGGTGCGCTCAGCCGCGACGGCGGCCATGATGCGGCGTGCGCCATCATGACCACCGACACGGTGGACAAGCAGGTCGCGGTGGAGCTGGAGATCGACGGCAAGACGGTGTTCATCGGCGGCATGTGCAAGGGTTCCGGTATGATCGAGCCGAACATGGCGACCATGCTGGGCTTTCTGACGACCGACGCGGCGGTCCATCCGAAGGCGCTGGATCTGGCTTTGCGCGAGGCGGTGGAGGTAAGCTTCAACCGCGTGGTCGTGGATGGCGATATGAGCACGAACGACACGGTGATCCTGATGGCCAGCGGCGTGGCGGGCACACAGCTGCTGAATCCGTACCACCCGCAGTGGCAGTATTTCGTGGACGCGCTGACGACCGTGTGCCTGGAGCTGGGCAAGAAGATGGTTCTGGACGGCGAGGGCGCCACCAAGTTCGTGACCGTGCGCGTAAAGGGCGCGCGGACGCTGGAGGACGCGCAGAAGGCGGCGCGGGCGGTCTCCAAGTCGGCGCTGGTCAAGACGTCGTGGTTCGGGATCGATCCCAACTGGGGCCGCGTGATCGCGGCGGTGGGTTACTCCGGCGCGGACGTGGACGACCAGAGGGCGCAGATTTTCTACGGAGACATCTGCGCGTACGACCGGGGGCAGGTGGCGGACAAGGCGCTGCTCAAGGCCATGCAGGAGGTGATGCGAAAGCGCGCCTTCGACGTGACGGTCGATTTGGGGCTTGGCGACGGCGAGGATACGGTTTACACGTGCGACTTCTCGTACGACTACGTGAAGATCAATGCCGAGTATACGACGTGAGGAAGGGGCTGGAATGATGGCATAGTGGAAGACTGGAAGGCTGGGGTGCGCTGCGGCTGACAAGATCGTTTCCCCTACGTCTTCCAACATTCCAGTACGCCACCCTTCCAAGGAATTCTTATGCAGCAAGCGATGATCAAAGCGGCGGTGCTGACGGAGGCGCTGCCTTACATTCAGGAGTTTAAGGGCTCGGTCGTGCTCGTGAAGGTCGGCGGCAGCGTCATGGAGGTTCCTGAAAACCTCGAGGGCCTGCTGACGGACATCGCGTTCCTGAACGCGGTGGGCATCAAGACGGTGCTGGTACACGGCGGCGGCAAGGCGATTTCGCGCGGCATGGAGGCGGCGGGCATCCCGCCGCTCTTCGTGATGGGGCTGCGCGTGACCACGGAAGAAACAATCCGCGTGGTTGAACAGGTGCTCAACAGCGAGGTCAACGCTAACGTGGTGCGGTTGCTGCAGAAGCACCGGGCCAACGCGCGCCCGCTGCATGGCGACTGGATCTTTACGGTCGAGAAGAAGACCGGGCGGGATCCCGCGACCGGCGCGGTGCTGGACTGGGGGTATGTGGGCGACCCGGTTGCGGTCGACACGCGCCCGGTAGAGGAGATGCTCGATGCCGGAATCGTTCCGGTGGTGACGCCGCTCGGCACCGGGCCGGACGGAAAAGTGTACAACGTCAATGCGGACACGGCGGCGGCGGCTCTGGCCAAAGCCATGAAGGTGCGCAAGCTGGCGTTCATATCGGATGTGCCGGGCTTGCTGATGGACGTGAATGATCCTGCAAGCCTGCTTGCGACGCTGCGTGTCGGCAGCGTGGGCAAGCTCAAGGAGACCGGTGTTGTGGGCGGCGGGATGCTGCCGAAGTTGGACAGTTGCGTGGACGCGATCAGGGCCGGGGTGGGCAAGGTTCACCTCGTCGACGGCCGCATGCCCCATTCGCTGCTGTTGGAGATTTTCACGAAAAAAGGTGTAGGAACGGAGATCATAGCAGATGAGTAAGAGTACTGACATTGCCGCATTGTTTGACCAATATGTGATGCATACCTATGCGCCGAGCGCGACGCTGACCAGTGGTATCGGGTGCAAGGTGCGCGATCCAGACGGCAAGACCTATCTCGATTTCACGGCTGGCATCGCCGTTCACAACGTCGGGCATTGTCATCACAAGGTGGTGAAGGCCGTTCAGGATCAGGTCGCCACGCTCGGGCACTGCTCCAACCTTTTCTACAACGTGAGCCAGGCGCTGCTGGCCCAGCGGCTTTCGAAACTTTCGCTCAACGGCAAGTGCTTCTTCTGCAACTCCGGGGCGGAGGCCAACGAGGCGATGATCAAACTCGCACGCCTGTCGGGCCACGAGAAGGGTAAGTACGAGATCATCACCATGCAGAACTCCTTCCACGGGCGGACGCTCGCGACCATCGCGGCAACCGGCCAGGCCAAGGTGCAGAAGGGATTTGACCCGTTGCCGATCGGGTTCACCTACGCCGAGTTCAACAACCTCGATTCCGTCAAGGCGGCGATCAACGAGCGCACGGTCGCGGTGATGGTCGAGTCGGTGCAGGGCGAGGGCGGCGTGATTCCCGCCGAGGAAGCGTTTTTTGTCGGCCTGCGCAAATTGTGCGACGAGAAGGGCCTGCTGATGCTCGTCGACGAAGTGCAGACGGGCATGGGCCGGACCGGCAAGTGGTTCGGCTGGCAGAACTTTCCGGTCAAGCCGGACGCCTTCACGCTGGCCAAGGCGCTGGCCGACGGCATCCCGATGGGCGCCCTGGTGGCGTCGCCCGCGCTGTCGGAGCTGTTCAAGCCCGGCATGCACGCCTCGACCTTCGGCGGCAACCCCGTTTCCAGCGCGGCCGCGCTGGCGGTGATGGATGTGATCGAGGAAGAGGCGCTGGTCAACCGCGCGGAAGAGGCGGGCAACCTGTTCATGGAAGGACTCAGCGTCTTCGTCGAAAAGTACGCCCAGGTGCTGGGCGTGCGCGGCAAGGGGCTGATGGTCGGCCTGGTCATCGACGGGTCAGCCAAAGAGGTCGTGGCAGCCTGCCGCGACATGGGTCTGCTCTGCTGCGTGGCCGGCGAGAGCGTGGTGCGCTTCCTGCCGCCGCTGAACGTCAAGGACGGCGATCTGGAAGAGGCGCTGGAGATGATAGGCGACGCATTGGATCAGCTCTTTGGAGAGCGCGAAGAAGCGTAAGACTCGCCTGTTCTTAACGCTTTGGACAACGCCGCGGGGAAACGTTTCCCGCGGCGTTTTTTTGAAGGCATGGACGAGCGCGATGACAGCTCAAGAAACAGACGGACAAAAGATGCGGCAGGCTCTCTTGCGCCTGGATGCGGATACGCTGGCCGCCCTGCGAGCGTATCTCGAAGCGGGGCAGGCACCGGAAGCGGACGCCGACCTCTGCGTCCGCGAGTCGCCCGAGGGACTGGACAGCTATCTCGCGCGGGCGGGCGTCCCGTTCTCGCGGCTTCTTCTGGCCCTTATTCGGAAAAGCGGCATGGACGAGGTCGAGGTCTACAAGCGCGCGCACGTCGACCGCAAGCTCTTCTCGAAAATCCGCAGCGATCCGGACTACCGGCCCAAGAAAGCGACGGTGATCGCCTTTGCGCTGGCCTTGCGCCTCTCGGTGGCCGAGACGCAGGAACTCCTGTCCGCCGCCGGCTTTGCGCTCTCTGCCAGCGCACCTTTCGACCTGATTATCCGGTTCTTCTTCGAGCGGGGCGTTTACGACCTCTTCCAGATCAACGACGCGCTGGACGCCTTTGGACAGCCGATCCTCATGGTGTGAGCGTCGGCGAAATGTCGCCTGGCGGGCGACACCTCCGCGCTCCGCGTGTGCTATGTTGGTGGCGTTTTCACGAACGGATCGTGAGACGCGACACCCATACGCATACGAGGAGGCTGACATGAATACAGATACAAACAACGCTGGAACCCTGCAACGGTCATCCGACGTGGACGCGCACGCCCGCACCTTCCGGCCGAGTCTTTCGTTCTATCACGCCAACGGCAAGGGCACCGGCAGTGCGGCGCGGCTCGAGGTCATCCCGGCCTGCGGCGACCGGGACGGCGTGGTCTTTGTGACGCTCGCCCAGCAGAAGAGCGTGGCCACGGGCTCGGCCAGCCAAGGCAACCGCCAGCATGCGACGTTCGACTGGCAGAACCGCGTCACCGTCAAGCTCAACTTTGGCGACCTGTGCCAAATGCTGCTGGTCTTCCGGGGCCAGTCCGCAACCATTGCGGAGGGCAAGGGGCTCTACCACGACAGCCGCAACACGACCACGATCATCAACCTGAGCCGCCAGGCCGAACCGTACCCCGGCCTTGCGTTGGACGTGTCGCGGCGTGGCAAGGACGAGTCCGAGCAGGCGGTCCGCGTGCGCATCGTGTTCAACGCCGCAGAGGCGTTCGGGCTTGGCGTGGCGCTTGAGCAAACGTTGGGGCTGCTCGCCTTCGGGATCCCGCGAGACGCCGTTCAGGTGCCGTTCTTGGCGCAGGCCGAGACGGAGCGGGCAGCGGTCTGAGTATCCCGGCCAAAGGGGCAGGCCTGAGTGGCGCCAAGTTGGAGATCATGTGGCATCTTCACCACCGTTCTGTGTGGACAAAGGATGCGCTGTAGCGGGTGCGGGGCGCGGGGCGCTCGGCGGGGTGGCCGATGGCGATTGCCGCGAGCGGCAGGACCTCCTGCGGGACGCCGAAGCGGGTTCGGATGCCGCTGACGCGGTCCTCGTTCGGATGGACGCCCAGCCAGACTGCACCCAGGCCCAGCAGGTGCGCGGCCAGCAGCAGGTTCTCCACGGCGGCGCTGCAGTCTTGCAGCAGGTACGAGAGCTCCTGGCGATGGGCGCGTGCGGGTTCGCCGCAGACCACGATGCAGAGCGCCGCCTCGTTCAGCATTTTTCCGTGCGGCAGAATCTCGGCGAGCGCGGCAAGCGAGGCGCGGTCGCGCACGACCAGGAATCGCCACGGGTCAGTGGCCATGGCGGACGGGGCGGCCATGGCCGCCTCGAGCAGCGCGCGCACGTCTTCGTCGCTGACCGGCTCACGGGTGTATTGGCGGATGCTTCGGCGGCTCAGGATCGGCAGGACCTTCGTGTTCATGGCAGTGACCTTCTTACGGGATTCATGGCGTTCAGTCGCGAGCAAGCATAACACAGAACACGCCGCTGGATCACGCAAAGATGGGACAGTCCGGAAGAAGAAGGACGCCCGACCAGCGACCGGCGACGCGCGGATCAAGAAGCAGGGTGTCGGCTAAGGAATGTCGCGAATGCCGGCGGTCTCAATGAAAGCCGGCTCTTGGGCATCCGGCGGATGCTTGACGCGGTGAGCCGGTTTTGAGATTCTGCCTACGTATTCTAGGGAGAGGGAAACGAAATGATGAACATGTGGAAGATCGGGATTTGCGCGGCGCTGGCCGCGTGCGCGGGGACGGTGACTGCTGAGACGGCCCAGGCGCCGGCGCCCGTCTGGGATTTGGCCAAGGACGCGTTCGCCGCCACGACGGGGCGCATCGCGCGGGTGGACGGGCGCGTCATGATGGATGGAGAGAGCGCGTTCGCCATTCCCAACAGCGCGATTCCGGACGCCTCGTGCTTCACGATCGCGCTGGAGATCCGCTTTCACGAACTGGAGGAGCGCAGCACGCTGCAGGTGCTGGATCAGCGGGTGTCCGACACGGGCTTCGCCGTCAGCGCGACCAAGTGGGGCGCGGTCGGCAGCCCGCTGGCGACGACGGTGAACGGCGTCTCCTATGGGCAGAACAGCTTCCGGGCCTCGTCCAACCAGGTGTGGCAGTTCGTCTTGGCGGTGCGCGACGGCGTGGTCGCGCCGTATCAGAACAAGGCGGCGGGCCCGCAGTACCTGCTGCGCGTCACGCCGAACCTCGCGCCGATCTGGGTGGGGCGCACGCAGGGTCGTAAGGACATGAAGGCGGTCACCGGTTACGAGCTTCTCAGCCTGAAGGTGTACGGGCCGGACTACAAGTACTACCAGCCGGGCGAGTCGGCCGACACGTTGAAGAACGGCTATGTCGGCGGGCAGGGCTGGCTGGTACGTCTGCCGGGCAAGACCGACAAGCCGTTGCCGCGCATCCTCTATTACGGCGACTCCATCTCCATGGGTTACGGAGACCGTTTCTCCAAGCTGATGAAGGACAAGGCTGCTTGCTATCACTGGTGCCACTTCGTCGGCCACGTGGATCACTTTCCGACCGACGCGTTCGAGGCGGCGGCCGGAGTCGCGCCGTTCGACGTCATCGTCTTCAACAACGGGCTGCACTCCCTGAGCTGGTCGCCGGAAAAGGTCACGGACGCGCAGATCGAGGCGGTCGTGCGCAACATGATCCTGTCGTTCCGCAAGGGCGCACCGAAGGCTAGGCTGGTCTGGGCCGCCACCACGCCGCACACCGCGAAGGGCCGCCCGGTCACCGGCTTTGGCGAACTGAACCCCGTCGTCCTCCGGATCAACACCCTCGCGGAAAAGGTCATTAAAGAAGAGGGCGTGGAGAGCGTGGACCTCTACGCGCTGCTGAAGGGCCGTCTCGATCTCGCGGCCGGCGACCAGTACCACTGGTCGGGCGACGCCTATCAGATGATC
>CAYMLQ010000097.1:0-16280 GCA_964390795.1 uncultured Lentisphaeraceae bacterium
CCGGTCAGCGCTTATTCTGCTGCCCGTGGTGAATCCTATGGGATGCTAGTGCTTTCACCTTTATCTTTTCCCATTATCTGTCAAAGGAAGATTGAACTTCCACACTTCATGAAGTGTGGAAGTAACGTGCCCGAATACCGTAATGGGAGGCGTGCAGGAGATCGTCTTCGTACTGGCGAACGACACGCGAGGAGAAGGACGCCACGGCATCAGGATCCCGAACAACGAGGCGCCGTCATGTGACAGGCGGCGGGGTCAACGTGCAGCCATTCTATTTTTGGAATCTCTGTTCATTCGTATCCGCGCCCGGAGGTCGCGGGCCACCTTGCGCGGCGCGTCTTTCAGGGGTGGAGCGCGACCTCCGGGAGCGCCCTGCGCATGATTTCGCGCCTGTTTGCGAACGGAACAGTCAAAATTAGAAGGGCTGGGGCAACGTGTGCTTATTTGCCTGCCGATCGTCTCAGTCAGTTTCTCAACTGCGGGATGAGGTCGGACAGAACGGCGATCACGCGGTCGATCTCGGCTTCCGTGTTGGCGCGTCCCAGAGAGAAACGGAGCGAGGCGAGGGCCAGCTCGGGTGGCAGGCCCATGGCGGTCAGGACGTATGGCGGCTGGCGGTTGGCGGTGGAGCAGGCCGAGGTGGTCGCAGCAGCGATGTCCGCAATGTCGAGGTTCATGACCGCGGTCACGGCGTCGATGCCGGGGAAGGAGACGTTCAGCGTGTTGGGGACGCGCGGCGCGAGGCCGCCGTTGAAGCGCGCGTCCGGGAAGGCCGCGAGCAGGCCGGCTTGCAGGCGGTCGCGCAGGGCGGCGATGCGGGCGGCGTCCTGAGCCAGGGTGCGCGCCGCGAGCTGCGCGGCCGCGCCGAGCCCGGCGATGCCCGGCAGGTTTTCGGTGCCCGCGCGCAGGCTGCGCTCCTGCGAGCCGCCGAAGAGCAGCGGCGCGAGCGCGGCGGCGTCGCGGAAGACGAGTGCGCCGACGCCTTTCGGCCCGTAGAACTTGTGCGCGGAGAGCGTTAGGAAATCCACCCCAAGCGCCTCGAAATCGACGGGGATGCGGCCGACCGCCTGAACCGCGTCGGTGTGAACGGGGATGCGGCGCGGCCGAGCGAGGTTGACGATCTCGCGGATTGGCTGAAGCACCCCCGTGTCGTTGTTGGCCAGCATAACCGAGATAAGCGCGGTATCGGGGCGGATCGCGGCTGCCACGGCCTGCGGGTCAACGCGGCCCTCCACGTCTACGCCGATGCGCGAAACTCCCCAGCCGAGGGATTCCAGCACGTGAGCGGGCTCCAGCACGCAGGGGTGCTCGATGGCGCTGACGATCAGGTGCCGCGGTTGGGTGGCCGCCCTAAAAAGCGGACCCAGCAGAAGCTGGTTGGCCGCCTCGGTCGCGCCGCTGGTGAAGAGGATATTGGAGGGAGGCGCGTGGAGCAGGGCGGCACAGGCGCGGCGCGCGGCTTCGCGTGCGGCGCGGGCCTCCTGACCGCAGGCGTGCAGGCTGGACGGGTTGCCCCACGCGCGGGCGAGGCAAGCGGCCATCGCCTCCACCACCTCGGGTGCGGGCGGCGTGGTCGCGTTATGGTCGAGATAGATCATGAACACGTCACAAGGTCTGCAGCGCCGGATCGCAGGGCGTGAGGATCTCCATGCCCGAGGGGGTCACGAGGAAGGTGTCCTCTACGCCGACCGCGCCGGTGCCGGGGATCACGAACTTGGGCTCGAGCGCAATGCACATGCCAGTTTCGAGAACGTCCTTGGAACGCGCGCCGAGCACGGGCTGCTCATTGATGACGAGTCCCGTTCCGTGGCCGACAAACTTGGCCTTCTGCGCGCCGCCCATGAAAAAGTCGGCGAGGCCCGCGTCATCGGCCATCTTGAGCGCCAACGCGTAGAGGTCCTCGCAGCGCGCGCCGGGCTTGCCAGCCGCCGCGAGGGCGTTGCGGATGTCGATCGATACCGCGTGCGCCTCGACCGCCTTGGGCGCGAGTTTCCCGATCCCGAAGGTGCGCGTGCAGTCGGTGAGGTAGCCGTAGAAATTGCCGGCGATGTCCACCATGACCGCCATGCCCTCTTTCAGTGCGATGCCGCTCTGGCCCACGGGCAGCGAGGGGTGCAGCCCGGCGCCGCCGAGCGCGAAATCGTAGGGCGAGACCGCGCCGCCGTTGTCGCCCGCGAGAATCGTGCCCATGAAGCCCTCCATGCTGCCGCCTGCGATGCGGAAGAGGCCGAGGTTGCCGGCCTGGAGCATGAGTCGGAACATCTCGATCGACCAGGCCTGATCGGTCATGCCCGGCTCGTACACCGAGGCGTAACGGGCGATCACGTCGGCGTGGCGGCTGCCGGTCTTCTTCATGATCCGGATCTCATAGGGCGTCTTGATCGCGCGGCACTGGCGCAGCAGGCCCGAGCCGTTCGACGCCGCCGCGTCGGCGAAGACAGAGCCGAGCCGCGTGTACTCGCTGAAGGTCAGATCGTCGCCTTCCAGAAGCAGCGTCTGGGGCAGCGCCACGCCTGCGTCGCGCAGGATCTCGGCGATCTGTTCCGGCTTGCGGATCTCGACGACGTTCGGGCCGGTCAGTCCGCAGGGACGCCGCACGAAGAACCACGGCGCGCCCTCGGCGGGCACGTAGACAGAGCCCATGAAGATGCGGCCTGTGAGATAGAGGAGGTTCACGTTGGTGCTGACCACCAGCGCGTCCGCGCCGCTCTGCCGCACGCGTGCTTGCAGGAGTGCCCAGCGCAGTTTCAGATCATCGGTCAATTCAGAGGGGTATCCGGTAAACATAAAGAAGGGCTTTGTATTAGGCACCGACGACGTGGATGGTGCGTCCGTCGCGCGAGACGGTGTGCCAGGTGATGCGCTCGTCCCAGGTCCGCTCCGGGCGGCGGTCGAAGAGCACCAGCCAGCCCTCCTTCGCGCCACAGACGTCCATATACGCGCCAAGTTGTGTGAGACCGTCGGCCTCGGACTTGTCCGAGTACCGCAGCTTCAGCTCGACCGGGTAGCTGTGCGGCCCCAGGTGGACGCACAGGTCGAGTCGCTTGCGCCCGAGCGCAAACTCGCGGTCGATGTGCGCCCCGCCGTTGACCACGCGCTGCAGAAACGCCATCAGGATCAGGTGCGGCGCGGCCTCGCGGTAGTCGTACTTGTCCACCCAGACATCGGCGTTTTCGCGCCAGAACTCCTGGAAGCCCCGCAGCAGGCCGTTCATGTCGAGCCGGCCGTCGGCGATCCAGCGGTTGGCGAGCGCAGCGGGCAGGTTCTCCTGTGACGTGTAACTGAGCGTGCGGGCGATGACCTCCCGGTAGATCGGGTTCGCGGCTTCCCAGACCTTGCGGTCGCGCCGCAGCAGGCCCAGATCGAGCACGTAGCGCGCGTCGTCGGAGTCCAACTCCACGGCCAAGCCTTCGCCCGTGAGCACCGGCTCGACGATCCGCCGCACGCGCTCCTCACGCAGTCGCTCGACTAAGCTGTCAAGGTGCGTGTCGCGCCGCAGGATCAGCCGCTCCGCCGCCTCGTCGAACAGGCCGGCTGTGACGGACTTGGCGTAGTCCCTGCCGAGGATCTCGTCAACCACCTCGTGCGCCAGGGCGTTGACCAGCCACGGCTGGCCCTGGCTCCAGTGGAAGGCGCGGGCGACGGCCTCGGGCGGGAAGACCTGACCCGTGTCGGCGGTGTGCTGGGCGTAGAGCGCGCCGACCTCAGACTCCGTGAAGTTGGCCAGCGTCAGCGACTTGGCGGCGATGTTGAAGGGGCTGGCCGAGCCGAGGGTGGTGCCGCCGGGCCGGATCTGCGCCTTGTAATCCCGGATGTCTCGCATCCCCACCAGCGCCACCGAGCTGGGGAACGGCTGGCCTCCCGCGCGGTTGACATAGCCGTCGCGCAACTGCCGCAGGAAGGTGATGAGCGTCCCTTCGGCCAGGCAGTCCACCTCGTCGAGCAGCAGCACCAGCGGCCTGTCCAAGGCCGCGCTGAGGCGTCGTAACAGCGCCTTGAGTACGTTGGTGTAGTCGGCATAATCCGAATCGGCGGCCAACACCGCCGTGTTGACCGAAGGCCAGGCATGGAGGGCGTCGAGCACGCAACGTGCGATGGCGGGTAACCCGTCTTTCGGATCGGTCACGCCCTGAAGCGACTCCAGGGAGCAATACAGCGCCCGGTACTTCCCGCCCGCCTCCAGCGTGCGGCACAGGTCGAGCAGCAGCGTCGTCTTGCCGCTCTGGCGCGCAGCGTGGATCACAAAGTACTGGCGGCGCTCGATCAACTCGGCCACCTCGCGCAGGCGGTCGGCGGAAGAGAGCACGTAATGTTCGCCCGGCGTGCAGGGGCCGGCGGTGTTGAAGAAGCGACTCATGGAACGAGTATAACCCAGGCGCAGAAAACGCTCAATCCCAAACGCGGGCGGTTACTTCTTGATTGCAGGATCACCAGCCGTGATTTATAGTCTTTGGCTACGAAACCGTGGAGGCTTATGCAAAAAAAAATGGTGTGTGCCGCGCTTGCGGCGCTGTGTGCGGGTGGGGCGCTGGCTAAGGAGCCGGTCGATTATGTGAACACGAAGATCGGTAACATCAGCCACATGCTGGTGCCGGTCTTCCCGGCGATCCAGCGGCCGAACGCCATGTTGCGAGTGACGCCGCCGAATGAGAGCTTTACGACGGATCGCATCAACGGCTTCTACCTCAACGTTCCGTCCCACCGCCAGGGGCAGGTGTTCCAGATGATGCCCTTCAGCGGCGAGGCCGCCGCGCTGCGCCCGGTCTGGAGTTCGCGCTACGACCACTCGGTCGCCCTGCCTTATCGCTACTCCGTCTTTCTCGACGATTACGACGTGACGGTCAAGCTGGCGCCCGCGCGCAAGGCCGCGATCTACTCGGTGACCTTTGAAAACAGCAAGCCGCGCTTCGTCCTGCTCAAGCCCAAGCAGAAAGGCACGCTCAAAATCGAGGGTTCTGCGATCAGCGGCACGGACGACTACCACGGCGTCGCCACCTACGTCTATCTGGAGTTTGACTCGCCGCCCGTGCGCGTCGGCGCGTTTGAGGACGACACCGTCGACTTTGCCCGCAGCGAGACGCTCGACTCCAACAAGCCGGTGGTGGCGGAGTTCGGTCCGTCGGTCAAGACCGTGCGCATGCGCTACGGCATCTCGTACATCAGCGTCGAGCAGGCGCGGAAGAACCTGCAGGCGGAGATCAAGGATTTCGACCTGGAGCGCATCGCCAAGGGCGCGCGTGTCGAATGGAACGAGGCGCTCGGAAAGATCGCCGTCGAAGGCGGCACCGAGGACGAGAAGACGGTCTTCTACACCGCGCTCTACCGCTGCCACGAGCGCATGGTCTGCATCTCCGAAGACGGGCGTTACTTCAGCGCATGGGACAAGCAGGTTCACGATGACGAAGGCGTGCCGTTCTGGACCGACGACTGGAGCTGGGACACCTATCACGCGCTGCACCCGCTGCAAATTCTACTCAACCCCGGCGTACAGCACGAGAAGCTGGCGTCGTACATCCGCGCCTGCGAGCAGTCCGGCTGGATGCCGACCTTCCCGACCGTGTTCGGCGACGCGCACTGCATGAACGGCCACCATGCGGTCTCGCTCTTCATCGACGCCTGGCGCAAAGGCATCCGCAGCTTCGATCTCGACAAGGCCTTCGCGTGCATGAAGAAAACCATGCGCGAGGAAAGCATGATCCCGTGGTACCGCGGCAGCGTCACCGAGCTGGACCGCTTCTATTGGGACAAGGGCTACTTCCCGGCGCTCAAGCCCGGCGAGGCCGAGACGGTCAAGGAGGTCAAGCCCGGCGAAAAGCGGCAGGCGGTGGCGGTGACGCTCGCCGCCGCCTATGACGCGTGGTGCCTGTCGCAGATCGCCCAAGAACTCGGTCGTAAAGAAGACGCGGCCTTCTTCCTCGGCCGCTCGTACGACTACCGCAACCTGTGGAAAAAGGAGACCGGCTTCTTTCATCCCAAAGACAAGGACGGCAACTGGATCATGCCGTTCGACTACAAGTACTCCGGCGGTCAGGGCGCGCGCGACTATTATGACGAGAACAACGCCTGGACCTATATCTGGGAGGTCTACCACAACATCGACGACCTGATCGCGCTCTTCGGCGGCCGGCAGGCGTTCACCGACAAGCTCGACTGGCTGTTTGAAGAGGGCATCGGCCGGCCGCGCTGGGAATTCTACAACGTGCTGCCCGACGCCACCGGCGGCGTCGGCATGTTCGTCATGGGTAACGAGCCGAGCCTCCACATCCCTTACCTCTACAACTTCGCGGGCCAGCCGTGGAAGACGCAGAAGCGCGTGCGCATGCTGATGGAGGCGTGGTTCCGCAACGACCTCATGGGCATCTGCGGCGACGAGGACGGCGGCGGACTGTCGGCCTTCGCGGTCTTCACGGCCATGGGCTTCTATCCGGTCACGTCCGGCGTGCCCGCCTACACCTTCGGCAGCCCGCTCTTCAGCAAGGTCACGCTGCGGTTGGACAACGGCAAGACCTTTGTGCTGGAGGCGCCCAAGGCCGACGCTGAGAACAAGTATATCCAGTCGGTCAAGGTGAACGGCAAGGTTTGGGACAAGACCTGGTTCTCGCACGAGGCGCTCGTCAGCGGCGGCCGCATCACGCTGGAGATGGGCGACCGCCCGAACAAAAGCTGGGGCACGGGCGCGGACGCCGCGCCCTTCTCGCAGGGGCCGCGCGCCAACTAAAGAGGCACACCCATGCGCATCCTCATCACAGGCGGAACGGGCTTTATCGGGCGTCCGCTCTGTGCGGCGCTCGCGTGCGCCGATCACGAGGTGACGGTTCTGAGCCGCGAGCCCGCGACGGTGAGGGCGCGCTGCGGGCCCGGTGTCCGCGCGTTGGAGTCGCTGGACGTCTGGCGTTCGGACTCGGTCTACGACGCCGTCATCAATCTGGCGGGCGCGCCGATCATCGACGCCCGCTGGAGTGGCGCCCGCAAGCGCGTGCTGCGCGACAGCCGCATCGGCCTGACCGAGGCGCTGGTGCGGCGGATCGCGGCGAACGCCCACCGGCCTGCGGTCCTGCTGAGCGGCTCGGCCGTGGGCTACTACGGCGACGGTGGAGCGGCGTCGCTCGACGAGTCGTCTCCGGCGGGCGGCGGCTTCGCGGCGCGGCTCTGCGCGGACTGGGAAGCCTCCGCCCAGCGTGCGGCCTCCTCCGGCATCCGGGTCTGCCTGCTGCGTACCGGTCTGGTGCTGCACCCTTCCGGGGGGCTTCTGGGAAACATGCTGACACCCTTCCGGCTGGGACTTGGCGGGCGGCTCGGGAGGGGCACGCAGTGGATGAGCTGGATCCATCTCGATGACTGGATCGCCCTCGCACTGCACCTGCTGGCCGACCCGAACGCCTCCGGCGCGTTCAATCTGACGGCACCGGCGCCTGTGACCAACGGCGACTTCACCCGTACGCTCGGACGCGTGCTGCAGCGGCCCGCGCTCTTCCCCTTGCCTGCGCCGCTGTTGCGCGTGCTGCTGGGCGAGCGCGCGCAGATGCTGCTGTGCGGTCAGCGGGCCTTGCCGCGCAAGGCCGAAGCGCTGGGCTTCCGCTTCGCCTATCCAAGCCTCGAACCCGCCTTGCGGTCGGGCCAAAGGAGCATTTAGGATTTAGGAGTCTAAGGGACAACAACGATATGATCGAACAAACGAGGTGTAGGATGAAGCGACTGCTATGGGGCGTGGTGTGTGCGGCGGCGGCGGGGTGCGTCTGGGCCGAAGTGAAGCGGCCGGTGGACTGGGTGAAGCCCGAGACCGACACGAAGTACTCGCGCTGGATCTACTTCTCGTCGGCGTGCCGTCCGTTCGGCATGGTGAACCTCAGCCCGGACACGCAGACGGAGGGCGACTGGGGCGCGGGCTACGTCTACACCAGCCAGGTGGTGCGCTGCTTCAGCCACATCCACGCGTGGCAGCTCGCGGGCCTGCCCGTCATGCCCGTGACCGGTGACGTGTTCGGCGAGAAGGGCATGCCCGGTTATGAGTCGGCCTATTCGCACGACGACGAGGTGATCAAGGCCGGCTATCACAAGGTGGCGCTGAAGAAGTACGGCATCACCGCGGAGCTGACCGCCACCACGCGCGTGGGCTTCCACCGCTACACTTTCCCAGAGAAAGCGCCGCGGCGCATCCTGCTCGACACCGCCGCGCCCATCATGTACTGCGCCATGATCGGTTCGGAGGCTCGGCCGCTGCCGGACCGCACCGGCGTGGAGGGTTGGTTCACGATGGGCAAGACGTCGCGCCGGGCCAAGCCGGTGACGGTCTATTTCACGGCGCGCTTCAGCCAGCCCTTTGCCAAGTTCGGCGCGTGGAAGGACGGCGCGCTGCTGCGCGGCTCGCCCGAGGTCGTGGACGGGCCGAACGCGGGCCAGTACGTCGAGTTCAAGCCGGGCGCGGAGCCGGTGCTGATGAAGGTGGCGCTTTCGTACGCGAGCCTCGACGGCGCGCGGCGCAACCTCGGCGCGGAGCTGCCGCACTGGGACTTCGACCGCGTGGTGAGCGAGGCGTCCGACGACTGGAATGCGTGGCTGTCGCGCATCGAGGTCGAGGGCGGCACGGCGATGCAGAGGACCAAGTTTTACACCGACCTATGGCATGCGCTGCTCGGGCGCCGCATCGTCAGCGACACGGACGGGCAGTACCTCGACAACACGGGCGACGCGCCGCGCGTGCGCACGGTGACGCCGGCGGCGGACGGGCGCGTGTTCCCGCACCACAACTTCGACGGGTGGTGGGGCTCGCACTGGTCGCTGAACATCCTGTGGCCGCTGGCGTGGCCAGAGGTGACCGACGCCTTCTGCCAGACCATGGTGGACATGTACCGCAACGGCGGGCTGATCCCGCGCGGGCCGGCGGGCGGCAACTACACCTATGTCATGATCGGCGACCCGTCGGCCCCCGTTTTTGTCTCGGCCTACCACAAGGGAATCCGGTCTTGGGACGTGGAAAAGGCGTACGAGGGGTTGCGCAAGAATGCCTTTCCCGGCGGCATCCGTGACCATGCGGGGTATGAGACCGGGTACGCCACGGGCGGCGGCATGATGTACTATGTGAACCGCGGCTATGTGCCGGAGGATATTCCTGGCAAAGGCGGACACCGGCAGGGCGCGGCCATGACGCTGGAATACGCGTATCAGGACTGGTGCCTCTCTCAGTTCGCGCGTTCGCTGGGCAAGGCCGAGGACGCCGACTACTTCGCGAAGCGGGCGCAGAACTACCGCAACGTGTGGGACGCGTCGGTCGGCTGGATGCGGCCGCGCACGAAAGAGGGCGGCTGGTACGAGCCCTTCGCGCCGGTGACCGTGGGCTTCGCGGCAAAGGGCTTTGTCGAGTCGACCTCGGCGGTCTACACCTTCTTCGTTCCTCACGATCCGGGCGGGCTGGCGGAACTTTTCGGCGGCCGCGACACGCTTGCGGCGCGCCTGGAGGACAATTTCAGGAAGGCCGAGCCGCGCGGCTTCATTGAAGAGCACGGCAAGCACGGGGCGGCGTGGGTGGACTACGAGAACCAGCCCAGCACCGGGATGGCGCACCTGTTCAGCCATGCGGGCGCGCCGTGGAAGACGCAGTACTGGGTGCGCAGAGTCCACACGGTGAATTTTGCCGAGGCGACGCCCTACACGGGTTACAACGGCGATGAGGACCAGGGGCAGATGGGGGCGCTGAGCGCCCTGATGCAGGTAGGGCTTTTCGCGTTCGACGGCGGCTGCGGCCCGAAACCGTCGTACGATATCACCACGCCGGTGTTCGACGCGGTCACGATCCATCTGCGGCCCGGCTACACGCAGGGCGGCACCTTCGTGATCCGCACCCGGAACAACGCGCCGGAGAACGTCTACATCCAGTCCGCCACCCTCAACGGCCAGCCGTGGGACAGCTTCCGTTTTCCGCACGAGGCTTTGGTCAAGGGCGGCACGCTGGAGCTGACGCTCGGCAAAGAGCCCAACAAGACCTGGGGGCTGTCGGGGGAGCCCGCCCTGCCGAAATGACGCTTCGATAAGCTGGGGTATGTGTCAGAAAAGCGACAGATTAAGGGAAAAGAAGTGCCCTGCGTACTCGATTCAACTGTCTTTCAGCTTGCATGAATTTCAGTAATTCAGTATTATTGACGACATGAATACGATATTACAGGTCAATCCGAGGGGCACAATGACATTGCCCAAGGCTGTCCGGAAAATGCTGGGTATTTCCAATGGTGGCGGTATTGTTATGCTACACCTTCGTGAAAATGATGTTGTTCTCCAGCCTGCGGTAGCCTTTCCTGTTGAAATGTATACAGATACGCGCATAGCGGAGTTTGATGCCGCAGATGCCGAGCTTGGCAAGCGCCTCGCCAAGAGGGGCAAAAAGTGAGGATCTTTCTTGATGCAAACATCATTTTCTCGGCCGCTGACACCCGAAGCGCGACCCAACAGCTTCTTCTTTTGGCCTTGAAAAAGGGATGCGCCTTGACGAGTCCGCATGCCTGGGAAGAGGCGCGCCGGAATCTGGCGAACAAGCGTCCTCACTTACTCCCTGGCCTCGATGATATCAAAGGCCGCATCGAGTTGACCCATGCCTTGCAGGAACACTTGGATGTTGAAATCGAAGAGAAGGACAGGCCTATTTTGGCTGCGGCAGTCGCATCTGCCTGTACGCATCTCTGGACCAGCGACCGCATGCATTTCGGTCATCTCTACAGAAAGACCGTTCAAGGCGTTCTCATCGTGTCCAGCCTGCAGCTTCTTGAAATCATCGAGAAGAAGGGATGACACATACGACTGCTGATATTTGTCGAGGGCCTAGAATACCTGTCCCGCTGTAGCTTTCTTAAACCTGGCCGAGCCGCGCTCGGTTCCGCGCTACCGCGACCAGCGGGCGTAGGCGCCGCAGGGCGTGGGCAAGACGGCGGGCGTGCCGGTGAGCAGCATCTCGCCGGAGGCGGTCGCGCCGCCGAGGCCGGCGGCGGCCTGGCCGAGCACGTTCTGCAGCACCACGGGCGAGTAGCCCGGCGTGTGGGCGCTCAAGAGGATGAAGAGCGGGTCGGCGCTCAGCAGCTCGCCGCAGAGGCGCAGCGTCTCGGGCAGGTCCTTCTCGATCTTGTACATCTCGTTGTTCTGGCCGCGGCCGAAGGTCGGCGGGTCGAGGATCACGGCGTCGTAGCGCCGCTCCCGGCGCGCCTCCCGGCAGAGGAACTTGTGGGCGTCGTCCGCGATCCAGCGGATCGGGTGGGACTCGAGTCCGTTGATGCGCGCATTGTCGCGCGCCCACTGCACCATGCCCTTGGAGGCGTCGAGATGGCAGACCTCCGCGCCGCCGAGGGCTGCGGCGAGAGTCGAGCCGCCGGAGTAGGCGAAGAGGTTGAGCACCTGCACGGGGCGCTGGCGCGCGTCGCAGGCGTCGCGCACGGCCGCGCGGATCCACTCCCATTGGGCGCGCTGCTCAGGGAAGATGCCGAGGTGCCCGAAGTCGGTCCCTGAGAGTTTGAAGGCGATGCCGGCGGTGTTGATCGTCCACTCGGCGGGCAGGGCGCCGCGGTTGTGCCACTGGTTGCCCTCGGCGCGGTCGAAGGTGGCGTGGGCCTGGGCCCACGCCGAGGCGGGAAGCGCGGGCTTCCAGGCCGCCTGCGAGCAGGGGCGCGCGAGGAGGTAAGGGCCGAAGCGCTCGAGCTTCTTGCCGTCGCCGCTGTCGAGCAGGGCGTAGTCTTCGGGAAGGGGTGTAGGGGACATGGGCTCTCCGTTTATAGAACTCACGTGTGCCAGAGCAGCAGAACGGCCATGGCGGTAAAAAAGAGGCCGAGGAGGATTTTGGCGACCACCAGGTTGTTGCGGCTCCAGGAGATCAGGGCTTTGAGCTGCATGCCGCGGTGGAAGCAGAAGAAGACCACTGCCAGCGGCAGGACGAAAAGCAGGTTGTAGGTAAGGAGCAACATCCAGGTGCAGAAGTCCGAGCAGTTGTCCTTCAGCATGTACATCAGGACCGGGACATAGCTCTGGCCGGTGCAGACGCTTTCGAGGACCGTGACGCCCGCGCCGGTGACGAGGCCGCCGAGGATCGGGCCGCCGACGCCGAGGCGTGAATTCATGAAGGAGTGGATGCGGGCTTTGACTTTCTTGGGGATCTGCAGGGTCACGTCATCCGGGCGCTGCGATTTGCGGAAGCGGAAGGCGTCGCGGAAGGAGAGGACGGCGAGGGGGATCATGCAGAGGCCGAGCAGCAGCTCGATGACCTTTTTGACGAGGCTGAAATTCGGGGCCTGGCGGAAGGCGAAGAGGAGGCCGAGCCCGAGGGCCGTGTAGACGACGAACGAGGCTGTGATGAAAGAAAGGCCGACCAGCAGTCGGGTGCGGCGGGTGGCTTTGGCCACGGCCAGGATGCTCATGAAGAAGATGAGCGTCGAGATGGCGCACGGGTTGAAGCCGTCCAGCAGGCCGCCGAGGGCGACGACCGAAAAGGTGAGCGCGCTGGCGCGCGTGCGGACGGCGGCTTTAGCCTGGTCGCCCTTGATTTCGGGCGGGGCGGGCGGAGCCCAGTCCTGACGCTGGCGGCTGACGAGCGCCTCGTTGACGCAGTCGAACAGGCCGGTGGAGATTGTTTCATATCCTGAGAGAAACGTGGTGTGGTCGACCACGATCGAGATGCGGCCGTTCTCAGTGTTGTGGCAGTGCTGCTGGTAGGCGACCAGGAGCGGGATCGTCGCCGTCTGGGTCATATCGTGCCAGACCAGCTCGTGAAGGCCTTCGAAGCGGGTCTCGAGTTCGGGAAGGACCATCCGTTTGAAACGCTCACACTCCGTGCAGCCGGGCGTCTGGAAGAGGTCGAGCCGCACCTGTTCGGCAATCTCGGCGCGGGCTAGGGGGCACGCGAAAGACATGACAAGCGCGACAGAAAGAAGGCCTGCGAAACGGAGCATACGTAATCCCATTTTGTCCGCGAACGCAACCCTATGCGTCCGCTAAGAGTGACTAGTGTAACGGGGATGGGGAGCAGATGCAAGCTAGCCGCAGCGGAGCCCAGCAACTCTTCCATTCAAATTTCAAGCTGCAGCCGGTTTATGTTGCAGCAAGCCCGCGAAACGCAGAGCGGAATTTTGCGAAATGTGCGTTTGGGCTTGCGATGGAAGTTCGCTTGGCTCACAATTGGTGCAGATCAATTGAGTGCAGAGAAATGGGAGAGCAGAATGAGCAATAAAGCACGAGTCGCGCTGGGAACCCTCTTAACAGTGGCCAGCCTGTCGCTCGCGCAGGGCGAGCGGCGGCTGTCGGTCGACGACTACCGCGACCGGATGAAGGGCGGCTGGATCGGCCAGATCATCGGCGTGGTGTGGGGCGCGCCTACGGAGTTCAAGTTCAGCGACGCGCTTATTCCAGAAGACAAGGTGCCGAAGTGGACGCCGGAGATGATCAACAATGCGTTCGGGCAGGACGACCTGTACGTGGAGATGACGTTTCTGCGTTCGCTGGAGCAGTACGGGCTGGACGTATCGATCCGGCAGGCGGGCATCGATTTCGCGAACAGCGAGTACCGGCTCTGGTGCGCCAACGAGGCGGGCCGCAACAACCTGCGCCGCGGCATCGCGCCGCCCGACAGCTCGCACCCGCGCTTCAACTCGCGGGCGAACGACATCGACTACCAGATCGAGGCGGACTTCGCGGGGCTGATCGCGCCGGGGCTGCCGAACGCGGTGATCGCGCTGGGCGAAACCTTCGGCCGGCTGATGAACTATGGCGACGGCGTGTACGGCGGGCAGTTCATGGGCGGCATGTACGCCGAGGCGTTCTTCGAGAAGGATCTCGGCAAAATCATCGACGCGGGCCTGGCCTGCATCCCGGCGGAGAGCCAGTACGCGGAGATGGTGCGCGACCTCGTGCGCTGGCACACGGAGAACCCCGGCGACTGGCAGAAGGCGTGGGCGCTCTGCCTGCAGAAGTACCGCCAGGATCCGGCCTATCAGAAAGGTTCGAACGGCGCGATCGACGTGAAGATCAACGGCGCGATGATCGTGCTGGGCATGCTCTACGGCCAGGGCGACATGGAAAAGACGGTCGTCATCTCCATGCGCGGCGGCTACGACTCCGACTGCAACCCGTCGAGCGCGGCGGGCGTGCTCGGCACGTGGGCGGGCTTCGCGAAGCTGCCGGCGCACTACACGCAGGCGCTGAAGCTGGAGCCGACGTTCTCCTACACGGCGTACAACGTGCCGGCCTTGTTGGACGTCTGCGAGCGGCTGGCGAGACAGGTGGTGGCGCAGAAGGGCGGGCGCATGGAGAAAGACGCGGCGGGCAAGGAGTGGTTCGTGATCCCGCGCGCGGCGGCCAAACCCGGCCCCTACACGCCGACATGGCAGGCGGGGCCGGCCGCGGACTCGAGGTTCACGGCCGAGGAGTACGCGAAGATCCGCTTCAAGCCGCATCCGGCGGACGTGGGCGGCGATGACCCGACGGCGCGCGTTCAGGGTGCGCTGGACGCGCTGCTGCCCGGCTGGAAGACCACGCCGAACGGCAAGGACATGGAGCCCGGTTATCGTGCAGAGTATCTGGGGCGCAAGCACGTCGTGATGACGCACCCGCTCAACAAAGAGGTCGGCGTGACGCTCTCGAGGCGGGTGGAGGTGCCGGCTGCGGGCGCGACGCTCGCGGTCGAGGTGGCGAATCACAGCAAGGGCGACTTCGCCTTCGTCGCGCGGGTCGACGGCAAAGAGGTCGTGCGGCAGAAGGTCGGTGGAGAGAAGGCGGCGTGGCAGACGGTCGCGGTCGACCTCGCGCCGTTCGCGGGCAAGGCGGTGGCGGTCGAACTCGTGAACCAGCCGGACGGCTGGGCGTGCGAGGCGGCTTACTGGGGCGGGGTGGAAGTCAAGAACGCTGAACGCTGAAACTTCTTTCGTTTGATCAGCACATTGAGTATTTTTTTCATCGTACTGAGTGAATTGTTAACTCACTGGAGGTGTTATGGTTAAAAGGAAGATATTCGAGGCGTTTGCCTCACACTTTCGAGTGACACGCAAACTGCTGGTAGGCGGTACGGGCATTCCTCTAGACGAATTTCTGGATGCGCCAGCCGAAGCGTGGCTGTAAGCTACGCGCATTGTCAAGGGCAGGGGTCACGTAGCTGAGCGGAAAAGCAAGGATGAGGCGCTTATGAAAACCCGGAAGAAAGACCCTGCGTCAGCGTCGGCTGCCACGCCCTTTGCCGATCCAACCGGAGTGCCGGAACCCGCCGCGAACCCCGCCGCGCCGCAAGCGCCAGCCGAGATGCTCGCTTCGCCCTGCTCCGGCTTCCCCGTTGTCGGCATCGGCGCATCCGCCGGTGGGCTGGCAGCCTTCGAGGCCTTCTTTTCCGGCATGCCCGCCGACGCCGACCCCGGCATGGCCTTCGTTATCGTGCAGCATCTGGCCCCGGACCACGAGAGCCTCCTCGCCGAACTCATCCGGCGCTACACCCGCATGCAGGTTTTCGAGGTCGCGGACGGCATGTCCGTCGGCCCCAACTGCGCCTACATCATCCCGCCCAACCACGACATGGCCTTTCTCAACGGCACGCTGCACCTGCTGGAGCCCTCGGCCCCGCGCGGCCAGCGCCTGCCGATCGACTTCTTCTTCCGCTCCCTGGCGGATGACCAGCGCGAGCGGGCCATCGGCGTCGTGCTCTCCGGCACCGGCAGCGACGGCACCCTGGGCGTGCGGGCCATCAAGGCCGCGGGAGGCCTGGTCGTCGTCCAGAACCCCGCCTCCGCCGAGTACGACGGCATGCCGCGCAGCGTTCTCGCCACCGGTCTGGCGGACTACGAGCTGCCGCCCGCCGAAATGCCCGCCCAGATCAGCGCCTACGTTGCCCACTCCTTCGGGAAACTCCCGCGCACAGCCAACGTCATGGATGCCAAAACCGCGAGCGCGCTGACAAAAATATTCATCCTCCTGCGCAGCCAGACCGGCCACGACTTCTCCCACTACAAGCCAGGCACCACCCACCGCCGCATCGAGCGGCGCATGGCCGTCCAGCAGATCGCGACGCTGGACGGGTACGCCGGTTAGCCAATAGCCAACAAGGAATGTCCAATGATGAAGGAAAGACTGTTGGCTATTGGACCTTCAGATGAGGTAACTTATGAACAACGCTGACTCCGCCGACTTGCGTAAGCGGGCCGAGGAAAAAGCGGTCCGGTCGCCGAAAGAGACCGAGACCCTGTCGCCCGCCGCGACCCGGCTGACGCTCCACGAGCTGCGCGTCCACCAGATCGAGCTGGAGATGCAGAACGAGGAGTTGCGCCGGGCGC
>CAYMLQ010000098.1:0-16205 GCA_964390795.1 uncultured Lentisphaeraceae bacterium
CGTTGACGGGCGCGAAGTCGGTGAAGTTGTTGTAGGGGCCGTAGACGAAGCCGAGTTCGTCCTGCATGAGGCGCGCGTAGCGGCGCTGGCCCTCGTCGCCGCCTTTCTTGGGCGCGGGCTCGGTGCGGAAGGTGAAGCTCTCGTTACCGTCGCGCCAGCCGGTCTCGTGGTCGGTGACGACGATCTGGCTCATGCCCCAGCGGCGGACGGTGCGCCAGGTGTCGGCGTCGCGGGCGCGGTCGCTCGCGCCGTGGGCGCGCCAGACGCGGGTGCCGGTGACGTGCTTCCAGGGCGAGACGGGGTTGGGAATGTTGGGCAGAACGTCCTCGAATTTCGGCGAGAGGGTCAGGACGAAGCGCTCGAAGCAGGGGTTGCGAGTGCCATCGGTTTTGGGAAGGTAGCGCGTGCCGCCGTTGCTGGCGAGCGACCCGTCAAAGCGCAGGTTTTCGGTGAAGGGTGCGGAGGCGTTGGACTGGGTCCAGTCGATGTGCGCCATGAAGAAGAGCGGGGCGTCGGCGGTGCCGGAGACGACGACGGCGGGACGCGCGAGCGTGTCCGCAAAGCCGTAGGTGTAGTAGGGCAGGGGGACGAGGCGGGGATTCGCGAAGCCGCGCGTCGCGCCGAAGCGGCACTCGTGGATCAGTCCGCCGTCGGCCTGGATGTCCATCACGAGCGACTTGTTGATGAGGTGGCAGCGCAGGTGGACGGCGGAGGCGCGGCTGCCGCAGCGGAGCAGGCCCTCGTAGGTGACGCTCTTTCCGTCCGTGGTGACGCGGACATCCTCGTTCGTGGCGCGGAGCGGTGACGCGCCGGCCGTGTCCGGAACGAAGAAGAGCCCGCCGCCGAGGCCGACCGGGATCCAATCGCCGCCGGCGTCGGCCCAGCGCACGGCGAGGTCGTCCCATGTGCCGGCTTGGGAGGGCAGGCGCACTTCGAGTCGGCCGTCCTCGCCGTCGCGCACCAGCAGGTAGTGGCCGGTGCTGCTCTTGGCCACGCGGGCCACGCTGGACGCGGAGTCGCGCGGAACGATGGTGAGGGGTGTGTCGGGGAAGGGCAGGAGGCCGGGGCCGGTGATCGAGCCAGGGGGGCAGGCGGGGAAGAGCCGCACGCCGCGCTGCCGGCGGGGCGCGAAGGCGAGCGCGGCGAGCGGTTCGGTGAAGACCGCGAGGCTGTTGAGGTAGATCGCGCGGTCTTCTGTGTTGCGTCCACCAGAGACCGTGAGCGAGAGCAGCTTGCCTCCCTTGGCGACGCGTGCGATCTGGCTGGGGTCAAGGCGGCGGTGGCAGAGGAACCACTCTTTGAAGTGGACGCGAGCGAGGGGGATGGCGAAGGTTTTTCCTTCCGGATCGGCGAAGGTGAGCGTGACGCTGACCGGCGGCGTTTTGGGGTCGGGCGCGTAGCTGTGGTTGTTTCCGTAGAGCCAGCAGGTGACCGCGTCAAACGCGGCGGTGATGGCGACGGGTGCGGGCGGGAGGAGCGTGACGCTTGGATTCTTGCCGGTGGCGCGGTAGGTGAGCTTCACCACGGCGTCGCCGAACAGCAGCACGTTGGTGGAGCGCTCAAGGATGGCCGCGGCGTCGACAGCCTCGACGCGCCAGCCCGCGGCGTCCGTGAAGGGGACGAGCGCGGGATGGTCGTCCTGCGTACGGTTGGCCCAGACCATCTCGTACGGCCGCTCGCCGGCGAGCAGGGATGCGGCGAGGACGAGAAGCGGGGTGCAAAGCAGGTGTAGGGTGCGTCTAGGCGGTTGCAGCATGAGTTGACCTCTTATTCTTGCAGGAGAAAAGCGAGCGCGTTCATTTGGCGGATGCCCTCGTAGTTGGCGGGGGGGTCGTCGTCGAGCGTGAGCAGGAATTTGGGGTGGTTGTCGGGAACGGCCTGAAGCGAGGCAAGTTCACGTTCAAGGGTTTTCTGTTCGCGGACGGAGGCGGCCACTTGATAGTAGGCTTGTTCCCCGCCTTCGATGGTGACGAAATCGATTTCGGACGCTCCGACTTTTCCGACGAATACGTGATGCCCCCTGCGGAGCAGCTCAAGGTAGACGATGTTCTCCAGAATGCGGCCAACGTCGCCGGGCCTGCTTCCCAGGAGGAATGGCCGGAGGGCAAGGTCAACCGCGTAGAACTTCGCCCCTGTCTTGAGATACTCCTTGCCTTTGACGTCATAACGGTTGGCACGGTACAGAATGAACGCGTCGCAGAGCGCCCGGAGATAGCCGTCAATCGTCGGTGCCGTCGTCTTTCGCCCCGCCGACGTGAGCGCGTTGCTGATGCCTTGTATCGAGGTCAGGTTGCCAATGTTGTCGAACATGAAGCGGACGACGCTCTCCAGCATGGCTACGTCCTTCACGCCCGCGCGTTGGACGACGTCCTTCAGCAGGATCGTATTGTAGACGCCCGACAGGTAGTCGCGGATGGTCGGACGGTCATTACCGATCTCGGTGACGAGGTACGGAAAGGAGCCTTGCTGTAGGTACTCGGTGTAGGCGCGCGCCACGCTGTCCGGTTTGCCGCGGGCGGCCAAGAACTCTTTAAAGGAGAAGGGCAACATGGCGATCTCGACGTGCCGGCCGGAAAGGAGTGTGGCCAGTTCGCCGGAGAGTAGGCCCGCGTTTGACCCCGTGATATAGAGGTCGACGTTCTTCTTCACATACAGGCTGTCCACGGCCTTCTCGAAACCTTCGATCCGCTGCACCTCATCCAAGAACACGTAGTTCGTGCCGCCCGGAACAAGCTGCGAGTTGACGAGCGCGTAGAGCGCCCGGTGATCGGCCACGTCAAGGTAATCCCCCTCCTCCAGATTGATGGCGATGATGCGGTTGGCGTGTACGCCTTCGTCGCGCAGAGACTGCTGGAACAGCTCCAGCAGCGTCGACTTCCCGCAGCGGCGAATGCCGGACACGACCTTGATGAGCCGCTTGTCTTTCAGGCGGTGGAGTTTTTCCAAGTAGAGGGGCCGGGCGACCATAACGCACATTTCCTTACAGGTTCAAAGCGTATCAAATGGCCAGTCATGTGCGCAACAGAAAATAAAGTACACTTTAGAAACTCAACAATAAGCCAGTTTTATAAAGTGAACCTGCGAGAAGAACCAACAGTCTATGAAAAGCAATCGGTTGGTGACAGGGGGGCGCGACCGAAGTGCGTATCGTGTGCGAAGCGACGTGGAAAACGGGCGTCCCCGCCCGTTGCGCGAAAGTCTCTGCAAGGCAGACGCGCAGCCAAACGTGGAACGACAAACTGCGGACCGATATTCAACCGCCGTTCCAACGGGCGGGGACGCCCGTTCTCCATAGCTTGCGACCTCACTTTCATTAGAAACGCACGAACCTCGCATCCCCCTGTCACCAACCGATTACCTATGAAAATGACGAACGCCGCGCGGCACAGGGTGCGGCGCGGCGGTGAATGAGGGGGAACGTCGAATGTTCAACGCTGAGCGCTCAACGTTCAACGTTCAACGCTCACGTGTTTCACTTGGCGAGGGAGGCCTCGTATTTGCCTCTGCAGAGCACGGTGATGTATCCGAAGACCAGCCCGAAGAGGCAGTAAACCAGCTCTGCCTGGGCCGCATACAGGAACGTGGTGTTCTGGCTGGCGGCTGCGGGAAGCGCGGCTTCCAATGCCTTGCTCCCCAAGATGGCGAAGAAGGCGCCTGAGCCGATAAAGAGACCGGGAACGAAATTTTTGAGGTTTTCGGTCATGATCGCCGGAATCACGACGATGAAGACCGCGACCGCCATAAGCAGGTTCATGCCCCCAACATCCGCTGAGATCTTGTTGATTCCCGGAACGCCCATCAGCTTGATGATGATGATGGAGGCGATGATGCCTGTCAGATAGCCAACCCACGCTTTGGCGCCGGCTTTCGGATTGCAGCCGGCCAGGAAATAGACGGCCCATGCCTGGAACGCGACCCACATCATATCCATGCCGTGACACAGTTTCGGAACATACGCGTTGAGCAGGACCATCAAGGCAGCTTGGGCTGCAATGCCTGTGGAGACGACCAATAGTTGCTTGTGAGACAGAGCCATTTCAATCCACCCTTTTTTCTTTGATTTTCTGGCGCGACACCGGCACCCGTTGCCCGTGCTTCTGCGCCTTCAATGGCCGCATTTTAGCGGAATTGCGCGAGGGATGCAAAGGGGAAGCGTGGGTCGACCAGCAATTCTAATTTTGGCATCTCCGTTCATTCGCATCCGCGCCTAGGAGGTCGCGGGCTACCTTGCGCGGCGCGTCTTTCAGGGGTGGCGCGCGGCCTCCGGACGCGCCATGCGCATGATTTCGCGCCTGTTTGCGAACAGAACAGTCAAAATTTGAATTGCTGGGGGGCGATGCTAAACGCTCAACGAACAGGGACTAGCGCAGGACGGTGGCGCCGAGGCCGATGAGGAAGAGGCCGAGCAGGGCGTTGAGCGCGCCCGCGAGGCGGAAGAGGGTCGGGCGCTGCGTGAACCAGACGATGGCCTGCCGCATTTTCCACGGGTAGAGCAGGAGGATCATGCCCTTGACGATGCAGAGGTAGGCGAGGGTGACCACGACCAGCCGCCAGGGCGAGGTGTGGACGCGGGCGACGTGCAGCAACTCGTAGGGGAAGAGGCACAGCACGGCGCCGAGCGCGCGGCACGAAAGCAGGTTGTCGAGCCAGAACCAGGTGAGCGGGATGCAGACCAGTACGGCGACCGGCAGGTACTTCTTGAACGGCTCCAGAATGTCGAGTCCCATGGTCCAGAGCGCGTAGCCGGCCCAGAGCCAGGCGATGGTGCTGAGAAGGTAGCCGGCCACCGCGCTGCGCGGCAGCGCGTTATAGAAGCGGGAAAGGGGCGCGGGGGCGACCGCGATGGCCGTGCCCATGAGGACACAGATGAGACCCAGCAGATAGCACCAACAGTGAAGAGGCATGAGAGAGGCTCCGGTTAAAAGTGAGTGAGTATTAAAGCACAATGGTGCGGGGGAGGGGAAGGAGGGAATTCCTCAATGCCCGTCATCGGCGAGCGGGGGCTTGCGGGCTGAGGCGATCTCGAAGTCGAACATCAGCGGCAGGTGGTCGGAGAGGCGCACCTGGGGGATCTTGAAGCGGATCGGCGTGATGGAGGGATCGTAGCAGATGAAATCCAGCTCGCGGCAGGGCGCCCAGCTCGGGAAGGTCGGCTGGTGGTGGACATTGGCGCTCTTGAGGCCGGTCGCGCGGAGGAACATGTGCATCTCCCACACGCCGGAGAGGGTGTTGAAGTCGCCCGCCACCAGGCGCGGCTTGTCGCACTTCGCGATCAGGTCGTGAAGTTCGCCGAGCTGGCGCTGGCGCGCGCGGATGCCGAGCGCGAGATGGACAAGGAAGAGGGTGACGCTCTCGAGTTCGACCTCGATGGCGAGGCTCTTGAAGCCGGTCTCGAAATCGTGGAAGGCGGTGCGCAGGATCGGCTCGCGCGCCAGAATGGCGTTGGCCTGTTTGTTGAGCACCGGCACGCGGCGTCCGAAGCCGGCGTCTGGGTACTTGACGCGGTGGCAGTGGTAGAAGTCGAGGTCGTTGGCCAGTTCCTCCGCCTGGTTCTTGCGCCGCGCGCGATAGGAGCCGGAGTCCACTTCGACCAGGCCGATGATGTCGGGATCCATGTGCCGGACGAAACGCGATATGTTCGGAAAGTGCGAGGTGGTGCGCAGCAGGGTCTCGAGCCAGGCGAAACGCCGCAGCCTCCCGGTGCCGTATTGGATGTTATGGAGCAAGAGCCTCATGTCAGGCGTTACTGTACCCCTTTGGTGTGGAACGCTCAATAGCGGAGTTCATCCCATTGCAGGGTTGACGGCGGTCGGTTCATTGGTATACCATCGGTTCATTATAAAAATGAGCCCCATTTATGAAGTCAAACCGATCATTATGGATTGCCTTGTGCGCGGTCTTTTTTGCCAGGGTGGATGGTCTCGCGCAGGGGCTGACATCCGAACGGGTGCGGCAGCTCAAGGAGGATCTTGCGCGCTTCAGCCCCGAGGCGGCGCGCCGCGCGGTTGACGATCTTTCGAAAAACGGCGGCGACCGGTACGACTCCGTTCGTCACCGGGCGGCGGTCGCGGCGTTGGCCGACAAGGCAGCCGGGCTTCAGAAAACGCTCGAAGGCCAGGACGCGGCGGAACTGAAGGCGGCCGAGGCGCTGATCGAGGGAGCGCGTGCCGCACTGCTGGCGAATCCGCTGTTGGATTTCGACCGTCTGGTGGCGCTCCGGCGCACGCTCGCTCCGCAGACGGCGCGGAGGGCGATGGACCGCGAGGTCGGTTTCCTCAATCTCAATCCCTTCAACCACGCCGACATGCGCCGCACCGGCTGGACCAACGAGATCGTCGTCCTCTCCAATCTGCGCGGCACACCTAAGCTCGAAACCCTCTACCGTCCGGAAAGGGACACGCTCGTCCGCGACCTGGAACTCGACTTCGACGCGCAGCGCCTGCTCTTCACCGGAATCAACGCGAGCAACCGCTTCGCCCTTTTTGAAATCGCCGCTGACGGCACAGGGAATACGGAGGTCACGCCGCCGACGTATGCGGACGTGGACTGGTTCGACGGCTGCTACACGCCGGACCGCCGCGTCGTGATGCTGGGGACGGCCGCGTATCAGGGTCTGCCCTGCGTACACGGCTCGCTGCCGGTCGCAATGCTGTACCAGCTTGACCGCACGTCCGGCGCGATCCGCCAGCTCACCTTCGAGCAGGACAGCGACTATACGCCGACCGTAATGAACGACGGGCGTGTCGTCTACACGCGGTGGGAATACTCGGACCTGCAGCATTACTGGTCGCGCATCCTGATGACCATGAACCCCGACGGCACGTCGCAGCTCTCGCTCTACGGCTCGAACTCGTACTTTCCCACGGTGCTGCACCAGTGCCGCCCGGTCCCGGGCGACGCGCACCAGCTCGTCGGCATCGTGGGTGGCCACCACGACGTCCCGGAAGCCGGGCGGCTCGTGCTGTTCGATCCCACGCTGTCACGCGCCTACCCGTTCGTTTATGATCCGCCTGACAAAAGCTGGGGAGCCGAAGGCACCACGCCGTTCCGTATCCTGCCCAAGACGCTGCCTAAAGAGCGGACGGGCATGGTGCAGGAGTTTCCCGGCTATGGCCAGCCCGTTCAGGGCGATGTGGCCGACGGGCTGGTACGCAACCAGTTCGAGCGCGGCAAGCCGTACTTCGTCTATCCATACCCGCTCAGCGACAAGGTTATGCTGGTCTCAGTCAAGAGCGACCGCAACGCGCTCTGGGGCATCTACCTTGTGGACGTGTTCGACAACATCACGCGCATCGCGGAACTGGAGGGAGCGGCGCTCTTGGAGCCGATCCCGCTGGCGCCGCGTCGGCGTCCCCCGGTGATTCCCGACCGCACGACGCCCGGCGTGAAAACCGCCAGCGTACACATCGCCGACATCTATAGCGGGCCCGGGCTGCGCGGCGTGCCGCGCGGCACGGTCAAGCGGCTGCGCCTCTTCTCCTACCACTTCAATTACGAGCGCACAGGCGGGCCTGAATCGGTGGGACTGGGCCGCGTGGAGTCGAGCTGGGACGTGAAGCGCCTTCTGGGCACGGTGGCGGTGGAGGCCGACGGCTCGGCCTGCTTCGAGATCCCCGCGAACACGCCGGTGTCGCTCCAGCCGCTCGATGCGGACGGCGCCGCGCTCCAGCTGATGCGCTCATGGCTGGTGGGCATGCCCGGCGAGCGCGTGTCGTGTCTGGGGTGCCATGAGGACAACCGCTCGTCCGTGACCGCAGGCCGGGCTCTTGCGGACACGAAGCCTGTTCAGAACGTGACTCCATTCCAGGGCGCTGTCCGTCCGTTTGGCTTCGAGTACGAGGTGTGGCCGCTTGCGCAGAAGTATTGCCTGGGCTGCCACGGCGACGAGGCGAAGGCGCCGCTGCGGGCAACGGATCAGGGCAGCGAGGAGGGCAAGCCCCGGCGTCTGCTGATGCGCGACGCGACGGCCTGCTATCATCTGGTGCATCCGTATGTTCGGCGGCCGGGGCCGGAAAGCGAGATGGCCTTGCTGAATCCGCTGGAGTGGCACGCCTCGACCAGCCCGCTCGTGCAGATGCTCGGGAAAGGGCATCACGGCGTGGCGCTCGACCGAGACGCGTGGGAGACGCTCTATACGTGGATCGATCTCAATGCGCCGTGGCGCGGCAAGTGGGCGCCGCCGTCTTCACGCGGCCATGCGCAGGTGTCCAGGCGCCGAGAGCTGCAACAGCGCTTCACGTCGGGCGCGGCTGACCCCGAGGCCGAATACGACGCCTGGGCCGCGGCGGTCAAGGCGCGCGGTGCGCCCGCGCCGGTCGCTCCGTCGTCTGTTCCCGAAGCTCCACCGGACACGCTGTCGGTCGCCGGATTCCCGATGACCGCAGCGCAGTCCCAAGCCGCGCGTGACCGTCTCCGGAGCGGAGCGGCTTCCCGCTCCGGCGCCGCGGCTCCAACGGAGCGGGGCGAAACGCTCCGCAAAACGCTCACTCTGCCGAACGGCCAGCCGCTGGCCTTCGTGCGCATTCCTGCGGGCGCGTTCGTGATGGGTTCGGCGGAAGGCTATGCGGACGAGCGCCCGCGCGCGGTTGTGAAGGTCGGGCGAACGTTCTGGATGTCGGAGACCGAGGTGAGGAACAGCCAGTACCGCGCGTTCGATCCGGAGCACGACTCGCGCTACCAGGATCTGCATGGCATGGACCACACGGTGCCGGGCGATATTTCAAATCATCGCGATCAACCCGTGATCCGCGTGAGCTGGCAGCAGGCGGCGGCGTTCTGCGCGTGGCTGAGCCAGACGGCGGGCGTGAAGGCCGCGCTGCCGACCGAGGCGCAGTGGGAGTGGGCCGCGCGCGGCGGCACGGCGACGCGCTTCCACTGGGGCGGGGTTGCGGATGATTTTTCAAAATGGGCAAACCTCTCGGATCAGGCGGTGCGCTGGTCGAACACGGTCGGGTGGGAGGGCGGTAACCGCATCCAGAAGCGGCAGCCCTACGAGGTCTCGCTCGGCTATCCGCTGCACGAGGAGCGCTTCAAGGACAACTGGTACAGCATGGACTACGTGGCGCAGGCGGGCTCGAACGTGTGGGGGCTTTACGACATGGTCGGCAACGCGAGCGAGTGGACGCGCAGCAGCTACCGGCCGTATCCGTATGTCGAGAATGACGGGCGCAACGACGGCGGCCTGAGCGAGACCAAGGTGGTGCGCGGCGGGTCGTTCCGCGACCGCCCGCGCGATGCGGGCGCGGCCGTCCGGCGGGCCTACGCCTCGTGGCAAACGGTCTACGACGTCGGTTTCCGAGTCGTGCTTGAGGAGGAGTGAGAGCCCCGCCAAAAGGCGGGTCACCAACGGGAGCAATCGTGATAAAATGCCAGCTACAACGTTTCCCCAGACTCGCTCAGCGTTTGTTTGCGGCCTTTCTCTATTGCGTGTATCCGCTGGCGGCCCGGGGCGACAGCGTGATCGTCTTCAATGAGGTCATGTATCACCCGGCCACCAACGAGGCGGCATGCGAGTGGGTCGAGCTTCACAATCAGAACGCCGTCGCTGTGGACGTGGGGGAATGGCGGCTTGCGGGAGGGATCGATTACGTCTTCCCCGCCGGCACCGTCCTCAGGGGCGGCGGGTATCTCGTGGTGGCGAGCGACCCGGCGGCGCTGATGGCTCAGGCGGGAGTCAGCGACGTCTTGGGGCCGTTCACCGGCCGACTGTCGAACGGCGGTGAACAGCTCAGGCTGCGCGACCTCACTGAGCGGTTGATGGACGAGCTTGACTACGGTGCTGACGGGGACTGGCCTGCGGAGGCCGATGGCGCCGGCCCGTCTCTGGCCAAGTGGCATCCGAACCTAGCCAGCCAGCCAGCGGAGAACTGGACTGCGAGCCTGCAGCCGGGCGGCACGCCCGGCGCTCCCAACAGCCTGACGAATGCCACGTTCATTCCGACGCTGGCTTTCAGAGAGGCCACGCTTCGCGGCGACATGGTCATCAACGAAATGATGGTTCACGCGCCGCCCAGCGACGCGGTGCAGGCGGTGACAAGCAACCTCATGGTCGCGCCGGTCGCCGGCCTGTGGCGCTATAGCGATACGGGCACGGATCTGGGGGCGGCGTGGCGCGAGCCGGGCTACAACGACAGCGCGTGGTCAAGCGGGGCGGGCGCGTTCGCTTTCAACACCGGATTGCTGCCGGCGCCCGTCGCTACCGCGCTCGCGGCGAGCCGCGCCACCACCTATTTCCGCACGAGCTTCGCCTTCAGCGGCGCCACGAGCAACGTCACCTTCGACGTGCAACCGGTCGTGGACGACGGCGCGGTGTATTATCTCAACGGCGCTGAGTTGCACCGGCAGAACATGCCCGCAGGACCTGTCGGCTACTCGACCCCCGCGACCGGTCCGGTGGGCGACGCGGATTTCGCGGATCCCATCGTCGTGCCGTCCGAGAGGCTGGTGCAGGGCGTGAACGTGCTGGCCGTCGAGGTGCATCAGGCCGCACCCACAACTGGCACGAGCGGCATCGTGCTGGCCGGCGGCGGGCTGATCCTTGTCCAGGAAGGGCCATTCGGCGGCGCCCCTCCGATGAACCTGGCTCGCCAGCCGGGGGCCGCACCCTTCGCCATCGACTCGCTCACGGGCTACCCCATCCACAACGTCGTCGGCCTGACGGACGGACTCTACGGCAACAGCCACTCGTGGATCGGCAACTCCGGCAGCCCAGGCTATGCGGGCGTGCGCTTCGGCGGGCTGCACACAATCAGCAGCTTCGCCTTCGGGCGCGACAACCTCGGCACCTACAGCGACCGCACCTTCGGCACCTACACGCTGCAGGTTACGCGGGTGGCCGCGCCAGGCACCAGCACCCCGTTCACCGGCAACGCCGACACCGGCTGGGCGAACATCGGTACGCTGACTTACCAGAGCGCGGGCACGGGGCTGTTCACGGCGCCGTCGCGGAGGCACCGCTTCCTTTTCGACCCGGTGGAGGCGACGGGACTCCGGCTGCTCGTTCCGAACACCGGCGCCTCCTCAGGCACCTGCATCGACGAGCTCGAGGTGAACCCTCCGGACCTGAGCGGCGATGTCGCGTTCGGCGCGGAACTCTCCCTCACCACCACGCTCGCGCCCGCCGCGCCCTACAAGGACTCTGACGAGGAGTGGGTTGAGCTGCTCAACCGTTCGACGAACGCGGTGGACCTCACGGGCTGGCGGCTGGACGCAGGGATCGATTTCACCTTCTCCAACGGGCCGGTCGTCCCGCCGGGGGGCTACGTGGTGGTCGCCCGCGACGGAGCGGCGCTGCGTCAGAAGTGGCCGGAGCGCGCGGCGAGCGTGGTCGGCGGTTTCTCGGGCCGGCTCCAGGGGGGCGAGCGCATCCTGCTGCGGGACGCGACGGGTAATCCCGTAGATGAGACGCGGGTTTTCAAGGGCGGCTGGAGTGACGGCGGCGGGTCGAGCCTCGAGCTGCGCGATCCCGGCGCGGATGGCCTGAACCGCGGCGCCTGGGCCGACAGCGACGAAAGCGCCAAGGGCGCGTGGCAGACCGTGACCTACCGCATGATCGCCGGCCAGGCCTATGGGCCGACGCGCTGGAACGAGTTCCGCATCGGCCTGCTCGATGCGGGCGTGGTGCTCCTCGACGACGTGAGCCTCGTGCGCGACCCGGACGGGGCGCGGGAACAGCTCGTCCAGAACGGAAACTTCGAGACGACCGCCGGCAATACCCACTGGCGCTTCCTCGGCCACCACCGCGGCGAGTTCGTGGCTGACCCGGACGACGCCTCTAACGCTGTGCTCAAACTCTCGGCCTCTGACCGCACGGTGATGAACCACAATCACGTCGAGACGACCTTGCTCAACAACATACCGATTACCGACGGGCAGCTCTACGAAATCAGCTATCGAGCCCGCTGGGTCGCCGGCTCTCCGCAAGTCAGCACGCGCACCTACTTCGGCAAACTCGCCAAAACGACCGCGCTCGCCCTGCCCGCCCGGCTGGGCACGCCGGCGGCGCCGAACTCGCGCCGCGTGGCGAACGCGGGCCCGACCTTCGCAGACCTGCGGCACTCGCCGGTCATGCCCTCGCCCAGTCAGACGGTGACGATTTTAGTGCGCGCCTCCGATCCGGACGGCGTCGCCTCGGCCATGCTGCATTTCCGCGTCAATCCGGCGACCGCCTTCACTGCGCTGCCGATGACGCTGCAGCCGACCGGCGCGTGGGCGGCGAGCCTTTCCGGCCAAGACGCAGGGAAGATCGTTCAGTTCTACGTGACTGCTCTGGACGGACTCGGCGTCTCTGCAGAGGCACCGGCGAAGGGGCCGGACTCGCGTGCGCTCTACCAGGTGGCCGACGCCCAGGGGACGGCGTTGCCGACGCACGAGCTGCGCCTGATCATGCTCGACGCCGACCGCGACTTCATGTTCCAGCCGACCAACGTGATGAGCAATGCGCGGATTGGCGCGACCTTGATTTACGACCGGGCGGAGGTCTTTTATGACGCTGGAGCCCGCTTGCAGGGTTCCGCCGCCAGCCGCATCCGCGACGGCGACGATTACGTGTGCTACGACATCGCCCTGCCGCCGGACCATCTGTTCCGCGGCGTGCAGAACAACATCGGCATCGACCGCTCAGGACGCTCCCCGACCCGTCGCGGGCAGGACGAGATGGTCCTCTTCCAGATGTTCCATCGCGCGGGCATCCCCATCCCATACCACGACCTGTGTACCTTCATTTCGCCGCGCACCGCGCATACGGGGGCCGCCCTTCTGCAGCTGGCCGGTTATGGCAAGGGTTTCGTCGAGGAGCAATACGGCCAAGAGGGCTCTGTGTTCAACATGGACATCACCTATGAGCCGAGCACCACGGTCGCGCCGGCCGACCCGGAGTCTGCCAAGCTTCCTGTCCCGCTCCAGACGCATGTTGGTACCGACTTCACGAACCTCGGCGACAAGGAGCAATACCGTTCGCCGTTCGACCTCCGCTCGGGAAATCGCCGCGACGACTACTCAGGGCTGATGCGCCTGTGTCAGGTGATGGCGCTGCCCCAGGCGGCCTTCGACGCCCAGATCGCAGGCGTGCTGGATGTGGACCAAGCCCTGCGCATGGCCGCGCTTGAGATTCTCTGCGGCGTCAACGACACCTACGTCAGCTCCGCCGCAGGCCAGCTTCCGCATAACCTGCGGCTCGTCACCTTTATCGACGGCGCGCCGGCGCAGTTACTGGCGTGGGACATGGACTTCGCCTTCAGCGCAGCCACAGGCAGTTCCATCCTCATCACGTCGGCGTCCAATCTCGGCAAGCTCATGAACAGCCCCTCCACGCGCCGGCTTTATCTGGCGCATGTCAATGACCTCTGCCAGAAGGCGTTCACCACCGACTACATAGCGCCCTGGCTCACCCATTACGGCAGCGTCGCGGGCCAGGATTTTTCCATCGCCTCGAGCTACATCTCGAACCGCCGCGCCTTCGCGCTGACGCAGTTGCCGGCGCACGTTCCCTTCGCCATCACCTCGAACGCCGGCAACGGATTCTCTGTCCACACGAACGGCGTCGTTCTCGTCGGCACCGGCTGGCTCGACGTGTTCGGGTTCGAGGTCAACGGCATTTCCTGCGCGGTGAGCTGGTCGAGCCTCACGAACTGGTCGCTCGCCCTGCCGCTCAGCGCGGGCGAGAACGTCCTCGCCGTCCAGGCCGTGGATCGGTGCGGGAATCTGCTGACGAACCGAACCGACACGATCGCGGTCACGAACACCGTCGCCGCCGCGCTGCTGCCCGTGGTCATCAACGAATGGATGGCCGACAACAGCGGCCCCGGCGGGTTCGCCGACCCGGCGGACGGGTTGTTCCAAGATTGGTTCGAGCTGTTGAATCCCAACCGGAGCGCGGTTGACCTCGGGGGATTCTACCTAACTGATACGCTCACCAACCCGACCAAGTTTGCCATCCCGTCAAACACCGTCATCACCGCGCAGGGTTTCCTGCTCGTGTGGGCGGACGAGGACGGCACCCAAAACTCGCCCGCGAGCGGCCACCTGCACGCAAATTTCAAGCTGAGCAGCGGCGGCGAGACGCTGGGTCTCATTGCGCCCGACGGTCTTTCGGTCCAGCACGCGGTGACGTTCGGACCGCAGCTCCAGAACGTCAGCCAGGGCCTCTTTCCTGACGGCGCGCGCGGTACGCTCTTTCCGATGACGAACTGGACGCCCCTGACCTCCAACAGCCTGGCCGCGCCGCCGAACCCGAACATCGCGACTCCTCTGTGTCAGTCCGACGGCACTTTCACCTTCAGCTTCGCCACCTCGCCGGGCCGCCTCTACCAGGTGCAGTTCGCCGAGGATCTTCGCGCGCCGGCCTGGCAGCCTCTGACCCTTCTGCGCGCGCCGTCCGCCCTCCTCCCGGTCAGGGATGACAGCACTGCCGGCGTGACGCAGCGCTTCTACCGCGTCCTGCTGCTCGAGTGAGAGGCGTGTCCCTGCTCCCACATGTTAGGTTGAATCGCACGAACGTCGATGTTCTGCTTGTCCCACATGGGCGTTTGTGCAAGAATCAGCGCGGTCAATTTTTGAAAGGGGCGCGGACATGCGAATCAGTTCTGTGTTGTTTATGGGCGTCGGGGTGCTGGCGCTCCGCGGGTTGGCGCTGGTGCCCGATGCGCCGATGTGCGAACTGCTGGCCAAGCCGGGTGCGGTGGCGGTGAGCGACGCCACGCCCGAGTTCTCGTGGGGATTCAGGGAGGGCCTGCCGGGAGACCGCCAGACGGCGTATCAGCTTCAGGCCGCGACGGCGACCTCCTTCTTCAAAACCGACAACCCCGATCTGTGGGACTCCGGAAAGGTGGAGTCCGGCCAGTCGCTTTATGTGCCGTATGCGGGCAAGGCGCTGCCGGCCGGCGCGACGGTGTGCTGGCGGGTGCGGGTGTGGGATCGCAAGGGCCGGACGGGGGACTGGTCGCAGACCGTGTCGTTCGCCACGGCTGCGGCTCTCGGCGCCGACACGGCGCTGCGGTATGAGCTTGCTCAGAAGCAGGTCAAGCCGGCGCGGGTCGTGACGAACGAGCAGGGCCGCGTCTTTGTCGATTTCGGCCGGGCCGCGTTCGGGTGGGTTGAGCTGATGCCGCCGCGCGGCATGAGGCAGGGCGGGCCGTTTGTCCTGCACATCGGCGAGAAGGCGGCGGGTCAGAGCGTCGACGCGAAGCCAGGCGGCTCGATCCGCTACGCCAAAGTCAGCGGGGCGCTGACCAATCCCGGGATTTATCGCGTGCCGCTGACGGTCGACAAGCGCAACACCAGCGGCGCGGCGGTGCTTCTGCCCGCGGAGCTGGGCGTCGTGATGCCGTTCCGCTATGTGGAGGTGGAGGAGTGCCCTTATCCGGTGACGGCCGACACCATCCGGCAGATCGCCGTCCACTACCCGTTCGACATGAAGGCTTCGGCGTTCGTTTCCAGCGAAGGGGCTCTGGACCGCGTTTACGCGTTCTGCAAGTACAGCATCAAAGCCACGAGCTTTGCGGGCGTGTACGTGGACGGCGACCGCGAGCGCATCCCGTACGAGGCGGACGCCTACATCAACCAGCTCTGTCACTACTGCACGGACCGCGAGTTCACGCTGGCGCGTTACAGTCACGAATACCTGATGGAGCGCCCGACCTGGCCCACGGAGTGGAAGCAGCATTCGGTGATGATGGCGTGGACCGACTGGATGTACACCGGCAACACCGAGTCGCTCGCGCGCTGCTATGACGCTCTGAAGGCCAAGAAGACGCTGGAGTTCTGCGCCCGCGCGCAGGACGGGCTGCTGGTGACCGGCGGGCCTGCAGCGCCGATGGAGAGCGGGCTGCGCGACATCACGGACTGGCCGGTCGGCGAGCGCGACGGGTTCGAGTTCAAGCCGGTCAACGCGGTGGTCAACGCCTTCTACTGCCTGAATCTGCGTCAGATGGCGGAGATGGCTGCGGCGCTGGGCAAGGCGGGCGATGCTGAGGCGTACCGCGTGAAGGCGGAGAAGGCGGCGCAGGCCTTTCACGCGCTGTTCTTCAATGCGGAGCGCGGCTGCTACGTGGACGGCGAGGGTGCGGCGCACGCTTCGCTGCACGCGAACATGCTGCCGCTTGCGTTCGGGCTGGTGCCGGAGGCGGAGCGGGGGCGCGTGGCGGCGTTCGTGAAGTCGCGCGGCATGGCGTGCAGCGTGTACGGCGCGCAGTATCTGCTGGAGGCGC
>CAYMLQ010000099.1:0-16198 GCA_964390795.1 uncultured Lentisphaeraceae bacterium
CCGTGCCCGTGTGGGAATACACGATCGGCGGGTATCAGGTCATCAAGAAATGGCTCTCCTACCGCGAGAAGCCGCTGCTGGGGCGCGGCCTGACCGTGGCCGAGGTGCGCTATGTCACCGAGACCGCCCGCCGGATCGCGGCGCTTCTCGCCCTGCAACCGCAGTTGGATGGGAATTACAGCGCTGTGGTTAACAACGCAACAGCCGCAACAAACCCTGTCTCGATGTGAACACACGTCTCGCCATACTCTAAGAATCGGTCACTGACGCACAGTGATACGGAAGAAGACCGGGCCGGAACCCGGTGACGCGGCCGTGTTGGTGAGAGTTGTGCCGGTTCCCGCCACGTTTTGGCAGCCCGGCACGTTGGTCCAAGAAGAACCTGACAGCGTGCTGTTGCTGACGACGCTGTAGTACCGCCTGGCCGCGCTCGGCCAGGTGAGGGACACCAGCGAGCCGTCGGACTGGGCGTTGATAGACGTGATCCTGAGCACGCTATTGGAGTCGGCCGGGTTGGTCCCGGCAACAACCTCGTCGCGGTCGTTCACCCCGTCCTGGTCGGTGTCCAAGAGCGGACTCGTGTATTCATACGCGCCGATGTCGACACGGGCGGTGCCGTTGTTGTCGCCGTCCCAGGGGCGCGGCGCCCCGTCCAGATCCGCGGTCGGTGCGCCGTCGGAGGAACCCGCATCGATGCAGGGCGAGCCCGCAGTCAGGCGGAAGTCGCCCGACGCCATGTCCGCCAGTAGCGGCGGAGCCGTCACGCAGTCCGTGCCCAGAGCCGGAATCGTGCAGGTGTTGGCAGCCATGCTGGCAGGAAGCATGCTGATGTTTTCGGCATCGTTCCAATAGACGATGCAGTTGGTTATGGACGTACCTCCGACTCCGCCTCCGCGCAGCCCACCCGGGCAGGAGTTCGAGACGATCGTACAATTCACGGCCCGGCCGCCACTGAGTCCGCCGCCATTGCAATTTCCCGAAGCAGACCCTTCGATTTTGACGCGGTTGAACGCCACCACGCAATTCGAGAGGATGGACGACGAGCCGCCGCCGCCGATGTTGTAGCCGTGCGATCTTGGAAACTCGGCCTTGTTGCGCAGGATGAAACAGTCCGCCACCGACTTGCAGTTGTCCATACCCGCGCCCACCATCGCCATGTTGTCCGCGACGACGCAGCGCAGGAGCGTGCAAGCCGAAGCACCCCCACCCTGCGACTGTGCAACGTTACTCAGGATGCGCGAATCCGTGACGGCACACTGGTAAACGCCGCCCCCGTACCTGTTGGCGTAGTTGTTCGAGATCACGCAGTCCGTCACCTTCTCGCCGCCGGGCCAGTAGGCGAGGATACCGCCGCCCGAGCCGAAACTGTCGCAATACCCGCCTGTGACGGTGAAGCCGGCGAGCGAGGAGCCGCCGCTCAGGTAAACGCCGCGCATGGAGTTGGTTTGCCCCATCACCCAGCTTGCGAAGGCGACGATGGTCGTGACCTCGGGGCCGTTGACGCTGCGCAGAAGGACCCCGTTCGTGACCGCCACGCGGTTGCTGGCATAGGTGTTGTTGATGATCGTGCCCGAACCTCCGGCGTTATACACGCCGTTGGTCGCGAGCACGGTATCGCCTGGACCCGCCGCGTCCACCGCGGACTGAAGGTCGTGTGCCGCCGTGGCCCACGACGTGTAGGGCGCGCCCGGCGAGGGGCTGGCCGTCCAGACATAATGGGTTTCGGCCCGGGCCCCGGTCGCCGCCATCAGCATCAGTAACACAGGAACCCCGATGGTTGCTTTTCGGGATTGGGTTGAGGGTGGGAGTTTGTTTTTCATTGCGGGTGCCTCGGTTGGTGTTATCATGCAGCGAATCGATGGGTGTGAGATTAACAGTATTGCACGTGGAAACAAAAGGCTATTCTTGCTTGGCGACGGGTACGCGCAAGTCGGCTTCCACCAACGCGCCAGTTGCGCATAGGCGCAATTCGTGAGGAGCGCACGGTGTCCTTAACGGCAGACGGCTCGGAACCCGAAGATACCGTCGTAGGCGGAGTCCGGGTAGAACCAGTAACTGTAGCGGCAACGCGCGTAGTCCGCATAGTTGATCCAACTCCCGCCACGGATGTTCCGGAACGAGCCCGACGCGTCCCAACACCATTCCCACACATTTCCCGCCATGTCGTAAAGCCCGTACCCGTTCGCCGCGAACGCGCCCACCGGACTGGTGTAAGGAGTCCCACCCGTGGCATACCGCGTGTCGTAACCTTGATAGCCGTCGTCATACGCGTAATAAGGCGTGCCGCCTGGCCAATAACTGCAATAGTTTGCCCGTGTGTGGTCGATCCTGTCGCCCCACGGGAAGCGCTTGCCCGAGAGTCCGCCCCGCGCCGCATACTCCCACTCCATCACCGTCGGCAGCCGGTAACCGCTCGCGGCGAAGTCACACGTTACGACATCAGAACCGGAACTGCCGAACACGCCTGTCTTGTAGACCGCCCCTCCAACGGTGTAGCACGGCGTTTGCCCCGCCTTCTCGCTGTGGGCGTTACACCACTTCACGCAGGTGTACCAACTAACCCTCTGCACCGGGTGGTCCGCCGCCTTGCCGCCGACTGTGGGCAGATCCGTGTACCCGTTTGTCGCGCCCCAGACCGCCACCTCGTCCCACTCGGCCTTGGTCACCTCCGTCGCGTCCATATAAAATGCCGTAACCGTCAGCGAGTACGCCCCGGCAGTGGGATCAGTCCCGCTGTTCGTACCCGCCGGGATCAGCACCATGCCGGAGGGCGCCACGTTCGTCACCAGCGCCACCACACGGTAGAAGGTACACGCCGCGATAACGCCAACCGTCACCACGTGCTGGCCGGAACCGTTCGCCACAATACCCGTCACGCCCGGCGAGCCAACATGCCAGGTGCCGGTGGGGGCGTTCGCCCACTCCACCCGGTACAACGTTGCCGTCGATATCTCGTTGAACGTCAGCCGCCCCGTGCTGTCGAAAGACTGGATCGCCAAATCTGCCGCACCGGTCGCAGTTTGAAGGGCGTGCGCCGCCGTGGTCCACGACGTGTAGGGCACGCCCGGCGAGGGGCTGTTCGTCCAGACATAATGGGTGTCTGCCCGGACCCCGGTCGACGCCATCAGTATCAGCAACACAGCGAAACCGAAAGCAGCTTTTCGGGTTTGGGTTGAGGGTGGGGGTTCGTTTTTCGGTGTGTATGGATTCAAGGATAGCTGCATGGAGGTTACCTTTGTTGGACTCATGGTTTTGTGATCCTGAGCTTGAAGAAGCCTTTGGATGCACCCGTGATGTCGATGGGCACGGCTTGCAGGATGTTGGGGGCAAGACTGGGATAGGCGTTGGCGGCACTGGTCCAGATTTCGGTCCAGAAGTTCGTGGGAATTTCCGGCGTGGAGATTACGCGGTAAGTGATGTCGGAAGCGTCCCGCAGACGGGTGAAGCTGTAGGTGAAGACGTTGGAGTCGAGGAAAAAGGTGGGGAGGCCGCTGGTGGCGACGGTGAGCGGGTCGAGGCCGAGGGCGTATTTCATCAGATTCGGGATGCCGTCGCCGGACGGGTTGGAGGTTTCGCCGGTGTAGGACGGGAGCGGCGTCGGCGGCCGGGCGGCGGCCAGGTTCGCGATGTTCGACGCGGTGAGCACGGACGGAATGATCGCGAGTTCGTCGAGCAACCCGCTGAAGAAGGCGGAAGGAGCGGCGGCACCGTCGGAGCCGATGCGAAGGCCTGTGTCGTAGAAATTTGTAAACACTGACGACGAACTGACGTTCTCCGTTCCACGAACCCCGAGGACATTGGCCTCTGCTCCGTCGAAATAGAAATGCGGGAAATCAGCATTGTCGGGGCCGGTGAACGCTGGATACGTGATTGCAATGTGGTGCCACTGGCCGTCGCACAGGCTGCCGGATGGCTGACCTTGCAGCACGACGGAGTACTCCCAACTGCTGCCCGACGCTTCGGGGTGGATGTACGCTCGCAGGGAATGCGCGACGGTGGTGGTGCTGTTGTTGAACGCGCGGTTGATGGTGACACTGAACACGGTGTTTGTCGTCCCGGCGCGGAGACCCTCGAGGATCTTCATCTGGCGGTTCGTCACGCTCGTGTTGATGAAGGTCAGGAATGTGAAGCCGGATTTGAGCCGCGGGCCGAGTCCGTTCGCGGTGCCACAATTCGCGGATGCGCCCGCAGAAAATTGCGCGGGCGCTCCGGTGTTGCCGCTCGCGGTGAAGCTTACCGCCGTGTTCGCGGCTTCGAGGCCGGGCCACGACGGCGGGCGCGGGCCGGTTTCGGCCAGGGCGTAGCTGCCTCCGCTGCTGGTCAGCGTGCCGGTGGCGACGACCGCGCCGGCGGCATCCACACCGAAAATATTCGCGCCGGATGTTTCGCCGAAGCGGAAGGCGAAGAGCGGCGCGAAGAAGGCAAACCCGGCGCCAAGGTTCGTGAACACGGGTTGCGCGGGAATCTGGTTCGCCCACCACTGCTGCTGCCACCGCTGAAACGGCGCGTCGTGCAGTGTCACCATCGCCGTCGTTGGCGAGCCGAGCCAGAAAGAACTGGCGGTCAGCCGGACGGTGAACTGCAGATCGCCGCGGATGAAGGGATCGTTGATGAGGGGAACGATGATTTGCTTGTCTGTCGTATCGCCGTCGGCCCATGAAACGACGCCCGTTGACGCGACGAAGCCCTGTCCTGCCAAAGCGGTGCCGGACGCTGTGGCGTAGTTCACCGCAAGCGTGCCGATAAACGGGGAATCGCGGTGAACGACAAGAATGGCGTTGCCGTCGCTCTCGGAGAAGGAATACGAACTGGAGGCGAACGAGGCTTTGCCAGGACCATCGTCATCAACGATGGTATAGTTGACGCGGTTCCCGGTTCCGAGGATCGCGCCGCCGGTCGCGGTCCAGAGCCAAGGATAGAAGATTTCATTGAACTCCGGGATGGCGTCGTTGACGATGGGGATGTTGAACACGCGGTCGGACGAATCGCCCGCCGCCCAGGTGAGCACACCGCTGTAGGTGTTGCTGCCGTCGGGGCCGAGAAAATCCGCGCCGGCGGTTGCGGCTGGGCTGGAGCCGTAGAGCGCCCAGTTCACCGACACCGCACCGTTGCTCCCGCCTGACCGGCGCACGCTGAACGTCACCGTGCCCACGGTTTCCGGAACCGTGATCGTCGTACCTCCATTTTTCTTCGCGCCGACGATGCCGATGACGCCGTTCGTCGCACCGTTGACGGTGAGCTTGGCGACATCGCTCGTGACCGTGCCAACGGAGTTGCTGAAAAGGATGCGGAAGAGCCTGCCGCTGTCTGAGACGGCGGAGGGTCCGTAGTCAATGCCCAGTCCGTTCGCGCCGGGAATGTTGAGCCAGTTTGTCCCACCGTCGCTGCTCGACTGCCACCAGAAACCTGTCGGGTTATACGCGTACGTGGTGAACGTTGCCATGTCGCCGACATTGACGGTCTGACTGTATGGCGAGCCGATGTTCTGAGGAAACGTGGCGACGCCGCTCGCATCCACCGTGATCATCTGCGTCTCGCTCAAGGTTGCGCCGGCCTGATCGGTGGCGGTGAATTGCACCGCATACGTTCCCGGCCCGGTGAAGGTGGCCGTGGCCAACTGGCTGTCATCGCGGTCGAGCGTCATTGTTTGCCCCGGTGGATTCGAGACGACCACCCAATGGAACGTGAGCAACGGATACTTGTAGGTGCTCGATTCCGGGTCGTTGAACGAGGCGTTGAGCGTGAGCGGTTGCCCGGCAGACAACTGGGAGATCGAAAAGAGCAAGACACTGTTCAGGCTCGGAGCGGCGTTGGTCTGCACGGTGATGCCAACCGACGCGGAGCCCGTTCGCCCGTTCACGCCGCTGGCCGTAAGCGTGAACGATTGTGCGCTGCTGACGGCCGACATCGAGCAGAATTGCGCCGTCTCGCCGTTCGTCGAAACGAGCGTGAACGTTCCATTCGGATCGGTGCTGCTCCATTGCATCGTCGGCTGGTTCGTGTTCGTGCCGGCTATTTCCATCCGCCGCCCGAACTGGTCTTTCGTGAACGCATACACATCGAACGGCAGTCCCCTCAGAGGGTTGGTGAGCAAGCCGGTGGACAACGTCAGGCCCGACACCGTTTGCTGCACCGTCACCGGCAAACTCGTCGCGGTGCTGTTGGTCAAACCCGCGACGCGCAAACCGAGCAAGTAGTTGCCGGCACTGGTGAACGTCACGGTCGTCGCCGGCACGGCGGCGGCCCCGTTGGAGGAGAACGTCACAGCTTTCGGCCCGCTCAGCAGCGCCCAGTGATACGTCAGGTTGGCCAGCTCGCCGGGCGTGCCGCTACCGATGGTGGCGTTAGCGGTCAGCGTCACCGCGGTGCCGGTCACGGGCGCGGCGGACGGCGTGACCGCCACGATTGTCGGCGTGGCGGCTGCGACACCCGTGCCGTCGTTGGCCGTGGCGGCGCGGGTGAAGTTGACGAAATCCTGGCTGGTGCCGCCGCGCAGTTTCACTTTCCAAAACGTCCAAGCGGCGTTGTTGAAAGCTGAGCGAGCCCTCAATACATGCCAGCCCGGCGCGAGTCGGCGCGGGCCGAAGATGTAGTTGCGCTCGGTCAGCGACTGGCCGTCGAGCAGGCAGATGCGGTTTTGTGAGTAACCGTTATACTCGAAACCGATTTCGTACCAATCGTCCATCGGCGCGTAGAACCAGAGTTTCATGTCGAAGCCGGGGCGCGTGGCGAAATTAGTGAGCGTGAGACCGGCAAACGAGTTGTTGGTGATGTTCAGGCCGCTGCTGGCGTTGCCGGGAAAATTAGTGAACGCATCCGGCGTGGCTGTGTCCCAGTTGAAAGTGCTGTTGGTCGTCGACAGGAACACCCGTACGTCTGCCATCGCCGCGCCGAGCACCGCGTTCGAGGCCGGCATCGCGGCCCACGCGACAGGCGTGGTGAACGGCGCGCTCCAGACTTGTTGGCCACTGCTGCGGGTGCCCACGGCGAACAGCGTCCAGTTGTTGGTCAGCGGCGCGAATGCGGCGCTGTTGGTCAGGTTTAACGTCACCGCGCCGCCCGCGACGGAAAGGTTCGTCAGCGTGCGCCCGTTCGCCTGTAACGCCAGCGCGGTGAGATCTCCGAGGCCGGTTGGAGTGACGGTGAAACTGGCGGGGCCGTCGGGGTTGACGGTGGCGGGGCCGGTCAGGGCGATGGATTGGCCGAGGTTGTTGACGAGGAAGGCGAACACCCCTTCGCCCTGTGTGCGGACGGGGTCATTGTTGTATGCCACGACTCGCAGCTCGTGCCAGCCGTCGGACAGTGTCGTCGTCGCCAGCGCGAAGCCGCCGCCGGTGCGCGCCACGCTGACCGGTTCACCGGCACCACCGATGTTGATCCGGCGGCCGTCCACGAAGAGATCGAGATTGGCTTCGAGCGTTTTCCCGCCGGTCGGTGCGGCGGTTGCGCTGATGGCGATGGTACCGCTGACCGTCGCGCCGTCGGCCGGCGCCGAAACCGTGACGGCGGGGAAATCGGCGTAGGGCTGCAGGAGCGGATCGCCGGCGCAGACGATTTCCGCCGGCTGCTTGAGCGACAGCCAGAACGCCTCGGCCAGAGACGCGCCGGCCCGCAAATGCGTTTGAATGTGCGCGTGCGGGAACTTCTGCTGAATCGCGTAAGGTTCGGCCATCGTACCCGACGATCCGTCCGCGCCCGCCCGCAGCCAGCTCGTAAGCGGTGTCTGGGGCGGATTGAAGGTGTCGAGGGAGCCGCCGTTGCTCGTGAGGTGATCCACCCACGCGCCCGGCATGTAGGCGTTCCCGATGTCGGTAAAAGTCGCGATGCCGACCACCCCGCCTGCGATGTCCCGCCGATCAGAGATCCACGCATTGCCCGAGGCCGAGGCGCTGCCCGTCACAACGTAGCTGATGCCGCGTGTCTTCCACACGTACTCCACGTCATAGATTTCCCCCTCCCGTGTTGTGCTCCGCACGTCCGGGTTCAGCGGCCAGTACACGGTGCCCCCCGGTTTCAATCCATCGCGCGCAGCGGCCCGGTCAATGAAACCCAGAATCTCCGGCGTGCTGTTTCCCGATTTGCCCGGAAAACCGATGGAGCTGACCGGCAGGTACTTTTGCCCTGAAAACACCGTTGCCGCCGTGAGCGCCACCGTGCCCGTCGGCGCGAGCCCAAAAATGGTTTGCGGTTGCGCATACGCATTTTGAAAGGCGTTCGCCGCCGTCGGGAAGCTGGCCTGGCTGTAATTCGGCGACAGAAAGATGAAGCTATGCAGCGAAAACACGTACTGCCCCGAAATCTGCTGCGCGGAATCCAGTGGCGTGATGCCCGCCAGGGCGACGCCCTGCAACTGCGCGTCCAGCCCGCGCGAGGTGACCGCCGCGCGGAACGCGTACATGAAATCCCATGCGGTCGTGCGCGAGAAACTCGCGGGAAACACATAGGGGAACATGTTGCGTTCGGGGATGCCTCGTCTTTGCTGGTACTCGTTGGCAATCGTCACCGACCGCGGATCGGTCGGATTGTACACGACGACATAGCCCGCTGGTCCGCCTCCGGCCAGGGCAGCCTGCGCCGCCAAAAGGACTGTCAAAGCCAGTGTGGTTCGTTGAAGTATTCTCATCATCAGTTTTCTCCTCTCCAACCCGCCTTACGGATACACCGAGCCCGCCGCCTTCTGGCAGACCCCTTTCCAGACCGGACACAAGGTTGCGTTCATCCGCATATAGGGCCACCCGGGATGGACTGCGGCGTAGTTCGACTGGAGCAAAACAACTTTCATGCCATCGGCGACGCGGGTGACTTCGATCTTGCCCTTGCGCACGCCGAGCCAGGCGGATTGGGTATCGGCCATCAGCCGGAACTCCGTGCCCAGGATGTCCGAGCGCATGAATTTCGTCGTCGCCAGCATGTCGTGTCCGGGCGGCTGCGGGAGGATGACCGCATCCACGGCCCCATACTCCACCTCGAGCCGGAGCGCCGAATTCGTGAGTCCCACGCTCAGCCGGGTATTGCTGTAAATCGCGAGCGCCGAACCGTCCGGGTACGTGAAACCGGCCAGCGTGTTGCTGCCGGTCTGAAGGGCGTCTCCCGCGTAAAGCGTGAGCTGGGCACCGGCAACCTGGTTCGCGTTCGTCTGGCCGGCTAACCTGACCCAGACCGCGCCGTTGGTGGCGGTCAGCACGCCGGCGACGGTGCGGGCTTCAAGCGGCGGCGCGGGCGGTGGAACGGCGCGGGCGACCTCCGGTTTTGGAGTCTTGAGCAGTTGCCAGCACATGAGAGCGGCCAGCACAACGCCAGCCGCCAGCGCGGCTCTGCGCCAGGCTGCATCCTGCACGGCACCGGCCGGGCGCCGGAAAAGCCGCCGCCAAACGGGGGGGGGCACACCGGCGCTTTCCCGGGATGACTCCGGGGCGTGGGCTGCCTGCCGTGCCGCCTCTTCCTTCGCGGCCTTTTCTTCACGCAGCCGTTCGTAGATCGCGCCGTGCAAGAGCCAGTCGCCCACCAGTTCCGCACGGGCTTCCGGACTCGCCAGAAGCCGTTTCAGTTCCTCGACGTCCTTCGCACCCAACGCGCAGTCCTCCCACGCGTCTAACAGTTCTAAGAGGGTCTTCATAGGCTCGCACCTTGGACCTTCAGCTTCTTGTCCGCGCACTGCCGCAGCAGTTGGCGTACGCGCGACAGCGCCTTCAGCACGGCGTCGGCGGATTGGATGAGACGCACCGCCACAGCCTGGGCGGAGAGACCCTCGTCATACTTCAGCCTGAGCAAGAGCTTCGCACGCGCCGGCAGAGAGGCCATGCATTCGTTGAGCACCTGTTGCCTTAAGATCCAGTAGTCGCGGCTCGTATCCTGCTCGGCGAAGGCGAGGCCCACGAGATCCGCCAGCTCCTGGTCAACGATCACCTTGTCGTCCTTCCGATCACGCCAGTAGTGGAGCATCAGGTTACGGGCCGTGCCCCGGCACCATTTGGCCTGGTCGCGAATCTCGACGCCTTCTTTGAGCGCGCCGAACAACCGCACCCAGACTTCCTGCAAAAGGTCTTCGGCGTCATGCGTGTTGCGGACAAAGCCATAGATGAAGCCATACAGGCTGTGCCTGCCTGCCACGAACTCACTCATCACTTGCTGTTGCCTGTCCACAATTTCTTTCCTGTCCGCCCGCAGGGCTGCACGCCTTGTCACTCTGTTTGATGACCGCCTTCCGGCTAAAACGGATCGGGTTGACAACCCGTCTATGGCAGAGTCCTGGCGACGCGGAAGCCGTAGTAGTAATACCGGAACGACGGGGAACTGCCGGTCAAGCGTTCCGCGGAACGGCAGTAACTCGCGTTGAAGCCCCAGCCCCCGCCCCGGAACATTCGGGACGCTCCCGTCGTAGGCCCTCCCGGATCACTCACCGTGCCGGGGTATGTGCCGTACCAGTCAAGACACCATTCCCAGACGTTACCGTGCATGTCGCATAACCCCCATGCGTTCGGCAGGTATGAGCCGACCTTTGCCGTCGCGCCTGATGTGTCCACTGACTGCCCGTAACTGTTACCTCCGTTGAACAAGTACCGCCCGACCTCTGCCATGTGGGCGTCGTTGGCGGTATTGGTCAGGTTGTTCCCCGAGTTCAGCGCCGTCGCGGTGCCCGCCCGGCAGGCGTACTCCCACTGCGACTCGGTCGGCAGGTCGAAGGTTGCTAGCCCGGTCTTGGCCCGCAGCTTGCCCATGAACGAGGTGGCATTCACCGCCCCATTTGTGGGCCAATATACCGCCGGATCATCGGTGTTCGCCGGGTTCTCCCGGATGTCGAAGTAGCTGACCCGTTCCACCGGCCGGCTGGCGTAGTAGGTTGAATTGTTGAAGTAACTGGGGCGGTTTCCCATCACCAACTCCCACTGCCGCTGAGTCACCTCGAACACCCCGATGTAGAACCCCTTCGTCAGCGTCACCGTGTGCTGCGTCTCGTTGCTGTCGCGGCCCAACTCATCCGCAGTGCTTCCCATGGTGTACGTGCCGGAAGCGATTTTTCGCAGCACCAGCTTGTCGGTCTTGTGCGCGTCGGTCCAGCCGCCGCCGGGAACAGCCGACAGGTAGCTTACCGGGTAACTTGCCGCGTTCGTGCCGCCTGAGATATCGACCACCAGATAGTCGTTCGTAGAGGGCGTCGCCGCATTTGTCACGGACGCCACCACTCGGTAGAAGCAGCTCGCCTCACTCACGCCGACCGTTGCCACGTTTTGGCCGGAGCCGCGTGCCACGATGCCCGTCACGCCGGGCGAACCGGTGTGCCACACGCCGGTGGGGGCTTGCGCCCACTCGACCCGATAGACGGTGGCCGTCGTGAGTTCGCTGAAGGTCAGCCGCCCCGTCCCGTCAAATGACTGGATCGCCAAGTCCCCGGCTCCCGCCGTCAGCGCCAGCCCCAGCGTCGCGATGAAAAACCGCATACTTTTCACACTGCTTTCTTTTCACTTCGTCTGAACAATGATTGGTTAGCCGATAAGTCTCTACTCGATATGTTCCATGAAGCCTGGAAACCTGACCGCATATTTTTGAGCGCCTGAAAAATAGTGGGCCTCGGTTTGTCATTCGAGCATCAACACGGTGGCGACCCGGCTGCCGCCGCTTGTTTGGACTGCGCCTTTGACGCTGATCGCGTCGATGGAAACGCTCTGCGTGCCGGGATCGTTCGCCGGCCTGTAACAGTAGATCCGCAGCGTAATGGGAACAGAACGGTTCTGTAGTTTGGCCACGCCAGACAGCGTGAACGCGCTCGTGTTCCAGTCATTCGTGCCGGCGGTCGTAACCGAGCCGAGCGTGGCGGAATAGCCGTCCGCACTGGATCGGACAAACAGCGTTGCGCCTGCTTCTCCCCCGCTCTTGCGGTGCTCGAAAGAGAGCGTGGCGAGAGAAATGTGTTGTTGCGCAAGAGGCGTCAGCGCGGTCTCGAAATAGTCGCCGCTGGTGACGGCCCCGGCCTCGTTGGTGGCATTCATCTCGGCATACGGCGCGCTGACAGCCCAGGTGGGATGTCCCGGCGCGGCGCTGGCGGCCATGCCGCTGACTGTCAGCGCGCCGGCGGTGACCAGCGCTTCGGCGGAGAAGCCGGCGCGGTCCGCGGCGGTCGGGAAGTCCCATGCGGCCAGTTCCTTAAGCGCGCCGGTCTCCGGCCCGATCTGATGGAAAGGGATGTCCAGGAAGCCCGGGATGGTGAAGGCGGGCGAATCCGGGCGCAGGGAAAGGTCCAGGTTGGCCTCGTCCGCGAAGAGCGGATTACTGTTGATCAGGTTGTTGGCGACCTCCCGATAATAGGAGGTGGCATTATTACTGTTCTTTATCCAAGCCGTGTTGCTGGCGCAGATGTTGCGAGAGAAGACGCTGCCTTGCGGCGTCATCCAGTTGCCGCTGACGATTGTGGCCCAATTGGTGGGCACAACCGCCAGTTCAGGGAAGGCGTTCGACCAGATCGTGCCGCGGTAGGGCAGCGCTTGCAGGCTCGACCACACATTACTTGCACCCGCCACCCACCAACTGTTGCCGATCGCATCGGTGAACAGGCCGCGGCCGCATTGGACGAGCACGTTGTTCCGCATCAGGACATCTCTGCCACCGTTGTGCTGGATACCGTAGTGAGAAATCTTGTAGCAGATATTGCCGAGCATTTCGACTCCTGAGCCGCAACCGTCGATATAGATGCCATGCGTCCCGCAACCGGTGCCGAACCCGCCGACGATGTGGTGGATGAAGTTGTTGCGGATGATGGTTCCGTGGCCGCCCAAATCGAAGCCAGCATAGATCGCGCCCGCATCCGACGACCAGGTGCAGACGTCACGGATTTCGTTCAACTCAAAGAGATTGTAGTTGCCGGAGCCGGGCAGGATGGCCGAGTGCGGCGCGTTATAAAAGAGATTGCGAGACACGGTTTGGCCTACGCCGCCGGCGCTGACGCCGGGCGTGTACGTCCAAGTCCAGCGGCCAAAGCCGTGGATCGTGCAGTTGCGCACGTAGTTGCCGGCACCCGTGAGTGTGGAGCGGACACCGCCTGAGAGCATGACACCGCCGTCGCCGGGATTCGCGATTTCGCAACCGCTGACGCCGTTGCGACTGCCGCTGATCTTGGCGGCGTAGGTGCCGGCGTTGCGCAGGGTACAGTGCAGCACGCGGTTGTTGTCGCCGCCCGTGATGGCGAGCAAGTCGCCGCGGGCCGTCTCGAAGGTGATGTCGCGCAGGATCACGTGCCGGACACCGGTCAGGCGCACCAGCGGCACCTCCAGCATGGAGACTTGCATGTCGTGCCCAGCCGGGTCGGCCGGCGGCCAGAAGTAGAGGGTGCCGGTGGCGCGGTTCAGATACCATTCGCCGGGCACCGTGATCTCCTCCAGCAGATTCTCGGCGTAATAGGGCATTCCGTTGGTGATGCCGTAGCTCGGTGACAGCGTAAGCGTCACCAAGTGTGTGTTTGTGTTCACTGAGGCTACCTTCACATGGTCATCCGCCCACTGTTCTTTCCAAAAGCCGTGGAACCACAGCTCCTCGGCCTGGGCCCAGCGTGCCGGGCGGCTGCCCGAGTAGGTGAAGGTCGTGCCCGTCGTCGGGTTGAGCGTGTTGGCGAAACCGTTCGTCGCGTCGGCACCGGACTCCCCGACATCGGGCCAACGCGCCAGTTGTTGCGGCGCGCCGTCGAAGAAGAGTTCCAGCGCAGCGAGCGTAGACGAAGAACCGAAGCCGCGCTTTCGCAGCGTGCCGTAGTCGCTGATCCCGTGCGCCGCCAAGTCCGCCAGCATGACATGGCCGCGCGCGTTGGCGTCGAGCCGCGCCCAGACCGGAGAGCTAGCCGAGACCGTCGCGAACCACTCCTGCGGTAACTGGCGAGCGCCGTGGATGCGCACGGTCTCGCCGGGCCAGGCGCGATAGGTCACAGGGCTGGCCTCGGTGCCCGAGTCAGCGCTGGTCAACTCGAAGGTGTTGGTTCGTCCATAGACGCCGCCGCGCAGCCAGACTGTCACGCCGCCTGCGGGTTGCACGTCGCCGTCCTGCAGCACCTGCCTGAGAGCGTCGCGTGCCTGCTCCAGCGTGGCGAAGGGTGAGGCGAGCGTGCCGGCGTTGGTGGTGCCGCCATCCAACGCAATGAAATACTCCGGGATCATCGTTGCGGCGGCCACCAGAAGGCAGCCGCTGCCGCTGAAATGGGTGTTGTCGATGTGCTGCGCGCCGCTGCCGGTCGCGCCCCAGGTTCCGTATGCTTGCGGCGTGCCTCCGAAGAAGAGGTGCTCGACCTTTTCGGAGAGACCGGCGGCCACGCTCACTTTGGCGCCGCCTCCGTCCGCTATGCGCAGTCTGGCCGTATTGCGGAGCCCATGCTCGGTCTGTAGCTCCAGCGTGCCGCCGGAGACCGAGATGTTCGTGCTAAGGCCGAGGCTGGAGGTGGCGGCGACCCGCAGGGTTCCGTTGCTGACCGTGACCTCACCGCTCAAGCTGTTTGTCCCCGCGAGGATGAGCATGCCCGACCCGTTCTTGATCAGGCTTAAGGCTCCGGCCAGGCGGCCGTCGTAGGTGTTGGTCACGGTGATGCCGACGGGGGTTGCCGTGAGCGTGGCAGGTGTCGCGCTGGTCACCAGGCGTGCGCCGGCAGTGGCGCTGGTGTTCTTGAATTGGCCGACGGTCTGGCTGTTGCCGTTGAGGTCGACCGTTGCGTTTGGACTCAATTGGAGCGTCGCAGTGGCGGGCAGGATGTTGGCCTGGTCAGTCCGCACGGTTCCGCTGGCCACCTCCAATGTACCCCAGGTGTTGCCCGTCACGTTGAGGATGACGAGGCTGTTGCCGTGGGCATAAAGGGTTGCCGACGACAGGGCAACGGGCTTGGTGGCGAACCGCAAGGTCGAGCCCCCGATGTTTTGGAGGGCCAACCCCTGCAAGCCCGTGACCCCCCCTGCAATATCGAGGCTGCCGCTCGTCACGCCGATGCGCGTCATGCTGCCCTGCGTGATCGCGCCGCTCCACATGTTGGAGCCGCCCGTGGAGCGCAAGGCTCCGGAGTACCCGCTCGCTTGGTCGCCGCTAAGCTTGATCGCTTCGGCCACGTTGATGCCGCCGCTGACCTCGAGCCAGGCGCCGTTCTCGACAATCGTCATGCCGTTGGTGCTGCCTAGCGCAGTGGCGTTGCTGATTCGCACGATGCCACCGGTTTTCACCGTCGTTGTCCCGTCGTAGCTGTTGCTGCCGGCAAGAATGAGCTGCCCGCTGCCGGACTTGGTGATGCCGAAAGAAGAGGTCCCATCTGAGATAGAGCCTGAAATATGGAGTGTTGTGACGCCTGCCCCGTTGTTGGTGACGCCCCACGCCTGATCGGCGGTAAGTGTCAAATCCTCGGCGAGGGTGTAGGTGCGTGAGAGGGTGTTTGGGATGGCGGCTGCGATGCCGCCCACGCCGAGCGTCAGCGTGCCGGCCCCGTTGGCGAGCGTGAAGGCGCCGTCTCGATTGAAAAGGATGCCGTTGAAGCCGACAGCCGCATTGACCGTAGACGTGCTGCCGCCTGTGCCGAAGGTGACATTGGCTGAACCGTCAAAAACGGGTAGCGCGTCCGCGACCCAGTTGGTCGGGGTGTTGATGTTGTTGTCAGCGCCGCCGCCATCCCAGACCGTGCCGCCGAACACGTTGGCCGACATGAGTGCGGCCATAAGACTAAGCGCGAACAGCGTGCAGGCGTTCCGTTTAAGGTTGAGCGCTTGTACGGACACCGCTTGGACGGTGACGGCCGCCGGCATCAGCCCGAGGGCGAAAAACTCAAGGAAACGTCTTCTCATTGGGCAGATCCCGTCCAGACTGGGCACGCTAGGCCTTTCACTCTTTCACACTGCTGTCTATTCGCTGCGTCATAACATAGGCTGATAAGCTGAAGCCTCTCTGTTCAATAAGTTCCATGAACCATGAAAACCTGACAGGGTTTTTTCGTGGTGCCTGAACAGATCACACTTCTCCTGTCTTGATAGTGAACCTGTCCGATCATAAATCGATAGGGTGGATTATGAACGGGGCAGAAAAAATAGTCAATCCCGGTGCAGGAATGAGACAGGAGAAGACGGGAACAATTGGGGCACAGATAAGCGCGAAGGTGAACCGGCCAGAACGGTTATCGAGTACACCATTTCTTGAATATTCCAGGGGACCCGTCGCGAGACGCTATCGCGGCGAGCGACGGGCTGGAAGG
>CAYMLQ010000100.1:0-16175 GCA_964390795.1 uncultured Lentisphaeraceae bacterium
CGGTCGTCGCGCCGCCACCCGAGGCAGCGGCAGGCCCGCCGAGCTTAAGAGCTGAAGCCCACACGCTCGGGAGAGACATGTTCTGAGTGTTCAGCGAGCGATAGGACGCAGATCCCCAAGCCACGCTCGAAAGTCGCGCAGGCTCCGGCAGAGAGTCGGCAAGCGCGCGCATAGCCGCCCTGCTTCTGTCTCCCCAGTCACCGTCGGCCGCGGTCCTTCCGCTCGGCAGCGTAGGGGCCAGCCTACCAGCTCCAATCAGGGCACGCTGGACGTCGATCTTCGGCACCGTGACAGCCGGTACGGCCCCAGCGCCAGTATTCCCCAGGCCAGTATACGAGCCAAGCAGCGCCGGAGACGTCCTCGGGCTCCCGAGCGTCTGAACGGGGATGAAGTTGATGATCTTGGTCTGCGCGGGGTCTGCAAAGTACGCCATGGTTTCCTCAGACTTTCTGGCCTTCATCACGAAGATCGTCGATGTACTGTTCCCAAGCCTTGCCCCGCTTGTTGCTCTTGTCCGGATACAGGCCGATGATCCCGTCCGCGGTCTCAACCGGGCGCAGCCCCTCTGCCTTCAGCATCTTGCTGATCTGCCCATTGAGAAGGACAGAAGAGGCGTTCGGCGCACGCAGCGTGATCAGTGGCGACGGAGTCTTGATGGTCTTCGCCGCCTCATCCGCGTCGATATAGACCCTCACCCCGTGAATCCCCTCGGCTTTGAGACCCTGTTCAATCTCGGCCCCGAAGCCAGACCGAGACGGCGACCACGACGTGCTCTTATTGCTCCGCACCTCGCGCGCATCTTCATCCCCGTCCGACGCGTCCGAGTCGCTCGACGGCGTATCCGACGCGCCGTTCTTCTTGAGCACCTTGTGGTAGACGACGAACCCAACGCCGCCGACCGCAGCCGCAGCGAGCGCCCATCCCCACACCGGAAGCCCCCCGTACTTCTTGAGGAGGATGTTCTCCTCATCATCGTCGCCACTCATCGAGGGATCGTGATACGGACCCATCCACGGCATGGGGTTCGTGTTCGGGCTCACGATGTCCATCGGGTAGGTGCCAGCCGGGTACGGATACGGCCCCCGATGGAACGCAGGCTGGTACGCGGCAGGCGTCATCTGCGGCGCCAGCGGATACGGAACCGGCTGCATCGGCATAGGCATCGGCGGGTACGCCTGTGCCTGCGGCTGCATCTGCGGGTGCATCTGCGGCTGCATAGGGTACTGCATCGGAGGCTGCATCGGGTTGTATGGCTGGTTCATCGGCGGTTACCCTATCACTTCGCAGTGGCCAACGCAGCAGCCTTCTTCTTGCGCGCGCGGATGAAGACAGCCCCGCCAAGGAGCAGCGCGGCACCCCCGGCTCCCCATGCCCAGACAGGCAGGCCGTAGAAGTTCCGCAAGTACCAGTCGAGACCAAGCTCCTTCTCTTTGGCGTCGAGCGCAGCGCTTGCCTTGGTGACGGCTGCGCGCAACGACGCGACCGCAGCGCTGAGTCCGTTCAGAGCGCCCAGCGACGCCGTAAGCCCTGGCACATCAAGCGTGGCAGAGATCTGATTCGCTTCATTCGTTTTGCGATGCAAAGCATCGAACGCGTTGCCTGCCTGCTGCTGCAAGATAGACATCGCAGAGCAGCGAACCCTCTCGGCCTGCTCCGCGAACGGCGCTCGGCTGGCCATCGCCTCGGCTTCGGGCATTGCGATGGCGATGATCTTGGCGGGCGTATACTCCTGCTTCAGGGCAGTCATTTCCTGGCCAATCGTAGGCCCGCGCGAGATTGCAAGCTGAATCGAGGCCGCGTCCGTCGCGATCTTTGCTTCCAGGGTGTCGGCCAGTTTGGACACGGCCGCAACGGAAGCCCTCGCGCCCTCCAGCTGTGGGATCTCGACAACTGTCGCAGGAAGTGCATCCAGCTGCGCGACCGCAGACGCGACGCCGTTGTTGACCTCCGTGACAAACGTCTGAACGCCAGCAGCAGTCGTGATGCCTGTCTGGATCTCACTCACGAGCTTGCCGAGCTTCAGCGCAGAGCTGTCAAGCTTCTTCTTGAGCGCCGTAACGCCCTGCAAGTTGACCTTGAAGGCTGTCGCCAGCTGACCCAGCGAGCGACGCACGCGCTCGACGGCGTCTGCGATCTGCGGTTGCGCGTCCTTGTCGGACCACGACTTGAAAGACAGAAGCACAGGCAACGGGAGAACCGTGCCTCCCACCGACATTCCGTTGTCGCGCATGGCTTGTGCAAGATTGACCTGAACCCACGCGGTCAGCGCGTCCGTGTTCGCTTCCTTCTTGAGCTGGACCACGATCGCGAACGCGCCGCGAGAAGCGGCGTCTCCAGTACGCTCAAACCAGAACGGAGTCGCAGCCGCGATGCGGTCGCTGATGTCTGCTACCGTTCCCTTCACGCCCGGCGCCTGCCTTGCCGTGTACTCTTGGAAGATCGGCGTGTATTGCCAGTTTGGGTTTGGCTGTGGGCCAAACTTCCTCTGGTTGTCAGCCGCTTTGCGGCCAGCGTCGCTCAGGCGCGCATCGTAGGCAGCGCTCGGGTACGCCATCTGCTGCATGACCTTCCGCGCTGGGTCGGACCCTGCCGTCGCATCGTCCCACCTCACAACGGGTGCGACGTACGCCACAAACGAACCCGCTGGAATGAGCGCAGGAGGCGGCTCCCACTTCGGGAGTGACGCGTCACGCGCATAGATCCCAGCGCACTCAGAGGCCACGATTGCGGCGAAAGACGCGGCAGCACGCGGGTCAAGGGAAGCTCTCTCGACGCGCTGAGCCAACGACTCTTGCGTGGTCGTTGAGGTGAACAGCGGCCCAGTTTGCATCCCCATCTGCTGGGCCTTCGACAGGGCGATAGAGCCCCCGCCGGTCGTCGTGCCGGTCACAAGAGAACCCGAAGTCATCGCAGTCGTCTGGGCAGCCAAGAGTTTGACGGGAGCCGTAAACGTTGACTTTGACGTCGAGAGCCCCGTTGACGTAGACGTTGAAGTCGTCTTCGCGTCCGGGTTCATCATAAAGACGCCCAACGACCCGCTGCGCACTCCCGACTGACGCTGGCTGTAGCTCATTCTCGGTCTCCTGTTTTGCTCAAACGCATTGCCGCGCGGCGTCCGTGACTTTTCCCTAGCAGATACGTTCCCACGCGACAGCGGCTACGAGGGCGAGACTCTTCGCGGTGTACCACCAAACGAAGTACGACGGGTTCGCGAGGATCGCCTGCTCGGCGTTCTCGCGCCATCCACCGCCCGATCGCTGATGCCAGTATTGCTCCTGCGGCGTCACTTCAGTGCCCTTCGCCCCGCGCGCGAAGCCTTGGCACGCCTCGCGCGCGAAGCCTTGCGCTTGCTCCTCATGATCCGCGACACGGGATACCCTTCAAGGTACTCGCGCCAGACGTCGAGGTGCTCGCGATGGATCGCCGCGATGATGCGCTTCGCGTCTGCCTCGTCCTTCACACGCCCTTGCTTCAAGCGCTTCGTCGCGTTGATGGCGTCTTCGCGCGATGTGATCGGGTACGCCTTGCGCTTGGGGAGGGCGTAGATCGCTCCTCGGTTTGCCTCGATTGGCGAGTCAATCCGTACCTGCCTCAGCACACTCCGGCGATCGTGCGCCGCGTCTGACGCCGATTTCCGCGCCCGCGACCACAGGTCCCAATCGCTTTCCTCGTACTTCTCGCCGATTCTGCTCACAACCGGCAGAATTTCTCCACTCACATCGCTTCTGTCGTACGTTTCTTCGAAGCCGAGGCGCGGACCGGCTGCTCCGCTCACAAGCGGACCAGATGGCAGTTCTGCGCGCAGGCGCTTTGCTTTTGCGCCGGATTTCACGGCCATCTCGATTTGACGCTTCAGCCAATTAATCTTGACGGACAACTCAGCGATTGCGACCATCGTCAGCAAAACTGTGCGCGTCTCAGAGTCGCGCCGCGACAGCCGTAGCTCTTTTTCAAGAAAGTCATACGGAATCCCAGTACTGCGGAACTCACTGGCCCAGGCATACAAGATTCCTTTTTTTGTGCTGCCCCACAGATCCTGAAAATCGGGGTCATCTTCAAGGTCGTCAATGACCTGCGCTGCTTCTCTCAAGGCTCGGACACTGGACCGCTGGAGGTCTTCCTGCACTGCGCGCTTCTGAAACTCCCAGGCAACGACCTGGTTTTCTGCGAGCGCGATCTCATCCTCGCTAATCGCACCACGACGGATGTCCTCGTCGAGCAAGTACCTCATCCGCGCTTCGTTCCTCGCGTACCACTCGCCCAACGTCCGCGGCAAGTCGCCTGAATTTAACTGAAGGCCGCGTGGCCTGCTCGTGCGCTTGCTCCGCAGGATCCGCGACACGGGATACACCTGGCGCCCCAGTTCGCTGTTCGGGCGCAAGGTGCGGCCCCTGCTTGTTTTCCGTTGAGCCATGTCGTCTCCTGATGCGATCTACTGGTGCAGCGCGCAGGGTCTGGCGCCCCGCGGTCCTGAGGAGCCCTACGGCTTTGGCTTGGGTGCCTTCGCCAGCTTGAGCTGCACAAGCGGGAGCGCGAGGTCAGTGGCACGCCCGTAGATTTCGAGCGTCACCAGCGCAGACTTCGCCTTCGGGATGAGACGCTTGACTTTGCCCGAGAACCCCTTGAAGGAGCCAGAAACAGCCTCCACCTCGCTGCCCTCTTCAATGGGAAGCGATGCAAGCGGGTCTTCGGCACCCATCTTCTCGCGGATCTCGGCGATCTCCTCGTCCGTGACCGGCGTCGGCAGAAGCCCTTGCGCGCCCTGCGTAGCTTTCAGCAAGAACCGCACGCGAGGCGTGATTGGCTCGGCGATCTGCACGTAGATGTAGGTCGGGTACAGCGCCTCGTGCACAGTCTGCGTCAGCGTGCGCGGCGCTTCGAAAGGGTTGAACTTTTTCTTGGTAGGATCTTTAGGGTCCGAGTAATCGAGATGCTTCACGGTCTTCTTGATCATCGGGACCAAGATCTCGCCAAACGAGTCCGACATCTCGCGCATGACGATCTGATTTCTGAGAGCTTTCTCGACGACCAGCTCTCGGCCAGCAGGCGCACGCAGGACATACCACTTCTTCGACGCGTTCTCGCGCAGGCTGCCAAGAGCCCGGCTCGCACGGCGGCGATTCGCCTGCATCGGGGCTTTCTTGCGCGACAGCAGCACGTAGCCGACCGTCACAGCAAACGCGACGCCAGCGCCGATGCCGATGTACAGGGCTGCCTTTTTGCTCTTGTCCTCAGGAACGCGGGGCCGCGCTTTAGTGCTCGCGCCGTCGCTTGCCATCGAAGCGAAGACTGCGTCGACCTGTCCTTGGGTCAGCTGCGGAGCGATGTTTGCTGGCGGGTCTGAGAATGTTCCCTGGATATCGCCCTGTGACCCGTCTCCGCGCCGGAATGCCAGCCATCCGCCGCCGGGCGAATAGCCAACATAAACCAGCTCGGCAGGTGCCCGCTGAACGATCTCGTAGTCGACGCCTTGATCGCCCTGATACCGTGACCTGAACCACTCCAGCACAGCGGGAGTGACCTTGTACCAGCGATTGTACGTGCGCGCGGCAGGCACTGGGGGTGTGGCCGTCGCCGGACCCCCGCCAGGCGATTGCGCCGAGGGGGTCGTCGATTCGTTGTTGCCGAGATGGTACGACATCGAACTACCTCTTTGCACTCGCGAGTGCACTCAGACCGAAAAGCAGCAGCCCTGCGCCCGCCCCTGCGGCGATGTACAGACCCCAGTTTGTCTTCGCTGGCGGACGCACGACCATGCGCGGCTTGTCTACCGACGGAGCTGGTTCGCGCAGCTCAATGCCGCGCCGGTTAAGCCCACACACGTCCGACACAAGCTGCCAAGTGAGCAAGGGCTCACCGACCGGGTCCGCGTATGGAGCCCGAACCGAACCATGTCGCGCAAAGATACCGAACCGGTTCTGCTCGCCGCGACAAGACAAGTAGAACATGTCTTCTCCGCCGGAAGCGATTCCGATGAAGCTATTTTCTGCCGTAGTTGTCGGCTCAATGACCTCGGACCGAATCGACGTGTCGTTCGGGTATGCAGATCTCAGCCACGAGAGCACGCTTGGAGTCACGCGATACCAACGCGCCTGCTCCGGAAGCGGCTCCGCAGGGTCGTCGGCTGTGGCGAGCGCGATTTTGCCGAGATGGTAGCTCATGACCTCACCGGCCCTTCGACCAGTAGCCCAGGCCAACCAGCAGCAGCAGCGCACCAGCGCCGAGGCCGAGGTAGAGGCCGGTGTTGCTTTTGGCCGACGTCGGCGCAGGGCCGGACGGAGTCGTCGTTGGGGTCGCTGGCGCAGGCGCAGGCGCAGCGCCCGGGTCGGCAGGAGCTGGCGGCGCAGGCGGCGCAGGCGGTGCATTGGCAGGAGGCGACGCACCCGGCTGGCGAGCGTTTTCCTTGGTGAGGCGCTCTCGGGTAGCGCGCTCCGGTATCTCCGCAAGAATATTCACTTCTTGCTCGCTAAACGTCCTGACGTTAGAAGGACGCAAAAGCTTTTCGCGCAGGGGCACAATGCCTTGGCTAATATTGAAGCCGCCGACATCGCCGCTGATGCTTCCGCCTAGATACTTATAACTCACGACCATCGCCGAGCCGCGGTCTTCGATGCGAACGAAGACAGGCGCGGTCTTCGACGCGATCATCTCAGTCGCCTGCGGGATGTCAGAGACCTCAATGCCTACCGCCCGGAGCTGCATCCGTGTCTCAGGGCTGGAGATCATCCACCACCCGTACACAGGAAACTTAACATAAGTAGCAGAATTGCCGAGATGATAGCTCATGTCACTTCTCCCGAAATCACGCCGCGGGCTTCTTGCGCATCGTCGCAAGCAGCACCAGACCACCGCCCAGAACGACCACTCCTGCGCCGATCGCCCAGACCGGAACAGGGCCAATCTTGCGGGTGAAGAAGTTCGGCTCCTCGGAAGACTCCTCAGACGACGAACCGCCACCCGACGGCGTTGGTGTCTCCGGGACAGGAAGGCCGCCGCCATCCGGCGCAGGCGGGGGTGCTGACTGCACGATGTCGCCTGTGGCGCGCGGGTGCTTGATCGTGACCAGAGACAAGCGCTTGACGCCCAGCGCCTGCTCTACGCGCTTGACGGCGCCGTTTGCCAGGTCCGCGACCTGCTTCGCCGTGTACTGGCTCGTCTTCATCGGAGCCATGTAGACGACCATTCCCGCGCTGTCCGGGGTACGCTCTCCTCCGCCCCAGCCCCGGTAGTCGGCCCCGCGGAAGATGCCAAGGCTCGCCATCGCCCGATCAAGCTCAGCGAAGACCGGCCCCTGATTGCTCGTGTTCAGGCCGTGCGGCTGAAGCCGGACGGTGACCATCTGCCCGGCCGCAAGCTTGCGGACCACGCCCTCTTCACTGCTGCCACCGCCACCACCACTAAGCGCGAGTGAGTACGACATCTGAACCTCAGCGGAGTTTCTTGTAATGAGCGTACGCGGCAAGGCTGAAGCCAGCGATCCCGACAGCCAGGCTCACAAGACTCACTGCCGCCATGCGCTTCGACAGCCTGACTGACTGCTTCTGCATCTCGAAGGCTGCGCGCTGCATGGCGCGCTGCTCTTCCTGAATGGTCTGCTGCGTGACCGGTGGCTCGGCGGCAGGCAGCTGAGCAGCAGGCTGCTGCGCCCCAACCTCGTCGGCGCCAAGCCCCGAGAGGTTTGGGTGATACACGGTGGGAGGCTGCGTCTGGTACACGAGCGGCGACACAAAGCCGCGCATGCGCTGGGGCTGCCGCAGGTCCGCAAAGACCCACGGGTTCAACACCTTCGCGCGCTCGTATCCGATGGTCAGCCGGTTCGGTTGATAGCTCATGGCTTCCTCATGAACTTCCAGTAGAGGGCCCCGCTTGCAGCGATGCCGACGACCAAGCCGCCCGCAAACGCGAACCACCAGCGCCGATAGATCGGCACTGCCTCGTCTGCGCCGAGCGCGTGCGGCAGCCCGTACAGCGGATAGGGTGCCGCGCCCGGCGGCAGTCCCATCACGGGAGCGCCCGCCATCTGCTGGCCGTACATGGCCATCGCTGGGTGCGCTGCCTGCTGTGGCTGATACATCGGCTGCGCGTACTGCGCCTGCTGATCATCCACACCCATCACAGCGGTCATTGAGGGCTGCACCATCACGTACCTCCAAACAGTTTGTCGCGATACTTCCATGCAGCGAAGCCTGCCGCTGCGACGCCAAGCCCAATGGCGACCTTCGCCCCGGTGCCCATGCCCGTGTTGACAGACGCGGTGCGCGCAGGGTCTGGCGCCCCGCGGTCCTCGCCAAGTCCTTCCAGGCCGTCGCTGCCGAGCGTTGCGCGCACCTGACCACGAGCCGGGGCAACACGGAACGCAGAAAGCTCAGCACGCGCCGCAGCAGGGTTCGTGATGGCAGGCACCACGCGCTGCGCAGCGTCGACAAGCGCAGCGTCGGGACCGATCTGCGCTGCGGTCGATGTCGCCGCACGGACGATCGACTGAGCAGGCGGAACAGGGCGCCCCGTCCGCGCGACGTGCATGACTTCGCTGACCACGGCGTGCATGACGCAGTGAGCAAAGACCTGCTCGACGACGTGCGTAGACGGGTAACCAAGGGAGATGAGGCGACGGATCGCCACAACAGCCGCCGTCGATTTCTGCGGCCCAAGCATCGCCATCGCCCGCTCGACAAACTTCTCACGCTGCGGCGTCTTCATCATCGCAGCGCGGCGGATGAGCGCGATGGCGGCGGCGTTGCCGAAAGTCTCAGCAGCGCTCGCAGAGGGCAGCGGCATCTGGCCGGGCATCATCGGCATGCCCGACATTCCCGCGCGGCCGACCGGAGTTCCGCCGGGAAGCGGAGTCTGCGCGTAGGGCACGCGCGGCACGGGAGTGCGGTTGGTGATCGCCGTCATCTGGCGGAACGGCGAGTAGACCTCTGTCCCAGGAGGCGCGTTCATCGACAGCTGCACGCCGCTCGCGCTCGGCTGGACGACGGTAGGCAGACCGGTCTGCGTGTCGATCATCGCAGACGGCGACGGGTACATCATCGGCTCCTTGGCCATGTACCCGGGCATCGCGTAGTGGTTCGCAAAGATGCCGTCGTTGGCGTTCCAGGTCACGCCTTCCGGCATGTCGAAGATCCCAGCGCCGACCGTGTCGCCGGATGCGTACTCATACGACTGGCGGTCGTAGATCGTCTCCGGATCGATCGCCGCGTTGGACGGCTGCTGAATCGACAGGCGCTTCTGCGCTTCGGTGGAGCCGAGCGGCTGATCATCTGTACGCGACTGCGACATCGGGCGGTAGCCGCCGCCAGCTCCGGTGCCCCAAGGGTGAGCGCCGAAGTCAGTCTGGACCATGCCCGGCCCCATGCCCGGGTCTTCGGTCTCAGGTCCGTTGTAGTCGAGCGCGTACGGGGACTGGTCTGTCTCCGTCAGTGACTCACTTCCGTACGGCCCATCCTCGGACGGGATGTAGTCGAACGCCGTGTTCTCCATCGAGTTGTCGGTCTCGACACCAAGCCCGTCGCCGTCGAATGCGTACTCATCCATGTGTCTGTTTCTCCAGCGTAATTAGAAACTATGGCATGCCAGCCCACGGCAAACCACTCTATCCAAGCAAGCGCTAAGACGACGGGACCTCATCGACCGCGAGAGCATGCTCTGCCCAGAATTTACGGGCAGTGTCGGGGTTCTTGTTGCCGGGATCATCCGCGTTCTGCGGCGCCATCGGACCGCCGTAGGCGGTAAACGCAACGAGACGCTCCTTCGGCGCGTCAGCGCGAAACTCCGGAACGGCGATCACCGTGATCAGATGGCTCTCGCGCTTGGGTGCCAAGATCAGCCTGTCCTTCCACGGACGACCGCCGCGGCTTGCGTAAAAGACTCCCTCTTCGGGAACCGGCTGGTCGCCGCTCGCCGGACCGTAGAGCCCGTTCGGGAGCGACTCGATCTCCGACGGCATCTCGTAGGTCCCGATCATCGGTACGATCCCGTGCTGCTCGACGTGCTTCCTGGCCAGCCGCTCGACAAAGTTCCAGTGCTCTTCACGCAAGCCGTGGTCCGTGTGCGAGCCAGCAAAGAGTACGATCGCTTCCCCCGCGTTGGTGACGAGATCGTAGTACGGCTCGTACGCGTCGAGAGGATTGGCGAGCATTCCGGTCGGCCTGGAAGTCTTCTTGCGCGGTCTCATAGATGATGTCCCCTAACTTGGATTTACTTGCGGAGTGCGAAGAACATGATGGCGCCAAGCCCGAGCACGGCGCCACCAGCCACCAGATACATCATAGTATTGTCAGGCGGCGGAGGAGGAGGCGGCGGCGGGGGGGGCGGCGCCGCGGCGGGAGCGGGCGCGGGCGTCGCCCCAGGAAGCCCTGCGCAGTTGGAAACACCTTTGGCCGTCGCGAGACCAGCTGTAGTCAGGCTGCGCGCCGTCTCGTTGTTGATAGTGCCGAGGATGGCATCTTTGACCTCGGGGGAGCAGGCCGCTGAGCGCAGTAGGTTTATGCCGAAGTTGGCCGCATCCTTCGCCGCGTTGCCAAGGCCTGAGTCCGCGCCAAGTCCAGAGAGCGCCTGCTCGTCAGGCTGCCCGTAAAACAAACGCTGCGCGTCAAGCGCTGCATCGTCAACGCGACCCGTAGCGCGCACTTTGCCGAGCGCCTTGACCGAGTCAACGAACACGTCGGCGAGCGCCAGCCGAAGGGCCTCCTCGTACGCCATGAACGCAGAAATGCCCCCAGCGGCAATCCGGCCCGCCATGCGATCGACCTTCGCGTGAAGCCCTGGCTTGATCGACTCAAGAGCCGCGCGCACAACTTCAGAGCGAGCGCCCTGCGGCTGCGCCATGACGTGCATCATGATCTGCTCACCAGCCGCGCGCGTGTACCGTGTAAGAGCGTCGTCTTTGTACATCTTCACCCTCGTCAGTCCCGAGTGACAAACCAAGTGACAGCGCCTAGCCCTAGCACAGCTGCGGCACCGATGCCGAGCTTCATGATAAACGCTTTCTTAGCCTTGGCGGCATCCTCAGCGGCGCTTGCCTCAAGCTCTGCCGAACGCCGCGCTGCTGCTTGTTGCAGCGCTTCGGCGGTTGCCTGAGTCGTAGCCTGCGCCTCGGCCGTCTGGCGGCGCAAGTCTTCTGTCCGCCCGGCAGACGCGCGAGCGCGTTCCCTCTGCTGGGGGCCACCGGCTGCATAATCGATGCCTTTGCCAACAAGGCCTGTGGCAAGGTCGTACAAATTCAAACCCAGCGCGGGCTGCGTGTAACTCACGGGTTCCTCGTCAGGCGGTAACCTACGAGTCCAAGGACCAGCGCCCCTGCCAGCGCGCCAGACCCGATAAGGATCACCCTGTTGCGCTTTTCGGTCACCTTCTTCTCGGCCTCGATGCGCGCAGCGGTAGTCGCTACCTGCCCCTCGGCGGCAATCAGGGCGGCCTGCTGCAACGACTGTGCGGAAGCCTGTGCGCCCTCTAGTTCGGCGCGCGCACCCTTCTCCACGTTACTAGCGGAACGCGCCTCTTTCGCATGCCTTCCAGTAATTGCGTCGGTGGCGGCACTCGTCGTTTTTGCCACCGTCTCAACGATGGCCGTGACTAACTGCACTCCGCCTAATTTCGCGTAGCTCATCGGATCACTTCAAAGCGATTGCGGCGCCGATTCCGATGACGGCGAGAAGGGCGACGCCTCCGCCGATCATCATCATCTTCTTGGTTGAGGCATCACCCGATTGGCCAGCAAGCCTTGCAGACTCGACCGCAGCCTCTGCCTGAAGCCGCGCAATTTCAACCTGCGCGGCGGCATTGCCCGCCGCCGCCTGCGCCGTAAGCTGCGCGATTTGCAGATTGCGCCGCGATTCGCGCTCGCGCTTCTGAGGCCCTCCCATTGCAGCGTCGATCGCGGTGCCCGTGGCTTTCATGGTCTCAGAGACAGCGCTTGCCACCGCCGCCACTGGGTCAGGCCCACCCGCAGCTGCGCCGCCGCCCCCGCCCCCGCCCCCGCCGCCCGCCACCACCAGCACCCGCGCCGCCCGTGAACGCCGAGATTGCGCTCTGCAACATATCTCCGCCGCCCGTCGACGCTGACTTTGCGCTGTTGCCTAACGAGGCATGCCTGGCAAGCGCGCGGTAACCCGCATCACCCGGACTCGGCCCCGCCATGCCATCCGAGCAGTAATTGCCCATATAGCCGGGCGCGCGACCAAGCCCTGCGAAAGGCGCACGATGCGAGCGAGCGTGTGAGATTGATTCGTAGGCCATGCTTCACCCAATCGGATAGATACGGTACTGCTGTACTCGCTTGAGCATCGAACCAGCCTTAACGCCAGCGACGGGGTCAAGCACCCACCAGATGCCTGTGCGCGGGTCCTGCGCACGCGCAAAGACGTGCGTATAGATCTCCGGCGCACCCGGCATGCGCGGACGGAACCCCACCGTCACAAACTGCGCAGGGGCGCCGATCACCAAACAATCTGTCGCGATGCCGAGCGCAAACTCGTCACAGTCGCACACCAGATGCCCACGCTCCCCGTCCGTGACGAGACGCTCCGGGTCTTTCAGGAGTTCGACGTGGATGGGGTCGCGGGTGTACCGCCCTGCGCGGCACCACCAGTAGAAGATCGCCATCAACTCGGACGCGTAGTCCTTCGGGCGCAGGCTCCCCACGATACGCTCTGCATGCCTGCGGACGAGCGTCGACTGCTCTCCCCTTGGACCAAGGGCGAGCGCCGACATCGTCGCAACGGTCTGCGGCGTGCCGAGATACTGAATGCGCTTCGACGGTACGCTTAGATAGTCAGTTCCTGGCGCCGACGTTCTCATGAACGACTCCCAGGGCGGCCCGCCGGGACTGTCGCACGGCTCTCTACCTGCGTGCAACCCAACAGCTCAGGTTTCTTGCGGGTGACAAGACCCCGGCCCACACGGTCGTACACCTTAGGCGTGACGCGCCCGACAGCAGCTAGAGGCACGCGCGGAGGCGGCATCGGCGTGATCGCGACAGCCGTGACCTTCTTACCCTCCCGAGTCACAACCATCACGAACGAATCGCCCGCCGCGAGGCCCACCCTCAGAAACGGATCAGCAGGAAACGCGGCGGCCCTTCCATCAAAAAAGACAACGCCGACGCGAGTCGCTCCGTGGAAGAAGCGAACTCGGCCAGCGCGTCGTTCGGTCGTTTGGTTTTGTTGGTAGCTCACGTCGGCGCGAGACTACCATCTAACCGGCTAGAAGTCTCAAGCGATTCCGTACATGGCTCGAAGGCGCGTCATCACAGCCGACGTGAACTCCAGTCCGCCGGGCGACAAGGCCATGCTGCGCGGCGCGTGCTCTCGCACGCTCGCCACCACCTCCTGCGCAGTGTACTTCACGAGATCTTGCAAGTAGTCTTCGGGCACCCGCTGCTTGATCGCGTTGATGAACTCGTCGACTTCCAGCGCGTCGTTCAAGCCCTCGTCGAGCGCGCGAGCGATGAACATGGCCGCCGTGCCCGAGAGAGGCTCCTTGGCTCCAGCAACCTGCTCCTCGGCCTCGAAGATGTTCGGCGCTGCAACCACCATGTCATCGGCGGCTGCCGTGGACTGCTCGTCGGACATCGAGTCTCCCTGGTCTTCGTCCTGCTCACCAACCTGCGCCACGTACGCGTCCATCTCATCCTGCGGACGAGAGGTGCGCCGTGGGGCGAGCTGCTGCTGCGGCATCGGGCGACCCTGCATGCGCTGCTGCGGACCGCGCTGCTGCGGACCGCGCTGCTGCGGACCACGCTGCTGCGGACCACGCTGCTGCGGACCGCGCTGCTGCGGACCACGCTGGCCGGGCATCTGCTGCATCTGGGGCATCTGGGGCATCTGGGGCATGGGCGCCCCAAGCTGAGGCATCTGCGGCGGACCGAACATCCGCATCTGCGGATTCACCTGGCTCCGCACGCTCTGAGCATAGATGTGCTCCGGCACCATGCCCTGCGGTGTCACGACCATCCGCCCCTGAGGGGTATTTACCACCGAGCCCATCGGTGGCGGCGGCGGCGCAGCAGGCCGCTTAGCCTTCTTCTTGGTGTCCGAACCAACAAGATCTCCAACGATCTTGGCGATCATGGGGCCGTGCTCCATGACCTGATCGATGACGCCCTTGGACGGCGGAGGGGGCGGCGGCGGAGGGGGCGGCGGGGACAGGTCAATATCTGAGCCCAGACCGCCCCCACCGCCGCTGCTGCCGCCGCCCATCTCTCGTGCGACATCGAGCAGCTGCTTGGCCTTTTCGATCTGAGAATAGACGTCTCCGTCCTCGCGCGCCTTCGAACGCAGATCGGCAAGCTCCCCGCGGAGTCGCTCGGACTCAGCAGACAAGGACGCAATACGGAAGTTGGCAGCCTCTTCCGCGCTCCGCGTGCGCGCCTGCCACATGGTATCGACAAGCTCGACGCGGCTCTGCTCGCGATCCCGCGACGCAGTGTCCCGCTGCTCCTGCATCTGACGGTGCATCTCCAAGTCGCGTCGGCGCTCCTCTCGCACCTGCGTAAGCTGGTCCGCGATGCGCGCCTCTCGGGCAGCAGCCTCACGGCGGTCGGCGTCACGGTCGCGCTCGTTGGACTGACGAACAGACTCAATCTCCCTGAGGTGAGCCGAGCGCGTCGCCTCGACCTCCCGAGCGTGAGCCGCTCGCATCGCCTCCAGTTCTGTGGCGTGCTTGCTCAGCAGCGAGTTCATCACCTCCTGGCTAATCGAACCGTCCTGCCGATTGGGCCGGACCATGTCCACGATCTCCCTGATGGTTCCCGGCGCGGCTTGCTGCATCTGACGAACCTCCCCTCGAAGTTGCTCCAGCTCCCTGTCACGCTCCAAGAGGCGCTGCTCCAGCAGCTTTGCCTCCCGATCAGACTGCTCGCGCATATACCGCGCCTCTCGCTCAGCCTGGTCGCGCAGCAGCTGGACCCTCTTATCCGACTCATCACGCACGATGTCGGCCATCTTGGTGGCTTCTGCCGCACCGCTTGCCGCACCGTTGTACATGCGATCCTCTAGGGTTCGTGCGCGTTTCTGCGCGTCGTCGCTGACCTTCTCAAGGGTCTTGAGAGCCTGCTGGGTGACGCTCGTGTTCTCAGTAACAGGGGGTGGCGCTGCCACCGCTGGATGCTGCATGCGTGTGTCTCCTTTACCGATCGCGTCCTTGGCAAGCGACGACGGCATCGCAGAGTTCGCGATACCCGGGATAGAAAGAGTGTACTTGGAGTAGCGACGGCGACCGTGACCCCCCTTGCCAGGGCCCATCGCATAGATCTCGTACCGACCCCCGCCGTACGTTCGCGCAACATACTCAGCGTCGATCGGGGTAGGACAAGTGTCGAGCAGCCCCTCGGCCACGACGCCGTTGGGGAAGATCTTCGGGTACACCCGCATGATCTGGATGTCCATGTCGGGGTCCACCCCGATCTTGAACTTCTCGTACCACGACCAGATGTCGTCCTTCTGACCCGCATCCGGCTTGGGCTTGCGCGCCCGAGAGGCCGGAGGCAGCCCATCAGACCCATCGTCGTCGTCCTCTGTATTGTCCTCGGACGCCATGCCTTCGAACTGCGTCTCCACAGACTCGTCGTCATCGTCCATCTCGGACTCCTCGTCCTCGTCCTCCAGCTCGCGCTCTACTACGCGCACCGGGGGAGCAGGCTTCTCTTCCCTCTTCTTGACCGCCGCCTTGCGCTTGGGCTTCTCACCCTCGACCTGATGCGCTGCGGCAAAACTACTAAGAACTTGACGGATCTCGTCGTCGCCGGACAGCGGATCAACGATCTCCGTGTGCGGGTCGCCCAAGCTCATGCGCGACCCCCGCTCTTCGGTGCGCCCTCGTCCTCGTCCTCGTCCTCGTCATCATCCTCGCCATCATCCTCGCCGTCGTCCAGCCCCTCCTCACCGAGGTCATCGTCGTCGTCATCGTCGTCATCGTCGTCGTCCTCGACCTCGACGGCGCCGTCTCCCGCAACGGCCGTGAACGCCGTCGTCACAAGGTTGAACGCGGTCTGGATCTCCGCGTCATCCGGTGCCTTTGACTGGAGAATCAATCCAAGGGCGGCGAGCGACTGGCGAAGCACGTCGAGGTCATCCTCCTCAACGTAGACCGACCCCTCCGGCGCGTCGGGGATCTCCTCCACCTTGCGGTCGACGTACTCGCGCATGCGCAGGGTCTCGGTGAACGCCTGAGAC
>CAYMLQ010000101.1:0-16142 GCA_964390795.1 uncultured Lentisphaeraceae bacterium
CGCGCTTCGTGGGCGACATCTTCGGTGCGCCGCTGGCCGCGGAGGGCGTGTTCGCCTTCTTTTTGGAGTCCAGCTTCCTCGCGATCCTGCTCTACGGCGAGAGCCGCGTCTCGCGCAAGGTCTACTGGGCTTCGAGCCTGCTGGTCGCCGTGGGCGCGACGCTGTCGGCCTTCTGGATTGTCGTGGCCAACTCGTGGCAGCAGACGCCCGCCGGATACCATCTCCTGAACGGCCGCGCCGAGCTGACGAGCTTCTGGGCCGCGGTCTTCAACCCCTCGACCCTGCCGCGCTACGGCCACGTCATCGCAGGCGCGCTGGTAGTGGGCACCTTCTTCGTCATCGGCGTGTCGGCTCTGATGCTGCTGAAGAGGAGGCACACGGCCTTTGCCGAACGCTCGCTCAAGAGCGCGCTGTTGCCGTTTTTCCTCGCCGTCCTGTTGGTGACGTTCATCGGCCACCATCATGCGGTCCAAGTCGCGCGTACCCAGCCCGTCAAGCTGGCCGCATTCGAGGGCGTGTGGGAGACGCAGACCGGCGCGCCGCTGCTGCTCTTCGGCGTGCCCAACGCCAAGGAGGAGCGGACCGACTGGGCGCTCGGCGTTCCGAACCTGCTCAGTTATGCGGTCGGCTTCTCTAAAGACACCAAGATCATGGGCCTCAAGGATGTGCCCAAGGCCGACCGGCCGCCGCTGCTGACGACCTTTTTCAGCTTCCACGCGATGGTCTACCTCGGCGGGTGGTTCGCCTTGCTGGGATTGATCGGCCTTGCCCTGGAGAAATTCGGAGGCGCCGCGAAAAGCCCGCTCTTCCTCAAGGCGGCGGTGTTGACGCTGCCCCTCCCCTTTGTCGCCAACGAGGTGGGCTGGATCGCGGCGGAGGTCGGGCGCCAGCCGTGGGTCGTCTACAACCTGATGCGTACCAAGGACGCGGTTTCGGCCTCGGTGCCGGCCGGGCAGATTCTGGCTTCGATCATCCTGTTCTCGCTGATCTACGCGCTGCTCTTTGGGGTGTGGATTTACCTGCTGAAACAGCAGATCGACAAAGGCCCTCCGGCGACGTGATGTGGTCACCCCGGAAGCTAACGACAGGAAGGCGGAAGGACGTGGAGCTCGAATTTTTTCTTTGACATGATTACATGATTTACATGATTAGGGGAGAGGTTGATGAAAGACGGGCGGAATGCAGCGTGGACAGGCGAGAATGATGTTTTGACGGAACAGATCATCGGGTGCGCGATGGAAGTTCATCGGAGACTTGGCCCGGGCTATTTGGAGTCGGTTTATGAAAAGGCTTTACTGATCGAACTACGTTTGAAAGGTCTCGCTTATCAGGAGCAGTGCCCGATATCGGTCTCCTATCGAGGCGCGAGCGTGGGAGAATTTGTTGCGGACATTGTTGTTGAAGGACGAGTGATCATCGAACTGAAGGCCTGCCAAGTGTTGCATCTGCGTCATGAGGCACAGCTTGTCAATTATCTCGTTGCAACAGGTCTTGACGTGGGACTCTTACTCAATTTTGGCAGTGACAGTTTACAGTTCAAACGTAAGAGTCGCGTTTACCGTTGCCCATCTCAATCATGTGAATCATGTAATCATGTCCAGAACTGAAGGAGATCCCTGCTTATGGCCGCTCTGCAAACCATCTGGCTGCTGCTGATCGGAATCCTGATCATCGGGTACGCGATTCTTGACGGCTTCGATCTCGGGGTGGGCTTCTGGCACCTGTTCGCCAAGAAGGGCAAGGAGCGCAGCACGCTGATCCGCTCCATCGAGCCGTTCTGGGACGGCAACGAGGTGTGGCTGCTGACCGGCGGCGGCGCGCTCTTCGCCGCGTTCCCGCCCGTCTATGCGACGGTCTTCAGCGGCTTCTACCTGGCGCTGATGCTGGTGCTGGTCGGGCTCATCTTCCGCGGCGTGGCGATCAACTACCGCAACAAAATCGAAGACGCCCGCTGGGTGGCGGCCTGGGACTTCGCCTTCGCGGTCGGCAGCGTCCTGCCGTCGCTGCTCTACGCGGTGGCGGTGGGCAACCTGGTGCGCGGCCTGGAACTCAACGCGAACGGCGACTACACGGGCGGGTTCTTCGCGCTGCTGAACCCCTATGCGCTGGTGTGCGGGCTGGTGGGCCTTTCCATGTTCGCCGTCCACGGCGCGCTCTACCTGGCGGTCAAGACGTCCGGCGAGACGCAGCTCAAGGCGCGCGCGTGGGCGGCTCAGGCGTGGCGGGTGTACGCGCTGCTCTTTTTCGTGGCGGCCGGCTGGACGGCGTTCAGCTACCTGCGCACCGGCGTGGTTCTGCCGCTCGCGCTCGGCGTGGCGGCGGTGGTCGCGCTCGCGCTGATCCGCACCTTCAGCCGCAAGGGCGAGGATCTCAAGGCCTTTCTCGCCTCGAGCGCGGGCATCGCGCTGGTAATGCTGGCCGTGGTGGCGGCGCTCTTTCCCAACCTCGTCGTCGCGAGCAACGACCCGGCGCTCTCGCTCACGGTCTTCAACTCGTCGTCGTCCTTCCGCACGCTCGCCGTGATGCTGGTGATCGCGCTGCTGGGCATGCCGGTGGTGATCGGCTACACGGTCTTCATCCACCGGGTCTTCAAGGGCAAGGTGTGAGCCTCACTTCTTCTTAGGGGCTGGGGCCTGCTTCTGCTCGACGGGCACTTCGCCGTAGAAGGGCACCTCGTGACCTGCGGCCGCCGACAGCTTCTGCCGCAAGACCGTTTCGGCCTTGTCGGCGTTGGCGTTCCGTTCGCGATCCTCTTTCACGTTGTCCTGCTCGCGTTTAACCGCAGCCTGATTGCCGCCCTTGCGGCCACTCGAGGGCTTCTTTTTCAGGGTGGCTTCTTCATCAGCCTTGTTGTTGGCGAGCGCACGCTCCTTGCGCTCTTCGTTCTTGGACAGCAGCTTGTCGGCAGCCTCACGGTTGATGGCGGTGCTGATGACCCGCAGGGTGCGCTGCTTGAGACGGCTGCTGGGGAAGGGCGTGTCCTTATGCATGACGAGCCAATCCGCCTTGGTTTCAGCGAGGGCTTTCAGATAAAACTTGGACTCGGCTTTTAGCTCGGCCTCGATCTTTTTCTTCTCATCATCCGTGCAGATCTGGAAGTGCGAGTTGCCGCGCAGATCGGTGATCTCGACGACAGGGATGAGTTCCGCTTGGAGGCGGGCCACCGCGCCGAACAGAACGAGTGCGGCGAGGAGTCTGGTGTTTGTGGATAGGTTCATGGTTTGAACTCCTTAAGCGTTTCGGCTAGCCAGTCGCGCAAGGCGGCGCGCGCGGGGATGTCACGCAGGGTCCACGCGTCGGTGTGGTTGCGGTAGGGCAGCGGTACGAAGGTGAAGCGCCCTGCCGGGCAGGCCTCCGCCAGGTACGCCCGCGTGGAGGCAACCGAGCCCTCTTGGCTGATAAACTGCGGCCGGCCCTTGAGCCGCGCGAGCCGCGCCGCCGCGCTGGCGCGGTCGCTCTCCGGATAGCCCCACTGGCGCACGCCGTCGTAGTGGCTGTGGCAGAGGAAGCCGCGCCAGAGCGCCGCGACCGCGTCGCTGTGCAGGCCGATGTAGTTGCAGCCGATCGAGCCGCGCGAGAAGCCCGCGATGAACACGGCCTTCGGGTCGCCGCCGTAGCGCTCGCACACCTCGGCCACCACACCCGTGCAGTACCCCACAGTCGCCTCGACGTCGCCCCACCAGGTCGTCTGATTGCGCGTGTGATCCAAGCTCACGTAGGGCGCGCAGACCCAGATGAAGCCCTTGCCGCCGCTCGCGCCGTAGCCGAGCCGGCTGCCCTCCACCGTGCCGTCGCTGACGTCGCCGTACCGGTTGGAGTAGGCTCCGTTGCCCGCATACTCGACGATCACGGGAAAACGCTTGCCGACCTGCCAGTCCGTCGGCAGATAGAGCACGTGGTGGACCTCGGTTCCCCTGTAGGCCGCCAAGGTCATCCGCACGCGGCGCCCTGCCGCAGGCGTGTCCGACGTCATCGCGGGCACCGTCAAGTCAGGCTCCACGGTCCGGAGGTCCGGCAGCTCGGCGGCAGACGCTGCCCGCGCGAACGCCAGAAGCGTGAGGCAGGCCATCAAGAGGGCGTATTTCATCAGCGTAACCTTCCTGTGTCAGGTGCGGCGGATCTTGCCGCTGGCGGTCTTCGGCAGAGCGGGCACGCAGGTGAAGGACTTGGGGATTTTATGCAGGGCCAGACGGGCGCGGCAGAAGGCGCGGAGCGCGGCTTCGTCGAGCGCGCCCCCGACGTCCCGCAGAACGACTTTGGCGCAGGGGATCTGCCCGTATTCGGGATGGGGCTCGCCGTACACGAGGGCTTCGAGAACGGGGGGGTAGTGGTTGAGCACCTCTTCGACCTCTTGGGGAAAGACCTTCATGCCCGAGAAATTGATCACCGCTTTGCTGCGACCGACCAGCCTCAGGCTTCCATCTGAGGTGAGTTCGCCGATGTCGCCGGTGTGGAACCAGCCGTCCGCCTGGAACGCGAGGCGCGGCTGCCACGGCGAAAAATAGGCGTCGAACAGGCCCTTCCCCCGGATCAGCACTTCGCCGTCCACGCCCAGCATCACCTCATAATCCGGCAACGGCTTTCCCAGCATTCCGTCGTACGGCGGCTCGTGCGGGCGGTGGATAAAGGGCAGGCCGACCTCGATGATGCCGTAGGCTTCGGTGAGCCGGATGCCGAAGCGCTCAAAGAACCCTTGGGCGATCTGCGCGGGCAGTTTGACGGCGGTCGAGACGGCCATGCGCAGCGAGGCGAACTGCGCCGGGGTCAGCGCGCCCGTGACGGTCAGGAGCCGGTAGTGAAGCGGGCTCGCGTAGAGCAGCGTGATGGGGAAGCGCGGCAAGGCGTCGATCAGCGCGCCGGGCATCGGGTCGCCGCAGAGCACGACCGTGGCTCCCTTGCGCAGGAAGAGCAGGATGGTCACCACAAAGTGGAAGCTCATGGAGAGCACCCAGGCGATGACGTCGTCGGAGGTGACGTGGAGCCCTTGGTTTGCTGCGTCGGTGCGATCCAGGATGGCCTCATGGGAGAGAACCACGCCTTTGCTCGTGCCGGTCGTTCCCGAAGAGAACCGGATGAAGGCCGGGCGGATCGCGGCGTAGCCCTCAGGCTGGGGGCGCACGGGAGCGCGCGTGGTCAGGTAGAATGTGCGGTTGAGGTCGGCGGCGGAGCGCAACGGAACGCCCGCCGGGTCGGACGCGGCGGAGGCGTCTGCAAGGATGTGGTGGACGTCCATCTGTTCCGGCAGCGCCGAGCGCTCGTCGGACATGAGCCCGGGGGCGATCGGAATGACGGCGGCATCCAGCGAGAGGATGGCCAGTGAAAGCAGGACGTAGTCGATGCTGTCCGGACACAGGAATGCGACACGGTCAAGCGGTCTGACGCCCTGTTCGGCCAGCGCTTGCGCGAGGCACCCGACAGCTTCTGCGAGGCGAGCATAGGTAATCGAACGCGCGCCTTCAACGAGGGCGGTTTTTCCGGCGAGCGCCGACGTCTCTCGAAAAATGACGCGGGCGATGTTGTCACGCGTCGTCATCCGCTAGCGCTTCTGGTAGAAAGCTTGGAGCTTCTTGCCCATGTTGTCGTCGAGCTTGTTGATGATGCGCGACCAATGGCCGGAGGTTCCGCAGCCGTCTTTCCACGAGAGGACGGGCGCGCCGCCCTGATGCAAGGTCATGCTCATGTCGAGCGACGCGGCTCCGGCGCCGAAGCCGACGGCGATGCGCGCGCCAGCGCTGCCCGGGTTGTAGGCGTCGTAGTGAACGACCAGAAGGTGGCGGCCGCCGGCAGGCCCGCCGTGCTCGCTGCGCTGCCGGATCATACGGGCATCGAAGCCGTAACGCGCGAGCCGGCGGGGCAGATCCCGCTCCATCGCGTCGCGCAGCTCGAGGCGGTAGCCATATTGCCGCGCCTCCATTTCAGAGGGCCTACCCTCTTCGATCAACACGTCGAGCGGCTGGCGGACGGAGGAGGCGGCCGGTTTGGGGGCTTGCTCAGCGCGCCCCGCATGCGGCGAGCGGCACCCCGCTGCGAACAGAAACAGCGACGTGCAAGCCAAGGCAAAACTCAGGGATCGTGCGGTCGTAGTCATAGTCACCTCGATTCTTAAACGGTCATACGAAAAAAACACGTAATGAGGATAATTCTTTCTCAGGTGGAACGCCAGCCGAAACGGGTGTTCAGCAGCAATTCTAAATTTGGCATCTCCGTTCATTCGCCTCCGCGCCCGGAGGTCGCGGGCCACCGTGCGCGGCGCATCTTTCAGGGGTGGCGCACGACCTCTGGGCGTGCCCTGCGCAAGATTCCGCGCAGGTTTGTGAACGGAATAGCCCAATTTAGAATTGCTGGGTGTTCAGTCGTCTGTTCAGACACCCGCGAGAGCGGAGTGGGAGAGCGCGCGATAGAGTGCGCCGCGCGGGGTGAGCCGGCTTTCGAAAAGCGTCACGCGTGCGACCTCCCATTCGCCGAAGCTGACCTCTTCGTCCGCGTCCATGGCCTCGACCACGGGGTGGTTTCGCGCGGACTCGCGGCAGCGGCCGAGGGTGATGTGCGGACTGAAGTCCGGTTCGCCGTTCTCGAAGCCGAACTTCTTGAGTTCCTTCCAGAGCGACTCCTGCAGCGCCTCCAGCGTCGGCTGGGGATCGATCCCGGCCCAGAGCGTCTGGGGGTTGCGCTTCGTCCCGAAGAAACCGAGACCGAACGCGCGGCAGGTGAAGGCGGGAAGCGTCGCGCACACGCGGTCTGCGGCGGCGGTTACGTGGGGCAGGATGGCGGGGGAGACCTCGCCCAGATAGGCGAGCGTCAGATGGAACTGATCCTTGGTATACCACTTCACGTCGATGGCGACGGGTGCGAAGCGCTGAACGGCGGAGGTTAACTTGGCCTTCACGTCATCAGGCAGGGCTATTGCTAGAAATACACGCATGGGGAACAAGATACACGATGCGGCCAAGTTGGGGAAGGTGGAATGTTGGGCTTGATGCGGTTAGGGCTGGGAGAGTATAGTGGCCGTGAATGAAAGAAGGCGGCGAGAGGTCGGCCGAGGCGCGGCTGGTGGAGGTGTGCAAAGGGCGGGGCGTGACCGTCGCGACGGCGGAGTCGTGTACGGGCGGGCTGGTGGCCGCGCGCATCACCTCGGTGCCAGGCGCTTCGTCGGTGTTTCTCGGCGGCGTGGTGAGCTACGCCAACGAGGTGAAGCGCGCTCTTTTGGGGGTGCCGCAAGAGGTGCTGGACCGCGTGGGGGCGGTCAGCGCCGAGTGCGCCGAGGCCATGGCGGGCGGCGCGCGCGGCAGGCTGGGGGCGGATGTGGCGGTCTCGGTGACGGGCATCGCGGGGCCGGACGGAGGCACGCCGCTGAAGCCGGTGGGCCTCGTGTATCTCGGTTTGGCAACGGCGGCAGGCGTGCGCGCCGAACGCTGTCAGTTCGCCGGAGGGCGCGAGGCGGTGCGGGAGCAGGCGTCGGAGAGGGCGCTGGAGTTGCTGTTGGAGGCGGCGGGCTCGCTGTGACGCTGCACGCGTTGCCGGGGCTTGCCGGGGGAGGGGGAGAGGGAGTGAATAGGCTTCTTTGGGGACTTGTGCTTGTTGCGCTGTTTGCGGGCGCGTATTTACAGGAGACGGGCGGGAAGGTCGAACGCCTGCCCTCCGCTGTGCAGCCTTATGCCCGCAGCGTTCAAGCCGTTTTTGCGCCGTGCGTCAGCAGCCTGAGTGAAGCGCTGGCACCGTTGGCGAGGAAGATGAACCTTGAGCGCATAACGCGAGCAAAGCGCGAAGAGCCGTGTGTCCAGGCGGTGCCGGAAAACTGCGCGCCTCGCGAGGAGGCGACGCTCGCCATCACCTACGCTGACGGCCCTGAGCTGTACCGCAAACTCAAGAGCGTCCCAACAGGTTCGAAAATCGACCTGCGGCGTGTCCAACCCAGAGAAGCGGCGGGCTCCTGCGGCACGCCGACGTGCGGCCTGGTGGTTTCGGCGGCGTACGAGAGGCGGATGGGAATGAAATCCGGCGATTTGGAGAGGTCTATCAACGTGGAGTTGCAACGGATTCAGAGGACTCAGTAAGGGTCAACAAAGGAGGGTTATGAAGCGGTTCTTGTCTCAGATAGTTTCGGTTACTTTGCTCGGCGGGTGTGCCCTGAGCGCGGCGGCGGCGGACGTGCCGGCTTACCAGGCGGTCAAGGCGCAGGAGGTCCGGGCGCGAGAAGGCGTCGGCAACGTGATGAAGAAGATTGGGGCCGGCCAGGAGGTGACCGTGGCCTACCTCGGCGGGTCGATCACGGCGATGAACGGCTGGCGCAACATGACGACGGACTGGCTGAAGGCAACCTATCCCAAGGCCGCGTTCAAAGAGGTGCATGCGGCGATCGGCGGCACGGGGAGCGACCTGGGTGTGTTCCGCCTGGGGCGCGACGTGTTGGCGCATAAGCCCGACCTGCTGTTTGTCGAGTTTGCGACCAATGACGGCGGCCAGCCGCCGGAGCAGATCTGGCGCAGCATGGAGGGCATTGTCCGCCAGACCTGGAAGCAGGACCCGCTCACGGACATCGTGTTCACGTATACGATCACGACGGCCTTCACGAACGACTATTGCAGCGGCGTCTGCAACCGCTCGGCCTCGGCCATGGAGCTGCTGGCGGATCACTACGGGATACCCTCGATCAACTTCGGCATCCGCGTGGCGCAGCTGCTCAAGGAGAACAAGCTGCTGATGGACGCGAAGGTGATTGAGACCGCAGTGCCGAAAGAGTCGCCGGACCGCGACAAGCAGATCCGCGAGAAGATCGCGGCCGATCCGCGGCTGCTCTTCGCCAACGACGGGGTGCACCCTCGGGAGGAGGGCCACGAACTCTACAAGGCAGCGATCATCGCGGGGCTGACGCAGATGAAGGACATGCCCGCCGCAGACCACAAGGCCAAGCTGGCGAAGGCTTTCATCGCCGACAACTGGGAGGCGGCCAAGATGGTCCCCCTCAGCGAAAAGATGCTCACGGGCAACTGGAAGGCCTTGGCCGCTGACGACGGGCGCCAGCGGTCGTTCGGCGATCGTATGGGCCAGATCTGGATGGCGGACCAGCCGGGTAGCAAGCTGCGGTTCAAATTTAAGGGCTCCATGGCGAAGGTCTACGATCTGCTCGGGCCCGACGGCGGGCAGGTGACGGTGACGGTGGACGGCAAGCCGGGCGCCAAGCCCGTGCCGCGCTTCGACAGCTACTGCACGTATCACCGCATCGCGACGCTGGGGCTGGTCTACGACGGCGACATGAGTCAGACGCATGAGGTGACCGTCGAGATCCATCCGGAGCAGCCCGACCGCCAGAGCGTGGCCTTCCGCCTGAAGGACCCGGCGAAGGAGCTGGCCGAACCCAAGTTCCAGGGCACGCGCGTGTGGATGAGCCAGCTCATGCTGCTCGGGGAGCTGGTGGCAGAGTAGGGGAGTCCTTATACCACTGCCGAAAAGTGCCTAGACCATAATACGGGCACTAGGCACACGGGAGGGCCGGGTTGCACCCCGGCTGCGGACGGCGTGGAAGCCGTCCCTCCCTGTGTGCGGGATCGTCCGTTTAGTACAATTACTTTTCGGCAGTGGTATTACTGGGTGCCGGCGAACTGGGCGAACGGAGTGAGGAGGGTGGCCTTCTCGCCGTCGGTGGTCAGGAGGCAAGCCTCGGTCTTGAAGCGCACCCAGACGCCCTCCTGCTGGATGCGCACCACGCCGGCCGGGCAGGCCGCGACGATGGGCTCGTGCTTGGCCATGATCCCCAGCGAGCCGACATAGGTGCGCACCTCGATCTGGGTCACGTCGCCGCTGACGATCGTGCCGCTGGGCGTCAGGATGCTGAAGGGGAAGGTTGTCATAAGTTACTTCAGCGTCTTGGCCTTTTCGTACACGTCTTCGATGGTGCCGACCATGTAGAAGGCCTGCTCCGGCAGCGTGTCGCACTTGCCGTCCAGCACGGCCGCAAACGAGCGGATGGTGTCCTCCAGCTTCACGTAGCGGCCCTTCATGCCGGTGAAGGTTTCGGCCACATGGAACGGCTGCGAGAGCAGCCGCTGGATCTTGCGGGCGCGCGACACGGCGAGCTTGTCGAACTCCGAGAGTTCGTCCATGCCCAGGATCGCGATGATGTCGCGCAGCTCCTTGTACCGCTGCAGCACCTCCTGCACGCCGCGCGCCACGCGCATGTGCTCCTCGCCCACCACTTCGGGCGCGAGCAGCGAGGAACTCGACGACAGCGGGTCCACCGCCGGGTAGATTCCCTGCTCGACGATCGCGCGCGAGAGTTCGGTCGTGGCGTCCAAGTGCGCGAAGGTCGTGGCGGGCGCCGGGTCGGTGTAGTCGTCCGCAGGCACGTAAACGGCCTGGACCGAGGTAATCGAGCCCTGCTTGGTCGAGGTGATGCGCTCCTGCAGCTCGCCCATCTCGGTGCCGAGCGAGGGCTGGTAGCCCGCCGCGGAGGGGATGCGCCCGAGCAGGGCCGACACCTCGGAGCCCGCCTGCGTGAAGCGGAAGATGTTGTCGACGAAGAGCAGCACGTCCTGCCGCATCGTGTCGCGGAAATACTCGGCGACCGTGAGCGCGGAGAGCGCCACGCGCGCCCGCGCGCCCGGTGGCTCGTTCATCTGGCCGAATACCATGGCGGTCTTGTCGAGCACGCCCGCGCTGGCCATCTCCTGGTAGAGCGCGGTGCCTTCGCGCGTGCGCTCGCCGACGCCGGCGAACACGGAGTAGCCGCCGTGCTCGTGCGCGATGTTGTGGATCAGCTCCTGGATCAGGACCGTCTTGCCGACGCCCGCGCCGCCGAACAGGCCGATCTTGCCGCCCTTGCGGTAGGGCGTCAGCAGGTCGATCACCTTGATGCCGGTCACGAGGATCTGCGTCTCCGGATTCTGCGCGAGAAACGTGGGTGGCTGACGGTGGATCGGCAGGCGCACGTCGGCCAGCACCGGGCCCTTGCCGTCCACGGGTTCGCCCAGCAGGTTCAGCACGCGTCCGAGCGTGGCCTTGCCGACGGGCATGGTGATGGGCTGGCCCAGGTCGCGCACCTCGGCGTCGCGCACCAGGCCGATGGTCGAGTCCATCGCGATGGCGCGCACGCGGCAGTCGCCCAGGTGCTGCGCCACCTCCAGCACGAGGTTGAACGGCTTGTCGTTCAAGAGCGCGTTGGTTGTGGCCAGCGCGTACAAGAGCCGCGGCCGGTGGCCGTCCGGGAACTCCACATCCACCACGGCGCCCAGCACCTGGATCACGCGTCCGCGCTTCACACTGTCCGCTTGCTCTTCACTCATAACGACCTCTGATATCCGGGCCGGCACGAGGCCAGCCCCTCTACGTTAACCCAAAGATTCCGCGCCGCTGACGATCTCGGTCAGCTCGTTGGTGATCGCCGCCTGCCGCGCCCGGTTCCGCAGCAGGATCAGCTCTTTCTCCATGCGCCGCAGGTTGACCGTCGCGTTCTCCATGGCCATCACGCGCGCCGCGTGCTCGCTCGCCACGCTGTTCATCAGCGCGTCGTACACGCCCAGATGCACCCACTGCCGCGAAATGGCCTCGAGCATGCGCTCGTCGTCGGGCTCGATGAGGCGCGGCGCGACATCGGGCACCTTGTCGGGCCGCGCGATCTGCGGCCGCTTCAGATAGGGCAGCAGACGCTCGATGCGCGGCTCATGGGTCATCGCGCTCACGAACCGGTTGCCCGCAATCCACACCTCGTCGTAGCGCCGGGCCAGAAACGCGTCCATCGCGTGTTTGGAGATGAGCGCCGTCTCTTTCGCCTGGGGGTGTACGGACACGTCCACCGTCTTCATGCACGGGGAGATCTCCCGCCACAGGGCGGCATATCCTTTCTGGCCCACATAGACGGCTTCGACGCGCGCCTCGCGCGTCGTGATCTGCTCCTTGAGCCAGCGCCGCACTTCGCGCACGACGGCGTTGTTGAAAGCCCCGCACAGGCCCCGGTTCGAACAGATCACCAAGAGCAGGATGCGCGTGTCCTTCTCCGGCGGCGGCTGGCAGATCCGGTGCGACGCGAAGGACGGCCGGCTCGCGATCGGCACGAGCGCCCACAGCGCGGCCGCGAACGGCTCGGGGAGGCGCAGCTCCGTCTGAGCGCGGTGCAGATGCGAGGCGGCCACCATCTTCATGGTTGCCGTCACGCGCCGCATCCCGCTCATCGACGCCAGCCGCGCACTGTATTCACGAAAGTTCGCCATGTCTCACACCGTTCGCCGCACGTTACCCTTTACGGAATTTCTTAACCGCGTCCTCGATGAGGTCTTCCAGCATCCGCTTCAACTCGTCGTCCATCGCCGGCTTGGCCTCGAACCGCGCGGTGTAGGCCAGCCCGAGTTCGCGGTTGTCAATCGCGTCGTAGAGCGCCTGGACCGCCTCTTTCAGGCGGAGGTCGGGAACTTTCACGAACGCTTTCTGCGTGCCCGCGTAGAGGGCGGCGACCTGCTTGTGTACGGCGACCGGCTTGTTGGGCGGCTGCCTCAGCACGTGCATCAGCGAGCGTCCGACGGCCAACTGCTCCAGTGTGTTGGCGTCGAGATCGGAGGAGAAACGCATGAACGCTTCGAGTTCGCGGTACTGGGCCAGCAGCACGCGCAGCGGCCCTGCGGTCTGCTTCATCGCTTTGACCTGCGCGTCGCCGCCCACGCGCGACACCGAGACGCCGGGGTTGATGGCCGGGCGCTGGCCCTCGTGGAAGAGGCTGGCTTCCAAAAAGATCTGCCCGTCCGTGATCGAGATCACATTGGTGGGGATGTAAGCCGAGATGTCGTTGGCCTGCGTTTCGACGATGGGCAGAGCGGTGAGGCTGCCGCCGCCCTTCGCGTCGGACAGCTTCGCGGCGCGCTCGAGCAGGCGGCTGTGCAAGTAGAAGATGTCGCCCGGATATGCCTCTCGCCCCGGCGGGCGGCGCAGCAGCAGCGACATCTGGCGGTAGGCCTGCGCGTGCTTGGTGAGGTCGTCGTAGATGCACAGCGCATGGCCGCCGCGGTCGCGCCAGTATTCCGCCATGGCGCAGCCGGTGTAGGGCGCGAGGTACTGTAGCGGCGCGGGTTCGGAGGCGTTCGCCAGAATGATCGTGGTATAGGCCATGGCGCCTTGTTCGGACAGCAGCTTGTGCAGGCTGGCCACGGTCGAGAGCTTCTGGCCGATCGCCACGTAGAAGCACTGCACGCCTTTGCCCGCCTGGTTGAGGATCGTGTCGATCGCCAGCGTGGTCTTGCCGGTCTTGCGGTCGCCGATGATCAGCTCGCGCTGGCCGCGGCCGATGGGCGTCATCGCGTCGATCGCCAGGATGCCGGTCTGCAGCGGCTCGCAGACGTTCTTGCGCTCGATGATCGAGGGCGAGAAGCCCTCCACCGGCAGCGAGGTGTCGGAGAGGATCGGGCCCTTGCCGTCCAGCGGCCGCCCGAGCGCGTCCACCACGCGGCCGGTCAGGGCCTCGCCTACGGGCACGGAGACGACGCGCCCCGTGCGCCGGAAGAGGTCGCCCTCGCGGACGCGCGTCACGTCGTCGAGCACCGCGATGCCCACGGAGTCCTCCTCGAGGTTCAGGGCGAGTCCGGCCACGCCGTCCTCGGTCTCGACGAGTTCGTTGAACATGACCTTGGTTAGACCGTCCACGCGGGCGATGCCGTCGCCCACGCTCAGCACGGTGCCGAACTCGGCGCTGTCCACCGCGCGGTCAGACACCTGCATCTGGCGGCGCAGCAGCGCGGAAATTTCATCGGGCTTCAATTGATTATTCATAGCGATATTCTGTTCTCTTCACTCGCGGCCGCATCGAGCCGCATCGGCTTCAGCAGACCGTTCTTGAGGCGGGTGATGCGCCCTGCCAGGCTCGCATCCACCTGCCGGTCGTCGATGCGAAGGCGCACGCCCGCGAGGAGGGCGGGCTCCACCCGCACGGCGAGCTTGAAGACCGGGCCATAGGCGTCGGTGACCATCTGACGGACGCGCGCCACCTCGCCCGGCTGCGGTTCGCACGCGAACAGCGCCACCACATTGCGGCAGCCCTGGGCGCGGTCAGCGAACACCTGGAACCGTTCGGTGATCAGGGGAATGAGCTGCAGGTGCCCCCACTGGGCCAGCAACTCCAGCAACTTGAGGATTGTCCGTGAGAAGGTATCGCCCCAGAGCTGGCCGACGACTTTCGAGCGCAGGCTGGGGGCGCCGGGTAGGTGGCGGAAGCAGAACTGCCGGAGTTCGGGCGACCCCTGCCACTGGCGCTCGAGGGCCTGCACGTCCTGCATAACGCTTTCCAGCTCGTGATGATCCTGCGCGGCGCCCAACAGGGCGCGCGCATAGGCACGGGCATAGACCGTCTCGCCGATCACAGCTTCACCTCGGACAGAATGTCAGCCTGATAGGCGCGCTTCTGCTCCTCGGTGACATTCTTGATCAGCAGGCGCTCCACGAGGTCGCCGATGTTCTTAGCGACGTCGAGGCGGACGTCCTCGGACGCCTTGCGTTTCGCAATCTCGATCTCGCGCTCCGCATCGGCCAGCCGGCGCTGAGCCAGCACTTTGGCGTCCTTGTCCGCGCGCGTCAGAAGAGCGGCGGATTCCCTTGCCGCCTGTTCGGCCACGGTTTGCGCCTGCGCGGAGGCCTGGCCGACCAGTTCGCGGCCCCGCACCTCCGTCTGCGCCAGTTCCTGCCGGGCCTGCTCGGCGCCGTCCAGCGCGTCGCCGATCTCCTTCTCGCGGCTTTCGACGGCCCGCAGGATCGGCTTCCAGAGGAGCTTGTGCAGGCAGAACGCCGCGATTCCGAAGGCCAGCCACGTCAGCAGGATCATCTGCTCCGAGACCTGCATGACGTCAGACGGAAGCCGCTGGATAGGAGCGGGTATGCCATGCACCGCTTCGGTATGTCCGCCCTTTTCGACTTCGCTCATGACGCTTTCCTTTTCCGCTGCCCGAACCTTCGGGCGCTTACCCCTTCATCAGGCAGATCACCAGCGCGAACAGCGCCGCGCCTTCGATGAACGCCGCGCCGATAATCATCGCGGTCTGCAGCTTCGCCTGTAATTCCGGCTGCCGCGCCATGCTCTGCAGGCCGGCCGCCCACAGCAACCCGACGCCCAACCCCGCGCCGACTAGGGTCAGCCCCGCGCCGACCGCCGCCGTACTCATCGCCAAAGGAACCATCATCTCATACCTCGTTTCTTTACGTTCAGTGTTCCGGATTCACCATCATGTTCATGAAAATCGCCGAGAGCAGGCTGAAGATGTAGGCCTGCAGAAACGCAACAAACAGTTCGAAGGCATACATCGCGACCGCGATCAGCACCGACGGGAGGGCTGGCCAGCCGACCACGACGACCAGGCTGAGCAGGGAATAGATCACGATGTGCCCGGCCAGCATGTTGGCGAAGAGACGCACGGTCAGGGCAAAGGTGCGGGACAGGAAGCCGACCACCTCCATCACCGCCATCAGGGGGACGAGGCCGCCCGGCAGTCCGGGCGGCACGAACGCGGCCTTGAGTCCGTGCAGCCCGCGCAGCCGGAGCAGCGCGCCGAGCGTCGTAAACATGAAGATCGTCGCCAGGCCTGCGGTCACGCTCACGTTGCCGGTGGCGGTGCTGAAAATTGGAATGAGTCCGAGCAGATTGGCGGTGAGGATGAAAATGAACAGCGTGCAGAAGAACGAGACAAAGCGCCGTCCCTCTTTCGCGCCGAAGTTGGCGTAGACGATGTGGTCGCGGATGAAGACCACGTACAGCTCAGCCAGAGCCGCTATACCTTTGGGAATCGTGCCGTACGAGCGGCGCACGGCGAAGGAGACGGCCACGAGCAGCGCGACCACGACAAACACCATCACGGAATCGTAGCGGAACCACTCCAACGCGTTGAGGTGGACGAAGGGCAAGTTCCACGCATCGACCGAGCCCGCGTGATGCATCACGTGGTGGTTGATGAAGCCTTGAATGGCATCCTGTTTGTCAGCGGGCATTGCAAGCCTAGGCCGTGAGGCGAGAAAACCACTGTAGACGCCCGCTCCTGCTCCTGTCTGGCTCGCGCTGCAAACTTTGCAGCGAGCGGCCGATGAATCAGCAAAACGATTCGTCCTAAATCAGTATGCCGATTTATTCTATCTGACTTGGAATGGGTGAGTCAATAGCAATAAAGGAGTATTTAGGAGTT
>CAYMLQ010000102.1:0-15912 GCA_964390795.1 uncultured Lentisphaeraceae bacterium
TGACAGTCCGCTTTTGCACTTTGCAATTGTGTCCGCTTTTGCTCCGCCCCCGACATGTGCCTCTTTATGATTGTCCGCGTCGGCGTTGTTTTCATTGCGGCAGAGAGAGTGAATCCGCTAAAATGTGACCCCAATAACCTGATCGGGGAGAACACTCATGAAACTCACGCTCTGCACGCTGGCCATCTGCCTCTCTGTTCTGACGTCCGTTTGGGCCACCAAGGATCTGATTCGAGCCGAAGGAAAGAAAATCCGGAGCGCGGTGCCGAAAGCGCTGTCAGAGCCGCTGGACCCGACCGGGCGGCAGGAGTCCGTCATTCAGAAGCTGGACGCGATCAGCGCCCAGCTTGTCAGCCTGAACCGGCGCATGGCGCTGGTCGAAGACGCCTCCGGACGCACAAGCCGCGCGCTACCGCCGGAACCAGCGCCGGACCCTCTTCTGCGGAATGACGTCAAGGCTCTCGCCTCCGACGTGCGAGGGATCTCGGGCTCGCTGGCAAGGCTTGAGGGTGTCCCACGGCATCTCAATGAACTGACGACGTTTCTCGACCAATCGTTCGAGCATCTGGAGCAGACCGTGGCGCAGACTCCCGCTCAGGAAGATCTGTCCACGTCGCTCGGCTGGATGGTTCAGAAAATCGACGACATCGACAGCTATTTCACGCCGCTCTACGCGTTTCTCGGACTCGTCTACGACCCTGCCAATCAGGATCAGATCGCGGCGTACCCGTCGATCGACGCGCGCCTCAACGCGTTGCGCGCCGACATCGAAGACGTGCGGAAAGCGGTCGCCGATGTCCGGCAAAACATCATCGTACCAATCGTGATCGAGCCGACCAAGCACCAGAATTAACCGTGAGGCGACAGCAACCACGAGAGCACGGAAATCAGCGCGACACAGGCCGTGTCAGTACGCAAGGTGCGCTCGCCCAGCGAAAACAGACTGAAGCCGCGGGCCTGCAGCATGCGCAATTCATAGTCTGTCCAGCCGCCTTCGGGCCCGACCGCAAACAGGGGGCGCACCCGCGCTCCGCCGGACTCCGGCAACCCGCTGCGCGGGCCGGGGTGTGCCAGCAGCCGCAGCGAACCGGGGAACAGCGCGTCCAGCTCATCCTCGACAAACGGCTTGAAGCGCGTCCGCACAAGCACCTCCGGCAGGCGGGTAAGCCCGGCCTGCGCCAGCCCTTCGACGAGCAGCGGGCGATAGTGCCGCTCCTCCAGCCACTGGCTGCTGAAGTAGCACTTCTCGACTTTGAAGGCATTGAGAACAACAATCCGTCCGATGCCCAGAGCGGCGAGTTGCGGCCACAGCCGCTTGAGCACCTTGGGCCTCGGCGCGGCCAACAGCAGGTCGGCCCAAGGCTCCGGCGCGTGTTCCGCGTGCTCGGGCAGCAGGCGCACGCCTTCCTCGGACACGTCACGCACGCGTGACGTTCCTGCCAGTCCGTTGATGACACCCGTCCTGAACAACTGTCCGGCGGCTGCTCCCAACACATGCCGGATGTGCTCGGCGCGACCGTCACACAACACGACCGTGCCGTCCGCCTGTATCTCCTCCGGCTCAAATAGAATGCGGTTCATGCGCTCAGTCGATCTCGCCGCCCATGTCGATGTCACTCAGCTCGATTTCACCGGTGAAAACGAATTTTACGGGGCCCACGAGCGTCAGGCCCGTGCATTTGTGATGGCGCCAGTCGCCGTCGATGGTGAGCTCGTATCCGGACGATGTTTTGACCTTGGCGGGCAAGGTGAACTGCGCGGTTTCCACCGCGACCACCACGCACGCGACCGCTCCCGTTCCGCACGCCCCGGATTCGGCCTCGACCCCGCGCTCGTAGGTGCGCATGGTCATGCGGTTCGGAGCCCGGAACGCCACGAAGTCCACATTGGCCCCTTCGGGCGCAAACGCCGGATGCAACCGCAGCGCGCGCCCCAGCTCCTGAACGTTGACGGTGCTGATGTTCGGAACCTGCACGACGAAGTGCGGCACGCCCGTGTTGAGAAAATCGCCACGAATGACGTCTTTGCCCACTTTCAGCTCGAGGCCGTAACTCTTCTTCGCCGGCTCAGGCATCCAGACGCAGACGCCGGTGTCGCTGACCTGCGCGTCCACAAGCCCGCACATGGTTTCCATGGTGAGCGCCGTGCCGCTGGCGCCGATGGAGTGGGCGAAGGCCGCCGCGCAACGCGCCCCGTTTCCGCACATGTCGACCTCGGTGCCGTCCGGGTTCAGAAAGCGCATGCGGAAGTCGGCCTTTTCAGCCCTCTGCACGAGAATCACGCCCTCGCAACCGACACCGGTTCTGCGGCTCGCCAGTGAGGCCATGAGGATATGATCCTCCCAGGGCACTGTGCCTTCGCGGTCATCGATCAGCACGAAATCGTTTCCAGACCCATGCATCTTCGTGAATTTGATCTTCATCGATTCCGCCCTCCCTCGATACACGCACGCCTCACGGCATGTCGCGACCGAATATGCGCATCATGCGCGTCCGCAAATCGCCCTCGGTCTCCATCGGAATGTCAGCGCTGCCCGACAGGTCGATCAGATCGGCGAGAATGTTGAGCGACTCGTCGAGCACCACATCCTCCTCGTTTCCGCTTTTGCGCACGAGGTCCATCTCGTCATCCTCCAGCTTGCGCATCTCGTTCTCGGCCTTCATCACCTTGCGACGCGCGTTGATCTCAAGAGGCACGTCGGTCTTGTCGTTGACCTCCTGCACATGCCGCACCAGCGCGCAATAGCGTGAGTAACGGCTGTTCGCGGCCAGGCGCTTGGCGGAGTTCTCTTTCAACTGCGGGGTGAATTTGGCCACATCGGAGACGGGGATGAACAGAGCGGACTCGACCTGCGTCCAAGGCAGGGCTCCCGGCAACTTGTCCTCGCCGATGTCCAGACCGTCCAGCAAAGACGGGATCACAATGTCGGAGGCCACGCCTTTGAGCTGCGTGGACGCGCCGTTGATGCGGTAGAAGCTGGCCGTCGTGACCTTCATGGATCCCAGTTTCTCCGCGCCCAGCGGCATCACCGTCTGCACGCTGCCCTTACCATGCGACTGCGTGTCGCCGACCAGCACAGCCCGGCCATAGTCCTGCAGCGCCCCGGCGACAATCTCCGAAGCCGAGGCGGACGTGCGGTTGATAAGCACGACCATCGGCTTGCGGAACGCCATCGCCGGATCCATGTTGGGAACAGGCAGCACCACAATCTGCCGGGGCTCGCGCACCTGCACCACCGGGCCGCTGCGCACGAACAGGCCGACCAGACTGACGGCCTCGCGCAAGGAACCGCCGCCGTTGTTGCGCAGGTCCAGGATCAGGCCCGACACGTTCGCGCTATTGAACGCGGCGAGCTGCTTGGCCACATCCAAGGTGGCGCTGCGAAATCCGGGCTGATTGGGCCGCTTGTCCATCGTGCCGTAGAAGGTCGGCAGCCGCACGACGCCCAGCGTGCGGACCGCGCCGTCCTTGAGCGTGACGCGAGCCACACGGCCGGTGGCGGCCTGCTCCTCCAGCTTTACCTCGTCGCGGATGAGATCCACCCGCTTGGTTGAGGTGCCGCTGGGGTCTGCGGCCGGAATCACCTTCAGCACAACCTTGGTGCCCTTCTCGCCACGGATCTTGCGCACGGCCTTGTTGAGCGGCAGATGGACGATGTCCTCGATCGCGCCGTCCGCCTGGCCGACGCCGATGATCTTGTCGCCGGGGATCAGCCGGATGTCGCGCTTGTCGCGGTCCGCCGGGCCTCCGGGGATCACCTCCATGATCCGCGCCATGCCGTCTTCCGTACGCAACTGCGCACCGATCCCGCACAGCGAGAGGTTCATATCGATGTCGAAGTCCTCTTTCCTCATCGGCGACATGTAATCCGAGTGCGGGTCATAGGCCATCGCGACCGCGCTGAGATACCGCTGCAGGATCGCCTCGTCGTCCATGTCTTGGATCACGATCAGGAACTGCTTGTAGCGCTTCGCGATGTTCTCTTCGAGGCTCACCACCGGCGCGTTCGTTACTGCCGCTGCCGCAGCCTCCGCGGGCGGCGGATTTGTGGCGGACGCTTTTTCGATTTCGCGGCCGATGAGCTGAACCAGATACTCGTTTTTGATGCGCTTGCGCCACAGTTCGTCCTGCTCCGCCTGAGTCGCCGGCCACGGCACATCCTTGCGCTTCCAGGTGTAGGATTCGTCCTCGGTGAACGTGAAGCCTTTTTCCAGCAGGTTGGTCACGAAGACGTAGCGCTGCTCAACCCGCTCGCAGAACAAGCTGTACACCTCGTAAGGGAACGAGACCTCGCCGGTCTTCACAGCGTCGTCGATCTGAAACTGCATGTTCGTGAACGCGGCAATGTCAGCCTGGAGAAAATAGCTGTGGTCAGGGTCGAGCGAATTGACGAGGTTGGTCCACGCCTTCTGCGAGATGTCGTCGCCCAGCGGCCGCTGAAGCAGATGCGTTGTCGGCAGCAGGCGCGCGACCTTCTGAGCGACCTCCCCGTAATAGGGCTGCGGCACCATGGCCTTCGCAGCCTTGTCGGCGGCCCTCAGGGTGAGGCCCGCAGCAAAGACACACAGCAGACTCAAGAAGGCACGTTTTCTCATGAGGCTTTACGCTCCATCACTTTGACAATCCGTTCAATATCATCGGCAGTCACATGGCCGGCATGCCCGAGAATCAACGCCAACAGGGCAGTCGCGTTGCAGACCACCGTGTCCTCGACGCTCAGCTGACTCCGAACCAGCGTATTACTAGCAAAGCAGACGACCGGCACGCGCTCCGGCACAGTCTCCAGCCGCTCCTCCAAAAAGCCAGCAAGCGCATGCGCCGCCGCGCGTGCCTGCGGGATCGGCGGGCGGCTCGGCAGTCCGCCGTCGACGCGAATCACGCCGTCGTCCACCGTCACCTCTCCAGACCAACACTTGGTTTCGATCACGAACAGTCCGCTCGGCCCGACCACCACATGGTCGATGCCCCCCGACTCCCCGCACGGGACATCATGGAACACGTGGTATCCCCGCGGCAGAGCCGCCAAGAGCAGGGCCACCATCTCTTCGCCGCGAGCGCCTTTAAAGAACGACTCGATGCTCCGCAGACCGTCGCGCATCGCCCACACCAGAAATACCGCAACGGTCAGCAACCCGGCACCCGAAACCCCGTGCGGCACGTGCGGCAAGGCGACGCCCAGAAAAAGCCCAAACAGAAAAATCGACGCGAGCAGAGGCCAGGTCGCCCGCATGATGCCCGTCGCGCGCGCTCGCTCTCCGGGCACGCCATGCACACTCGCTGTGTTCGACTCTTTCATATCAACTCAGAGGCCCGCTCCCCTTTCGGACTTCAATTCCCGCCGCACACACGCGGAAACGCCAAAAATGAAGGTTCATTTTCGCCGATTTGAGTTTCGGAAGCAATCACCATATTTCAAAGCATGCTCCGAGCCGCATCCGCCAGACGCTCGGGCGTCAAGCCGCCGTCTTCCATGAGCTGGCGTGTGGTGCCTTGCCCGACAAACGTGTCGGGCCAGCCGAACGCGCGCACCGGCACGCGCACACCCTGTTCAGAGAGCGCCTCCAGAACCGCCGAGCCAAAACCGCCCGCGACCGCGCCGTTTTCCAGCGTCAGAAAAGCCGCCGCTCCCGCCGCCTGCCCGAAAAGCAGAGCCGTGTCCAGCGGCTTTACGAAGCGCGCGTTCACCACCCCCGCGCGCACGCCGCCAGCCGCCAGCCGTGCCGCCGTCTCGCAGGCCAGCGGCACCATGTCTCCCAGCGCCCACAACCACACCGCCGGGCCGTCCCCGCCCGCGGGCAAGGGCACCGCAACCTCAGCCCGTCCGATCGGCAACGGCCCGATCAACGGCGGCGGCTCGACCGGCGGCCCGGGGTCGCGCGGATAGCGGATCACAGCCGGCCCCGTGTGCGCCAACGCGGTCTTGAGCATCCCGACCAGCTCCACCGTGTCCTTGGGCTGCATGATCACCAGATTGGGCAGGCAGCGCAACATGGGGATGTCGTAGATGCCGTGGTGGGTGGGCCCATCGCTCCCGACCGCCCCAGCCCGGTCGACGCAGAGCAAGACGGGCAGGTTCTGAAGGCAGACGTCGTGCATCACGCAGTCCACGGCACGCTGCAGAAACGTGGAGTACACGGCAAAAACCGGGTGATACCCGGAGGCCGCCATCCCGGCCGCAAACACCACAGCATGCCCCTCGCAAATCCCCACGTCGAAAAACCGGGACGGGTGGCGCGCGGCGAACGGCTCCAGGCCGGTGCCTCCGCACATCGCCGCCGTGATCGCAACGATCGCGGGATCCGTGTCGGCCAGTTCGGACAGCGTCGCGCCAAACACGTGCGAATAGCCCCGCTTGCCTTCTGGCGGCAGCTCGGCTTCGAGGTCGAAGGACCCCACCCCGTGCCAGTGGCACGGCGAGCGCTCGGCGGGACGGAATCCGCGCCCCTTCTGCGTCGCGACGTGGATCAGCACGGACCGCTTGTCGTTGCGCGCGGTGCACAGGGCGTTCTCCAGCGCGCCGAAATCGTGCCCGTCGATCGGCCCCACATACCGCAGCCCGAACTCTTCGAAAAAGGCGTTCTGCAGCCACAAGCTTTTGATGGCCTGTTCGACGCGGTGATACACCCGGCGCAGCGGCGTCATGTGCAGGCGGTGGCCCGCCGACTCCGCGGCGGCCTTGATGCGGTTGTAGCGCGTGTCCGCCAGCATGCGCCCCAGCCGCCGCGAAAGCGACCCGACGTTTTCGGAGATTGACATCTCGTTGTCGTTCAGGATGACGATGACCTTCGTGTTCATGTCCTCGAGATTGTTCAGCGCCTCGAGTGTGATGCCGTTGGTCATGGAGCCGTCGCCGATCACCGCGACCACATGGCCGGAGCGCCCGTGGCGGTCGCGCCCGACCGCCATGCCCAGCGCCGCCGAGAGTGCGGTTCCGGCGTGGCCGGCCACGAACGCGTCGTATTCGCTCTCCGCAGGCTTTGGAAAACCGGAAATCCCGTCGCGCTGGCGCAGCGTGTGAAAGCGCTCCTGACGCCCTGTCAGCAGCTTCCAGGTATAGGCCTGATGCCCGACGTCCCAAATGATTTTGTCTCCGGGAGGCGAAAAAACCCGCAGCAGCGCAATGGTCATCTCGACCGTCCCCAAGTTGGAGGCCAAGTGGCCGCCGGTCTTGCTGACCGTATCCAGAATGACGCGCCGCACCTCCTCTGCCAGCGCGGGAAGCTGCTCGGGCGTAAGCGCCTGAATGTCGCGCGGCGCACGCATCGTATTCAATATTTCAGACATGCGGATCTCTCAAGGCTTTTTATCGGCGACCGGCGACCGGCGCTTCATGATCTGAAGCACCGTGCAGTGCTGCCCGAAATCGGGCACTTCCTGAACGCGGTCATAGTTCTTTCCCAGCAGGCTCAAAAACAGCTGGACGTCCTCCGGCGGAACCTCGTCCATCACCGGCGAACGGATCGCGAGCCCGTAGCCGCTGAACGCCGCCACGCGACAGGGCGCAGAGGCTAGCAGCGCCGTGAGGCGGTTCTTGTTCATGACATGGAAGCGCGCGGCCTCCGCATCGGCCAGATCGGGAAAGTATCCGAACGGCCCCATCTCCAGCCCTTCCGGCACCCGCAGTCCGGTCTCGACCGCGAGGTAGGTGTCCTGCGTCAACAGCAGAGGGTCGCGCTCCGAAAGCGTCCGGATGTCGCGCGCCGTCTGCCGCAGCAGAGCCAGGTCGGACTGCGGTTTGCGGACCGCCCAGAAGCGGTCCTGCCTCACCACAAACCAATCCTGAACGAGCGGCGAAGCGAACGTCCCGGCCAGCGTGGCCATCACCCAAAACAGGCAGATGCCGCCGCGCAGAGCCCCTGATGAGGTGCTGTTCGCAGCCCACCCCGCCAGTGCGGCAGCCAGCAGCCCCATGACCGGCACCTGATAGTCGTCATACGGGTACGGGCTGGCGAGCTGTAGGAGAAACACGCCCAGAAAGGCGCAGGCCCACAGGGACGGCCACACCATGCCGCGGTAGACGATGCCTGTCGGCTCCACGTCCGAGACCTGGGCACCCGCACGGGTGCCGCGATGCAGACGGAAGATCGCAAGCGCCAGACCCAGCAGGCAGAGCGGCAGATACGCCCGAACCGTTCGCGCCAGCGAGCCGGCCATGAAGAACAGGTCGCGCCCGCCTCTCGCCACATGGAAGCTCTGCGCGAAGAGAAACGGCTCGCGCGCCTCCAGCAGCGCCGGCCCATAGACCATCACCAGGCCCAGCGCGCCGCCCAGCGAGAACCAGAAGAACGCAGCCCCCGTCTTGCGGTAGGTGACCAGCAGCCAGAGCGCCGTCACCGGCAGCAAAACGCCCAGCGAAAGCCGCGTGCCCGCCGCCAGAGCCACCAGCAGGCCGGCGGGCAACGCCCACATGCTGGACATCTGGGACCGTGTCTTCTTTCGACGCGAGAGCCCGAGCGACAGCGTCAGATAGCCGGCCATCACCAGACAGCCACCCAGCGCATACGTCTTGGGAATCGTGGTGAAATAGACGTGGTACAGGTTACAGGCGGTCAGCGCGAAGCCCATGATGCCGGCCTCTGCCGCCCGCTGCGAGGGCACCGCCCGACGCGCCAGCAGACCGGCCAGCACACACCCGAGCAGCCCGAAAAAGACCGTCATCAGCCTTCCGCCCAAAACGCCGTAAGGCGACCACAGACGGGCCAGCAGTCCGTATACGTGCGGCATGACGGGCCCTTGGGTGAAGAAGAAGTCGCGGTACGGAACCGCGCCCGACGCGACGCTGCGAGCCGCGTAGAGATACCACCCCTCGTCCTGATTCAGATTACCGAACCACGTCGCAAAGCCATACAGACAGAGCGCTGCCCCGACAGACAGCCCGAGCGACACCCACAGGCAAATTTGATGACCCCATTTGCGAAGCATGAACCTTCCCCCACGATCCGTACTAAAGATGGAAGTTTAGCACAACCGTTTGACTGGCCGCAATGCCGCATCACCCGCGCGACTGCAACATCGCAGTCAATCCTTCCACCCCTACCTGATAGCCTTTGCCGCACATGTGGCAGAAGATCTGCGCCGGCCGGTTCTCCTGAACCAGCGCGGCCAAATCGCCGGTCGGCATACCCGACAGCATCGACTCGACCCGGCCCTGCGAGCAGCGGCAAGCAAACCGCAGTGGCTTCGGCTGCTGAAACACGCAGTCCTCAAGTCCGATCGTCTCGCAGAGCGCGGCCGGCGAGGCTGAGGCCTCAAGGCATTCGAGCACCGTCCCATCCTCGACATAGCGGGAGATACGGTTGAAAACCTCACGGTTTCCGTCGGGCAGGCACTCGATCAGCACACCGCGCGCGCCGTCGATAAAACCGCCGTACGCCAGCGCCGAGATCTGCACGAGCACCTGCCGCTGCAGCGACTGCCGGTAGTACTGCTCGAGCCCGCGGATCACCGAGGCCGGGCTCACGTCCGTGGAGCCGCTTGACAACATCTTGCCCGAGACCGACCGGATGATCTGCACCTCGGCCAACTCGCCCAGCGCGGCCGAGGCGTCCAGCTCCTCACAGGCGTCCAAGTCGTTCATCACCTTGACCTGGGTGAAGCCCCTGAGTCCGCCGTCCGACGCCGCCTCTACCAGCACGCCGCCGATCGGCCCCGAAACCCGCAGACGCAGCGTCACCGTCTCGTCTGGCTGCGACAGCTCCGCACCCAGCAGCGCGACGCCGGCCAGCGCTTCGGCCTGAATCAGACCCGCCGTCGGGCCGCACAGATGGCTGCGCTCCAGCTCGCGCGCGGAATCCGTGACCTCCACATGCACGACCGTGATTCTGGCTGAGGGTGAAAAAGCCGATGTCAAGCTGTCGGCGACTTTGGACATGATCATAAACTATCTCGTTTCCTCGGCACCGCCGTCCGGGTTACAGCCGCGCCTCTGCCGCGTCCGCCTTCTCGGCGAGCGCCTTCACTTTATCAACGAACAAGACGCGAAGCGGCTCCAACCTCCGAACCTGACGCTCAAGGGACCAAAGCGCGAAGCGCCACTTTTTGACGAACCCGTAATTTTGGCGCAGCTTGGGGTCGAACTCGTCAAACTGTTCGCGGCGCACCGAATAGCTCCAGTGCATCTCGCGCGTCTTGAACTCGAACCCGTCAAAGAAGCGGTTCGCCAGCTCCTCCAGACCCACCGCCGCGCAATGCTTGAGCCAATAACGGTACAGCACCTTCGAATAGCACCCGAAGTAGAAATCGAACAGCGTGTTCAGGTTGTCTTCGGAATAGGACGTGTCGGGCCAGCCGAAGGAACCGCGAATCGAACACAGCATGACGCGCATCGGCATCTCTCGCTTGCTCTGGATGTCATACCCGAAATCGAAAATCTCTTTGCCCTCGCCGAACCGGCAGCTCTGGGTCTCCGGGAGGTACTTCTTGGAGACCAGATTCTGCGCTGCAGCGTCGCCCAAGAGCCCCCCCAGCGCCAACACGACTTCGGGGTCTTTCTCCGCCTCGCTGCCGCCGAATTCGCCGTCGCGATGGAACATGCGCGCCGGAATGTCGTCCAGCGGCTCGCCCGCACACCGGTTGCGGATAAAGTAATTCATCTCCCGGCCCACGCGGCTGTCCAGCCGCATCAGCAGACGGTACTCGCCGTAATTCACGCCCAGCGACTTGAAGGCGTGTACGCGCGCCAGCATGTAGCTGCCGTACCCCGGCATCGTCAGAGCCAGGCGTTTCTCGATCAGACTCGTGCAGAGCGGGCGGCGATTGGTCTTGAACACGATTTCCCGCGTGATGCCGGCCCCCAGCGGCACGTCGCTGGAGGAGCGAACCTCATAGATGTTGACGTACTCGATAGACTCGTCCTGGCTCATCATCTGCTCGACGTTGGCGAGCAGCACGCGGGTGCGCTCGTCCGCGCCCGGATGGAAGTCGGGACGCCCGCCGCGGAAGGTGGCGCCCGGCAGCGCGGTGCGCCGGTCGTCGAACGCCGGTGCCACCGAGTCGGACTCCCCCGAATAGACCGCACCCGTCAGGTGCATGTAGAGCGTCTCGATGAAGTCGTCGCTGGTGTCGTCCGCGAGCTGCGGGCGCTCGAGGGAGGCCTTGAACAGCGCATCGATGCACTGCAGGCGCATCGCCACCTCCTCCGGCGTCAGGCGCATCAGGGCGATGCCCTCCATGAGCTTCTCCAGCTCGGGAACCAGGCGCTGGAAGGCCTCGCCCCGGCGTAGCCCGAAAAGCTCGACCTCATGATGGCCGTGAAACTTGAGCGACCGCATGCAGGAGCGCACGTCGCCCTCAAAAATCGACACCAGTTCGCGCAGGCACTCGACGAACTGCGCGTAGTCGCTCGCCACCCGCGCGACCAGCTTGTGGAAGTCGCTGTACGACAGGAAGTGCACGCCTTTCGCGCTGTGATAGTACCTCAACCCCGAGTTGATGCGCGTCCGGCTCGCCGTGGTGGCCAGCTCCATCTCCCGCCGCGTCCACGCCAGCGGCTTGATGCGCCACTCCTGCCCCTGCCGCCTGTAATACTCCAGCGTCGCATCGTTGCGCTCGGCCATGACGACCTCGTCGAGCGTGAACCCGATGCTCTGTAGCCACTCGTCCGCCGACTTGACCAAGGCGGCCGGAACATCGCGCTGAGAGATTTCGATTTTGCCGTCCACCACATTGGCGCAGACGATGTTGCTCCTGAGCAGACGGCTGCGCTGAGTGGCTGCCACGCGGCCCAGATTCCAGAGCTGGCCCGACAGCAGCGGCATGGCGGCCACCGTGTGGTTGCCGGATGTCAGCGTTAGAACGTGCCCGCTCGCCCCCCTTACCAGGTCCTGCTTGCGCACGATCAGCATCGGCGTGTGATCATCCTTGCTCTTCCAGACATCCTTCTCGAAAACAAACGTGTCGCCACCCCAGTCGAACCCGTAAAAGACGCGCACATGCCCCATGGCCTTCAGCGTCACGTGCGTCGGCCGGTGCCGGGACTCACGCCTCACGCGCGTTATAAAATGATTCATGGAGGTGTTCATGTGCCGCCGCTCAGTTCCTTAATGAACCCCGTTCGTCCACTCCGCTAGGTGCCGCACCGGCTCTGTTCCCGGGCGATCAGCTCCTCGGCCAAACCGCCCAACTTTTCGAGCCCGCACGCATCCGCCGCCTCCAAGAGATTTTCCAGCGCAGGCAGGATGTGCCGAACAAAACCGGGCTGGCCGACCCCGGCCAACCGCCCATACGCGCCCAGCGCCTGAACCAACCGCTGCACCGCCCCATCAAAAAACAGCTCCACAGCCTCGGGATGCTCCGGATAACACGAGCCGTAGTACGCGGCGAGCCGGGCGCGAAATAAAGGGGTTAGTTTAACATAAGGGTCGTACAAAAGTGAAGCGAGATCATAGGCGGCGGCTCCCAGCCGCATGCCCTGAAAATCGATAAAGGCAAAACGCAGCCCGCGGAACAGGATGTTGCTGGACTGGAAATCGCGGTGTACCACCACCTGCCGGGCCTTCCCCAACCGCTCGGCAACACCCAGCAGTTCGCGCGTAACCTCCTCCGGCAGAGCCTCGTAACCGTAGCGTTCGACCAGCAGCTGTTCCTCGAAAAGCCGGTGCTCCCACGCATAGAGCGCCGCGTCGAACGGCGGCTCTAGCGCCGTGCCGGACGTCTCGACCGCCCGCGTCCCTTCGCGGTGCAATCTGGCCAGCGCCTCGACCACGGACCGATACCACGCCTCCGCGTGTCCCGGACGCCGCTCCATGCGCTGCTGCAGGGAATCGTCGCCCCAGTCCTCCAATACTAGGCAGCGCGACGCGGGCAGATCCGCCAACACCGCCGGCACCGGCACGCCCGCGGCGGCCAAGACCGCCGCATGACCGCTGTAACGCACATTCTCCGAACGCTCAAGCGAGTAGCGGATGTAGATCGCCGAGGCCCGCTCCGAGTAAAGCCGCCAGAACGAGCGGTTCGAGCCCCGCGTTCCAAGAAACGCCGCCGCCGTGGTTTCCGGCTGCCACCCCAACGCCGCCAGCGCGCCCGGCAGCGCCTCGTCCTCCACATCGGCCGCACGGATGCAGACGGCCCCGTCAAGCGTGCCTCCGACCGAGCCGCCCGCGACCACCGCGCGGGTCAGCGCGCTGCCGTCCGCAACGGACGACCGGCCGCTGACAATGCTGTCGCACCCCGTCACGCCCGCGCCGACCGTGACGTCCGCGCCCACACAGAAGAACCGCGCCTCGCCTGCCCCGCAGCGGTCCGCGCGCGCGTCGTAAAGCCCGCCGCCGCCCTTGCCGGCTTTCGCCAGGCGCTTGACCTCGCCGTGAATGCGCAGGTAGGCCTCAACCGTGCCCGCGTCGTCCCAGTAGCTGCCCGGCACAGCCACGCCGTCAACAAAGAGGTTCTGCCCCATGGCCTGCTCATAGGCCTCCACCAGCGTGCAGAAAGGGCGCTCCGGCAGATGGTCGAACAGGCGGGGCGAGATGAGCTGAAGGCCGCAGAAGGTGGAGGTGCCCGGTACGCCGGGCGTCGGGCTCCGGTAACACGTGATGCGCCCCCGTCGGTCCGTCTCGACCGTGCGCGGCCCTTTTTTCGGCTCCAGCCAGGCCGCCGCCAAACCATCCCCCGCCTCAAAAGCCTGCATCAGCGGGGACGGATCAAGCGCCGCAGCGATATCGGCGTTCGCCACCCAAAACGGCTCCGTGTCGAAAAAGGAGCGCAGCGGACGCAAGGCTCCGCCGGTGCCGAGAATCTCAGGCTCATAGGCGGCGCGAATCTTCGCCTGTCCCTGACGCGCCGCCAGGTACGCACGGATCTTCTCGGGCTGCCAGTGCAGGTTCACGGCGACCTCTTCGACCCCCCAGGCCTCGAGGAGACGCAGCAGGTGCTCGAGCAGAGGCACGTTCCAGAGCGGCAGAAGCGGCTTCGGGCACGCCGCCGTAAGCGGGCGCAGCCGCGTCCCCAGCCCTGCAGCCAAAACCAACGCTTTCTTCGGTGCCTGCATCATGACGCGGCACCCGTCCTGCTGCGCGTGATCGTGACCGCCGCCGCACGCAGTCCCTCGATGACGCCTGGCTTCTCGACCCTGACGCGGGCCGACGCCACGCGCGGGTCGGCGAGACAGGCCTGGGCCGCACACTCCGCGGCGCACTCGATCATGTGGCAGCGCGCACCCTGCAGGGCCGCCCGGATCTCAGCCGCCAAAACCGCGTAATCCACCGTGTCGCGCACCGCATCGCTCGCGCAGGCAGCCGACAGGTCGAGCGCCAGCGATACGTCCAGCGTCAGCCGCTGCTCGCGGCTGCGCTCGTCCGGCCGGTCGCCGATGACGCACGCCACCTCCAGCCCGCACAACTCCAACCGGTCTTCCCGTTCTGACATTCTCATTGCCTTCCGTCTCTGATAACAGGGACACCCTTGTCCGGTCAAAAGGGGCAGAAGCGGCTCCGCTCCCAAACGCCGACACCCCTCACCTGCCCTGCCCGTCCCGTTTGATGAGCATCATGCCGAACCCCGCTGCCCCTGTCAACCCTAGCCCTCGGATTACTCCCTGATATTTCACTTGCCGTAAATACAGCAATACAGCTAAGATACACGCCATGAAAGCAACACTGGAAATCCCTGATGTTCTGTATCGGAGGGTTAAAGCCAAAAGCGCACTGGCGGGCCACCCGGTCCGAGAGGTTGCGATCCGCCTTTTCTCCGACTGGGTGGACGAACCTGCTAAGCCTGCCCCTGTGCTTTCGGAGGCACCTCAGATATTACCGCCCTGGTTCGGCGTAGCCCAGGCCTATGCAAGAAAAGCCAAGCGGCACGACATGGCGTCGGTGCGTGAAAGCATCGCCCAGGCGAGTGCCCGGCAATGACCTATGGATTGGACACTTCGGTTGTTTTGCGTCTATTGACCGGCGAGCCTCACGGGCTCGCGCTTCGAGCTGTAAACCGCGTGCTGGCGATCACGCACTCGGGCGGGATTTGCACGATCAGCGATCTGGTCGCCACCGAAAGTTACTACGCCCTTCAATACCACTACAAAATGCCCAAAGCGGAGGCGTTGTCCGCCCTTGCCGCGTTAGGCGGCGGAGAGGGACTCCGTTTTTCAGAGGCCGCCGGAGCCGTTTTGAGTACGAAGGGCCTTGCGCAGGCCAACCCCGGTTTCGCCGATCGTCTGATTCACGCCGGATATCGCCAATCCGGTTACGGCATGCTGACCTGCGAACGAGCCGCCGCCTCACTCGACGGCGTTGAGGTTGTTAAAGAGCAGGTTTAACACAGAAGCGTTGACCGTTGAGAGTTGAATGTTGAGCGTTGAGAGTTCGGCGTTGGCCGTTTTGAATCTGGAAATCAGGAAAACAGGAAGGGGCCGCTGCTGCTGCTGGTCCGACGGCCTATCTCGCGGGAATCTCAACCAGAGAATAACACGACGTCAATCCGCGCTATCCGCGAAATCCGTAGCCTCACACGGAAGCCCTCTGCGGTTACGCACGCATGAACCGGGGCCGGCTGAAGCCGGTACAACGTACGGACTTATACAATTTTAAATAAGTGACATAAATACCATACTGACAGCAGTTAACATAAATTTTTAGAATTCGATACTGTGGCTATATTGGGGCTTGACACGCCTGTTTTTCCAACTTAGACTATATGGGCGAAAGGGGCAATCATGTCACTCTACAAACGTCCTTTAAGCCAGTTCTGGTGGTTCCAAATCTGGACGACGGAAGGCAAGCGCGTCCGGAAATCCACGGGCACAGATGACCGTGCGAAAGCCGCGATCATCGAGCAGACCTTTCTCATGGCCTACGGCAAAAAGACGCCGGTGGCCAAACTCCACGCCATGCTGGACGCGGTCTGCGGGACAGACCGGCAAGGATTGGCCCTTTCAGAACTCTGGCCCACCTATACCAAAAGGATTGAGCTGTCGGGCAA
>CAYMLQ010000103.1:0-15862 GCA_964390795.1 uncultured Lentisphaeraceae bacterium
ACATCAGCAAACTGACCTTCGTTAACATCCTGGTGACGGCTATACGAGCGGTTCACAAGGGAGACGCCTTTTTTGTCGCAGAAAATGATCTTAATTACCCATAGAAAAAACAAAAGTAACGATAAAATTACCCATAGTTTTAGCATTTCAGGTTGCTTTTGTCGGCCGATTGTCCTATTGGCCCCCCAGTTGCTCGCGAAGCTTCGTTACTTTTACGAGAAACTCCCAGGGCTGCATATCATCGCTGCGGGTTCACTGTTGGATTTCACACTGGAGCAGCACGACTTCTCCATGCCCGTCGGCCGAATCGAATATCTTCATCTGGGCCCCATGTTGTTCTCAGAGTTTCTACTCGCCACCGGGCACGAAAAGGTATGCGCCTTTATCAGAGGCTTCAAGATCGGCGACGACATCCCGGCACCCCTGCATGACAAACTCTCCGCTCTCCTGCTCTCCTATATCGTGGTGGGCGGCATGCCGGAGAGCGCTGCAGCGTTTGCAAAAAGCAAATCCTACCGGGATTGCGACCTCATCAAAAACAGCCTTCTCGCGACCTACAAGGATGATTTCAGCAAGTACGGAAAGAAGGTCAACCTTCAGCACATCCTCACGGTCTATGAAGCGCTCCCCAAGCTGGTCGGCCGCAAAGTCAAATACGTGAATATCTCCCGCGACATCAGATCCGGTGACTTGTCACAGGCCTTGCGCATGCTCGCGCTAGCCCGGGTTTGTAATTTGGTTCACCATGCCTCATGCAATGGCGTTCCTCTGGGCGCTGAGATGGATGCCAGCACGTTCAAGCCACTGTTGCTGGATGTCGGACTGTTGCTGAGCGCGTGTGGGTTGTCCATGGCTGACATCCCGAGCGCGGAGGCTCTCATGCTGGTGAATTCCGGGCAGATCTGCGAGCAGTTTGTAGGACAGCATCTGCTCTACCGGCAACCGCTGCACAAACAACCGGAGCTTTACTACTGGCTGCGTGAAAAGCCCTCCTCCAATGCCGAGGTCGATTATGTGATCACCTGTGGACAGCGCATCATTCCCGTTGAAGTGAAAGCCGGAAAAACAGGTAACCTGCGCTCGCTCCATCAATTCACCATCGAAAAAGATGTCCATTTCGCGGTCAAGATCAGCTCCGAGCGTCCGTCGCTGGTCAAGGCCTCCGGCCGGATGCCGGACGGCAGAGCCTACGAGAGCCTGATCCTTAATCTTCCGTTCTACCTGATCGAGAAACTCAACGACACGAATGCGGATTTTCTTGCAAGCGCGTTGTCAACGGTGAACACGGAAGGCTTGCGAAATGAGTCGCGATGACACAGCCACGCTGGCGGCAACGGCGGCGAAGCCGTTGCCGCTCTTCAGGAAGTTCCCGGCGCTCGCGGCGAAGCTTCCCCATGTGCCGCTGGGCCTGTTCCCGACACCGGTCGAGAAGGTTGATCCGTTGGGCTCCGCGCTCGGGCTCGACCGCTTCTACATGAAACGGGACGATCTCAGCGGAGCCGTCTACGGCGGCAACAAGGTCCGCATGCTGGAGTTTCTGCTGGGCGGCGCGTTGCGGGCAGACGCGAAGGAAGTCGTCACGGTCGGTTATGCCGGCTCGAACCAAGCGTTGGCCTTGGCCATCTATGCCGACAGGCTGGGCTTGAAATGCTCCTCGTACCTGTTGCCGCAGGCCAACGCCCACTATGTCCGGCGCAATCTTCTGGCCAGTTACCACCATCACGCGCGGTTGCACGCCTGCGGCAACTATTTGTCCCTGGCCGGGGGTGTGCTGGGCGCAGTGATACGCGCCGCGCTGCACGACGGGACCCTGGCTGGCATGATCCGGCCGGGCGGCTCGTCACCGCTCGGGATCGCAGGTTACGTCAACGCCGCGTTTGAGCTGAAAGAGCAGATCGACGCCGGCCTTCTGCCCGAACCGGACCGGATCTATGTGCCGCTGGGATCGATGGGAACGACCATAGGATTGATGCTGGGCCTCAAGGTCGCAGGCGTCAGGAGCCGGATTATTGCAGTGAGGGTGCTTGAAGCGCGCTTTGCAAGTCCCTGGCTCTTGCGACGCCTGTACCGCGACACGTCCGCTTTCCTGCACAAGCTTGACCCGTCTTTTCCCAAGTCCGACTGCCGGCTGGAAGACCTTGAGATACGGAACGAGTTTCTGGGCGACGGCTACGCGCAGTTCACCGCGAAGGATGTCGAATCGGCCAAGCTGATGCGGGAGAACTGCGGAATCATCATGAACGGCACCTATTCCGCAAAGGCTTTTTCGGCCTTGGTTGACGATGCCCGCAAAGGGGTTTTGAAGGATGAAACCGTTCTCTTCTGGAACACCTACAACTCCCGCGATCTTTCGTCCATAGTCTCCGGCATCGACTATCATCTTCTGCCGCATGGCTTTCATCGCTATTTTGAGAAAGCCGTTCAGCCGCTCGACGAGGACGGCTTCGACCGCTAACATGCGTTTTGGAGTATACTAGGGGACCCGGCGCGCGGATGATCTACGAACTGGCCTGATCCCGAGCAAAATGTGCAATCTCATTTTCCGTCGAGATCAGGAAGTCTGAAATTGAGACTTCCGAATGTGCCATTGAAACTGAAAATATAGTCAAGACTTTTGAGGGTTTTTTTGTTGATTTCCAACGAGTTATGACATCAAAAGCTGTCCAACTGGCGAACTCGGGTTAAGGACGTAGAGATATTGGTCATTGGTCATTGCTTGATTTCCAAAGACTCTGCGGTCTCTGCGGACTCTGCGCGAAACATGAGATTGGCTATATACTTTTCGGCAGTGATATTGGTCCACCCCTATCACATCCCGCTGACGAGCAGATCCAGCGGCGGGATAGTTTTACCTTCAGCTGTTGCGTACGGCGAGTTACTGAAGTTTACCGTGACGGTTACGCCGTTGGCGAAGACGCTTTGCTGAACATGACGGTCGGGTGTGAGGATGCGGTGGTCGGTCATTTCCGCGTAGCCCGTCGCGCGCGACACCGGCTCCGCCACCTTGTAGCTCGCGGCAAACTCGGACTTCTTCTCCTCCCACTGTTTCGCGTCGAACAGATACATGGGCGGCGTGCCGTAGAGCGCGTTGAAGAGGTCGCGCTTGCGCCAGACCTTCGGCAGCTTATTGTTGTAGTCGCCCCAGTACCACTGCGCCACCACGCAGTCGTGATAAACCAGCTCCCACAGTGGCAGGCGGTAGGCCTCGCCCACCTGATACTTGGCCAGCCGCTCCGGAACCTCGTCCCAGATCCTCAGCATGTCGCGTCCCGAGTCGGGCACCCGGTAAGGGCCGACGCTGAGCATGCCTTCGAAGTAGTCGCAGAAAGGCACGGACGCCTCATGACCCGTCTCGCTGCCGCACACGAGGCCCAACTCGCCGATCAGCTTGAGCAGCTCCATCTTGTGCTGACGGCTCTGCGTGCGCGTCATGGGATGATCGGGCTGGTAGCACTCGAACCAAGGCGCGGCGACCGTCGTGTCGATGAACCGCGCCGTGTAGGGCTTGACCTTCAGCTCTTCCGAGATCCGCTTGCGGGCATACGGCAACGCCTTGGAGTCGCAGATCACCGCGCAGGGGATCATCGTGCCGTCCTTGGCCTTGACCTGCCATCCGCGCCGCCAGTCGCCGTTCGGCCCCTTCCAGTTGATGTCGTGCGGGAACGCCTCGGTGACCCAGTCGCCATGCTTGTAACCGACCTTCTCGTGGTTTGCAGGATCCATGATGTCCTGGTAGATGTCATAGCGCCCCACCAGAACATCGGGGAGCGCACGCAAAGCCTTGAGCTGATTGGTGGAACCGCCGCCGCTCCACAGGATGCGACGCATGCCCAGGCTCTGCATCTCCTTGACCAGCCCCTCTGGATCGTGCTTTCCTCCGCCCATCTTCCAAATGTTGGCAGCTCCGATCAGCAGGTCGATGTTCGGATTGCGCTTCACCTTTTCGGTGAACGGCACGTACAGCCCGGACTGCTTCGCATGCTCGCGGTAACGCTTGCACAGCGCCACATGCCCGCCCTTATCGAAGAAGACGTAGCGCGCTTTGCGCGCGTAGCCGAATTGACCGCGCTGCGGGTCCCAAGACGGACCCGCCACCCACAGTCCGTTGGCCCCCTTGCGCGCATTCATCGCCGCATCGTCCGAGGTCTCTAGAATACACAGCCAGCCTGCGCCCGTGGCGTCCTCGACCGCGCCAAAGAAGCCCATGCAAAGGCCGTGCCCGCCGTACGCGATCAGCCGATACAGGCCCTGGTGCTCCTCGTCCACCGGATAGCTCATGCCCTCGTTCGCGGGCACGATCAGGCGGTCGCCCATGCGCGTCTCGAACGGCGGCGGAAAGTCGAGCGGCTTGGTCAGCGTTCCCTCGGCTTCGACGGAGACCGCCAGTTCGCATCCTTTCGTGAGCGTCAGCGTCGCGCGGATCTCGCGGGTCGTCTCGGGGTTCAGCAGCGTCAGCGTGACCCCCGCCTGAGGCGCTGACGAGAGCGGCTCGGCGTTCAGCACCATCCAGCCCTGTCCTGCAAGATCCTGATGCCAGACGCGCCCCGTGCGCGCATCCGTGACGTCGACGGTCCCCGCCGCGAAGTCGCCGCTCAGCGTCAAACTCCCCTGAGCAAACTTATGCTGGGCCTTCATCTGCGGGTTCACGCGGTCCTGAATCGTCCCCGCCCGCGCGGCGACGTAGCCTTCCGCCCAAACCGAAAGCGCGCCGTTGCCGATCAGGCGCGGCTCGACGCTCGCTGCCCCTTTCGGAACGATGAAGCGCGACTTCAGCTCCGTCCATTCGCACGGCGCGGCCGCCGAGGCCCCGCCGTAGGACCACTCCAGATCCTTGCCAGCCGCATCCCGCAGAACCACGCCGGTCTCGACATTCGCCCATTCGGCTGACGCGACCGCTTTCACCTTGCAGACGAGTTCCATGACCTCCCCGGCCTTGACCGCGATGCGCGGGAACCCGCCGATCGCCCAGTCCTGCTTACCCTTGTGCGTGACGACGAAAACCGCACCCTCGCGGGCCATCGTGATCGACTCCTTGTCCCGCGCCCACACGTACGGCTTCTCGAACGACCACTTCTCCTGCGCGAACGCCGCGCACGCCGCCATGAATCCCACCAGCCCCATAATCCGCTTCATGCTTCCCCCTTCATTTTTTCTTGTTCTTTGCCGGCAGCAGCGGCGCGGCAATCTCTTCGTACAACGCAAAAAGGAACTCCACGCGCTGGCGGTCGGACGTGAAAGGCGCGGTGCGGTAACAGCGGTCCACCGCCCGGTCAAGAGCGGCGTGCGCCTTCACCAACTCTGGCGGCATGGTGAGCGGGTCGTAGAGGTCGGCCAGCGTCGAGGTCGGATAGGTTGCCCGCACATCCAAGACCGCTTGCGCCGCACTCTCCACCGCCGCGACCTTCTCGCGGTCGGCTAGGCAGAGGCCCATGGCCGATTTTGCCACCGCAGCCCGCTGGGTTTCCGGCCCAAGCGCGTCAGGCGAGGTCATCAGAAACCCGATGCTCGTTTCTTTCACGGCAAGCGGCGCTTCTCGGCCTTTCTCGACATAGCCGGCGCTGCGGAACTGCGGCCACGGGAAGTTGTTGTAGACGAGCTTGTTCGAGTAGCGGTAACGCGATTCCAAGCGCCCGCAGACCTGACGCACCCACGCCATGTGCATCGTCGAGGTCAGCACGCCGAAGTGGAAGAGCGTGGCGTCGGGGATGACGTTCAGAAGGTTGCTGGCGAGTGTGTCCGGCATCAGATAACCAATCGGGATATAGGGACGACGTTCGGACGATACGCCGGGGATAACCAAGAACGGGCCTTTTGGAAAGTTCTCAACATGGAAGCGCGTCGGTGTGGCGGCGAGCTTCTGCGTGGGCAGGCTCTTGCTCGCAAGCCGCAGATTGCGCACGGCCTCGACGCGTTTGACCGCCTCGGGCATGCGGCGCAACTGGTCGGGCAGGCAGTCCCTGAGCAGCAGGCACCAGCGCTCGACCCCGTTGATAAACTCTTCCGAGCCCAGCCAGCGCCGGAAAAACGGCGCGGAGGCGGGCTCCGCCGCGATAAAGGCTGCCTTCTCCTCGGGCGTGAACAGGTAGTTGCCGCCGTCGATCGGCTTGTTGCCGATGCCAATCTCCGGAACATTGCAGAGCGGCTTCTGGCGGTTGAGGATCACGGTGTCCGGGCCCTCCACCAGGTACGGGCTGATGTTCTTGGCCTCGGTGGAGGTTACGACGCCATCCGATTCCTCGTAAAGGCGCTTCGCACCCCGAACCGCTTGCGCGAAGCCGATGATGACGACATGCACATGCGCCTTGCCGCGCGCCTCGCTCTGCCACGCGAAGGTCCGGTGCGCGAAAACGATGTGCAGGCCGCGCGCGCGCAGTGCGCTCCACAGCACGCCCACCTGCTCGCCTTGCGTGAGGGAGTTGGTGGAGACGAAGCCGACCCGGATCGCGGTGCCTTGAATGAACTCGGCGGCCTTGAAGTACCACGCGGTCACATAGTCGAGCAGGCCGGCGCTCTTGGCGTCTCCCGCCACCGCGGCCATATCCTTGCGCTGCTCGTCACTTTGGAACTTCGCGCCGACGAACGGCGGGTTGCCCAGGATGTAGGAACACTCGGCGGGGTTGAGGACGTAGCGCCAGTTCAGGCGCAGGGCGTTGTCGTGGACGATGCGGGCGCACTTTTTGAGCGGCAGGCGCACGAAGTACTGGCCGAATTTTTCGGCGAGCAGCAGGTTCATCTGGTGGTCCATCAGCCACAGCGCCGTCTCGGCGATGCGGGCGGGCCACTCCTCGATCTCGATGCCGAACATCTGGTCCACGTCCACGCGCGAGAGCAGCGCGATGTCGGTCACGGTCTGCTCGCCGTACCCCAGCGCATCAAGCACGTCGAGTTCGAGCAGGCGCAGCTCGCGGTAGGTGATGACAAGGAAGTTGCCGCAGCCGCACGCGGGGTCGAAGAATTTGAGCGTCCCCAGTTTCTGGTGAAAGGCGGGGAGCTTGCGGCGGTCATGACGGACGGTTTCGAACTCCGCGCGCAGGTCGTCCAGAAAGAGCGCGCGCACAACTTTCAGGATATCGCGCTCCGAGGTGTAGTGCGCCCCGATCTGGCGGCGCTCCTTGGGCTGCATGACCGCCTGGAACAGCGAGCCGAACACGGCGGGCGAGATGCGGCTCCAGTCGAAGCCCGTGCAGCGCAGGAGCGCCGCGCGCATCCGCGCATTCATGTCGGCCAGCGGCAGCGCTTCGGCAAACAGCCCGCCATTCACGTAGGGCATTCCCGACACACGCTCGTCGAGGTTCGCCTGACGCTTGTCGCGCGGCGTGTCGAGCACCTGAAAGAGCCGGCCGAGATTCATGCCGAGATCCGAGCCGTCGGGCCGAGTCTGGTTCTCCAGATACTCGGTGAAGGCGTTGGGATCAAAGATGCCGGTGTCCTCGGAGAACAGGCAGAAAAGGACTCGCACGAGGAAGCGCTCCAGCGAGTGGCCGCTATAGCCCCCCGCCGCCAGGGCGTCGTGCAGGCCGCCCATCACCTCGGCAGCCTTGCTATTGATCGGATCCTCATGCTCGAAGGAACGGACGGTGTAGCCGGGGATGAAACCGAACAGACGGATGTGGCGATGGAGGTCGCTCACCCGGATCTCGACGCGCCGTACTCGCAGCCCGCAGAACAGCGGCAGCCCGCCCGCGTCCTCGGGCTCGAGGTCGTAAAGCGCGAGGCGGTCGAAATCGGTGACGATCACGTAGCGCGGAATCTCTTCGTGCCGGTCTTCGCGGGCGAGGGACTGCAGATACCCGAACGCCTGTGACTCCGCCTGATCCAGGCTCTTGCCGCGGCTCTTGTGCTCGACCAGCAACCGCCCCTTCCAGAACAGGTCGATGAACCCGTACTGGCCGCCCAGCTTGCGAACCGGCTCCTCGAACGTCGCGACGCTGCGGCGCGGGATGCCGAAGACGTTGAAGAATGCGTCCCAGAAGGATTTGGCCTCGGCGTCCTCGCGGCTCTCGCCGGCCCACTCGCGCGAGAACTGGATCGCCCGCTGCTTGATCTCATTCCACCCCAGTTGCATCGGCGTGCTCCTTCTGCGTCAGCGGTTGACGTTGGACGCCATACCACACCCGCCACAGGAACAGCCCCTGCGCGGCGGAGGACGGCACGCGCGCCTTGCGCGGCGCACGCGACGCCAGCAGCTCTTCCACCGCCTCCGGCTTCTCCGCGCCCTCGCCCACGCGCAGGAGAAAGCCCACCATGCTGCGCACCTGCTTGTACAGGAAGCCCTCGCCGCTCACGCGGAAGACGATCTCCTTGCCGCGCTTGCTGACCGAGAACGCGAAGATCGTGCGCACCGTGCTCGCCACCTCGCGCTGCGGGTTGGCGGTGAACGAGGCGAAATCGTGCCGCCCCACGAAATGCAGCGCCGCCGCGCGCATGGCCGCCACGTCGAGCGGCCGGTATGCGTGCGCCGCAAAAAGCCGCTTGTCAGGCAGAACCGTCGCGTCGTTCCAGACAAAGTAGCGGTACTCTTTGCCCTCGGCCGAGCGGCGCGCGTGAAAATCAGAACGCGCCAGCGAGGCCTTGAGGATGCGGATATCCGGCGGCAGCCGACCATTGAGCGCCCGGCAGACAGCCTGCGCGCTCAAGCGGCACGACAGATCCACATGCGCCACCTGGCCGCGCGCATGCACGCCCTGATCGGTCCGGCCGCTGCCATGGATCTTCACCGCATGCCCGACAATCGTCTGAAGCGCCTCCTCGATCGTCTGCTGCACGCTGACGTGGCGCGGCTGCACCTGCCAGCCTGCGTACGCCGTGCCGTCGTAGGCGACGGTCAGCTTGAAGCGGCGAACGGCGATGTCGGGAACGCTGGACATTTTACACGTACTTCTCGCCGTCGGGACGCGCGGCGATTCGCCGGAGCATTTTTTTCACCTCTTCGGAGCGGTCCTTGGGGCAGATCAGCGTGGCGTTCTCGGAGTGGACGACTACCAGCCCGCTCACGCCGATCAGAGCGGTCAGACGGTTCTCCGACACCACGATGTTGTTCTGAGACTCCATCTGCTCGCAGGATCCGATCACGACGTTGCCGTCGAGATCCGCCGAGAAGTGTCCCGCCACCGACGGCCACGACCCCACGTCGTCCCAGCCGAACACGCCGCGCGCCATCACGATGTTCTGCGCGTGTTCCATGACGGCATAGTCGATGGAGATCGAACGCAGAGAGGGATAGGTCTGCCCCAGCACCGCGCCCAGCGCCTCCGGCGTGTCAGCCTCAGCCACGAGGTCGCAGAGCCGCGCCAAATCAGGCGCGTGCGCAACAAGCGCGTTGCGCATGGTTGCGGTTTTCCAGATGAACATGCCGGCGTTCCAATAGTAACTTCCGCTCTCCACATAGCGTGCCGCCGTATAGGCGTCTGGCTTCTCGACAAACCGCTTGGCCTTATTGAAAAGCGTTACTGTCCGGGTCTCTAACGTCTCGCCCGCCTCGATGTAGCCAAAACCTGTGGCGGCGTAGTCGGGTTGGATGCCCATGGTCACGATCACCTCTTCGCGGCCGGCCACCTTAATCGAGTCAGCCAGCGTCAGCCGGAAGGTCTCGACGTCGCTCATGAGCTGGTCCGCCGTCAGAATGCAGACGATGCCTTCCGGGTCGCGCTGCTGAACCAGACCGCACGCGACCGCAATGGCCGGCGCCGTATCGCGCTTGCACGGCTCGCCGACAATGTTCGCGCGGGGCACGTTACATGCCGCCGAGGCCGTGTCCTCGACCAGCCTTTCGGCGGTGATGATAAAGATCCGGTCCGGCGGAATCAGGCCTTGGAGCCTTTCGACCGCCAGGGAGAGGAGCGGGCGCCCCCCAAAAAGAGAAATGAACTGTTTCGGACGGGCTTTGGTGCTCAGCGGCCAAAACCGCTCACCGCTCCCGCCAGCCAAAATCACTGCGTATGCATGCTTCATGGAAAATCCTTATGCTGGTGTTCGGGTCATTGAACAGAAAGTATACTAAATTTCTCTCACCTTCAAAAGGGGGGCTTCAAACGTTTTCGTAATCGGTTGCTGGCGGTCGATGGCGATTGGTGGCCGGGAGATCGAGGAACGCACGTCGTGTGCGCGTAGCGCTGGGAGCGGGGACACTCCTGTACCCGTTGTGAACGGTTGTACAACACCGAGCCGCGGGATACGACGAGGCGAACGCCTGCGGAACGACGTTTGGCCGACGTTTCGGGGACAGGAGTGTCCCCGCTCCCGAACTTGCGACACAGGTTCGCCAGCAACGCTCACTCCTCGAACACCCCGGCCGCCAACCGATTACAACGTGTTCGCCTCACTCCCAGCACCGGTCTTTGCTTAAGAACAGATAGCCCGGAGTCCCTAGCACCTCGGCGTGAAAGTCTTCGAACCCTCCCTGACTGGGCTTCTCAAACTTGAGTTCCCACAGACCGCCCGACGCCCCCTGCCCTTCCGCCACCGTAAATCGCTCCATCTGCGTGATACCGTCCTTCGTCCAGACCGCCTTGCCTGAAGGGTCGATGACCGTGGCTTTGACCGCCTCGCCCTCCCCCTCGCCCGCCAGGCCGAACGCGAACACGCCCGTCCCTTTCGGCACCGGCACAAACAGCGAGCCCGCGCTGGCGATCAGGCTGACCGCCTTCCGGGTCGCGTCAAACGCCACCGGCACGTTCGCCTCCAGTAGCGAGAACGCGTTCGCCCCGACGTCCACCTCAAGCGTGTGGAAGCCGCTCTCCGCAGGCACGAACCGGATTTCCACGTTTTCCTTGAAGGGCGGCAGCGCGACCTTTGCAGCCACCTTGCCAGAAGGCCCGCGCACCACGAGCGGCCGCGTTTCCGCTGCATACTTTCCGACCTGCGTCTGCCGCCCGGCCAACACCGCCTCGCGTCCGGCAACGGCATGCAACACATAAGTCCCGCCACGCCGCAGCCGCAACGGCGACAGCTTCTGCACGCCTTCCGACCGATCCGTCACCCGCGCCTTGGCGAGATCGCCCGCCACGCGCGGCACCCGCACCGTGAAGCGTGGCGGAAAGGTCGCCGCCACCCACTCAGGCGTCAGCGCGATCACCTGCCTTTTCCCGCCTTGCTCAACGGTGACGCTCCCCGTCAGCCCTGCCACAGGTTCCGCCACCGTCGTGTTGTTCTGCCACGCGAGCCACGGGCGCGCAACGGGCTGGGCCACCATCACGTCATCAAACCGGATGCCGCCCACCGGCCACTCGTCGTCCACGCGGTTCACCAAGACGATGTCGGGCATGCTGTTCGTCACCGCGCAGCCCGTGACCACACACCGCTCGAACGCCAGCGCCATGCCGGAAACTGGCTTGCGCGCGACGCTGATGCCGGTGCGCTGCGCACGCTCGAAACTGCATCCGACAAACGTCATCGCACCTGCGACCGCCTGCGTCTCCGCATTGCCCGTCGTGATCTTCAAGCCAGCTTTGTCACCAGCCGAACGGCAGTTCTCCAGCCGGATCGAGACCGGCTCGGACGCTCGCGTCAAATTCGGCAGGTAGAAGTCGTAGCCGCTGCCCTGATTGTTCTCTGTCACGCAGTTGCGCATCACGCAGTTCTTGAGCCGTTCGCCGAAGTGGTTCGGTTCGAAGTCTATGCCCGCCGCCGGCGCCGTGCCCGCCGTATCGCGCAGCACCGTGTTTTCGATCAGCAGGTTCTCCGCGGAGATCACGCTGATGCCCTGACGGTAATTGCGGTCGCAGATCACGCCCTTAATCACGATGTCGCGATTCGGCCATTCGGACTTCACGCAGCCGAGATAGATGCCGTCGCCGCCGCTCTCCGCCAGCGTCAGGCCGAGCACCTGGATGTTCGCGCTGCTCTTGATGCACAGCACATGCCGCCACTCGGCCTTCACATAGGGCGGCGCGTCGTAGTCAGCCCGCCGCATGCGCAGCGCCGCGCCCGAACCGCGCAGCGTCACATTGGTCACGCAGACCAGCGAAAAGAGCGCATCCGTCTTGCCCGTGAACGCGCCTCGCTTGGCCAGCACCTCAACGCCCTTCTCAAAGACGATCTCCTGCTCGCTCACGCACGCCAGCCGGTCGGTGATCCATGGCGACCCCGTGTTGTCAACGATCAGACGCGGCACGCGCGAGTTGATGGCGGCTTGCAAGGCACGCGTCGCGTCCTCCTTGTCGAAACCCCACCACGACGCCCGCGCCTCCTTCAATTCGCCCGACATCACCCGCGCTACCTGCTCAGAGCCCCTCACGCTCAGGCCCACAAATACCAATCCCAACACCCACACAGTTGCCTTCATCGCAGTTCCCTTTCAAAGCCCTTACGACTCTATCGTATCCGCCTTAGCTACTTGTCAAAAATGACAACTATGCCCTCGCTTTCCACAACGCAGCGAATACAATGGGGATCCAAGTCGGGAGTTGAGCGTTCTCTAATTCCGAGGCCATCGACGGACGTCCTTACGTTTGTGGAGATTCGCTTTCAAGCGGTATCCCGTTCTCTTGACACCACTGCGTCAGGGCGCGGCGCTGCGCGTCGTTCTCGAACGCGTACCATGTTTCTAAGAGCCGTTTCCGCTCGAAAAAAACCTTGAGTCTGGAATACGCGCCGCGCCGTCTGAAAAAGTCGCGGACGGTCTCCGTTGACTCCGGCAGGTTCTGTTCGACAAACTTGAAGACCAGGTTCTGACCCAGGTCGAGATCGTACTTGTGCGGGATGTCCACGCAGTACTCCCAGTCCAGATCCTCGGGAATCTCATCTTCGCCGAGGATGTCGGATTTGAAATAGACGCAGTCGTTCCGTTTGTCGTAGACGGCGCGATTCGTGTGCTTCGTCGCGCCGCTGACGAACTCAAATGCCAATTCGATCTCAATGATTGTTGCCATAATACCCGCGTCCTCAAGCTTCTCCCGCCTCCGCCCCGTAAGGCTCAAGGCCGCTTTCGGACACGCGGTCGGGCTCGCTGCGCCGCGACACCGCGATGCTGACGACCTCTTCCCGCTTGAACGCGCCCGCGAATTCCTCTTTCCTGACCCGGCCCGCCTCGATGGCCTCCTTGACCTTCTCCGGCACAGGCGAACCCACAAGGTCGAGCACGTCCGACAGGCTTGGCTCAATGGCGTCGAGGTTGCGGCGGATCTTCTTGATGTCCGGGCGGAGCAGCATGCCATACCGGTCGCCGAGCCGGTTGCGCAGAACCTCCTCGTCGTAATCGATGCGCACGCTCCTGCGGTAGCGCACCGAGAGCCGCAGCCCGCCGACCTCGGGATACCACTGAGCAAGCCCGCACCCATCCATGAAGGCGGCCAGTTGCTTCTGGAGCCTGTCCTTCTCCTCTTGCAACCGCCGCTCCTCCTGCTGAATGGCCAAATAGCGGTTGAGAACAACTTGCATAGCATCAGGCACTGCTTCGCTCATACCAACTCCTTCCTTTGCCAATCCTCCAAACTTCTTGATCCCCCTCCGCGATCTCCGCGCCTCCGCGTGACACTTTCTTCAGCCTCTCTCAATCTTTCCTGTAAATCCGCACGTAATCGATCACATACTGCTGGGGGAAGACGCTGTCGTCGATGCCTTTCTGCCCGCCCCACCCGCCGCCGATCGCCAGGTTGATCAGCAGGTAGTGCGGCTTGTGGAACGGGTTCTTGTCGTCCGCGCCCGCTTTCTCAATGGGATACGTGAAATACTTGGTCTCGTCATAGTAGAAGTCCATTCGATCCGCGAACCACTCCACGGCATACACATGCAGGTCGTCCGAGGGCTTCTGCCCGGGCAGATTGCCGCCGAGCGAGGTGTGCTTGCCCTTCTCGGCACCGAACCAGTGAACCGTTGCGAAAACCTTTTCCGGCTCGTGGCCCACGGCCTCCATGATGTCGATCTCGCCGCACTTGGGCCAGCCAAGCGTCTTGATGCTCGTGCCCAGCATCCAGATCGCGGGCCACATGCCGCGGCCGCGCGGCAGGCGCGCCCGCACCTCCACGCGCCCGTAGGTGGTCTCGAACAGCCCCTCGGTCGTCAGGCTCGCAGCCGTGTAGTGCGCGTCCTTGCCGTCAGGGCCTTTGAACTCCTCCTTGCGGCCCTCGATGATCAGCGTGCCGTTCTCCACGCGGGCGTTCTCCGAGCGCGCCTGGGTGTAGTACTGCGCCTCCTTGTTGCGCACGAAGCCCCTCTCGTACGTCCACTTCTGCGCGTCGGCCAGCCCCGGCTTGTCGAACTCGTCCGACCACACCAGCCGCCAGCCCGCGCGCTCCTGCGCGCCGGACAGGCCCGCCGCCAGTAGGATCAGGAAAGCGACATTCATCGTCTTCATCGATTTCATCGGAATCTTCGAACTCATCGGGATCTCCTTTTTTGTTAGGGGCGGAGGTTCACTCCACCTCGTATACTGCACCGAACACCTGTTTCGACAGACCTCCGTCGAGCAGGAGCGGCGTGTAGCGAACTTCGACGACACCCCTTTTCGGCAGCTTGATCGGCTCCGTGTAAAGCGGCGAGTTCGCGTCGGGCGCCGAACCGTCCAGCGTGTAACGCACCTGCACCGTTCGGTCTTTCACAATTCTGACCACTGTCTTTACTGGCACGCGCCCGCCCGCCGGCTCGGCTCGCGTCTGCCACGCCGCAGGCGGCAGCTCCGGCGCGATCACCACGTCGTCGAACAGCGCCTCGAACGGCCCGCCGCCTTTGCGCGTGTCGTACGCCGCCATCACGGTCTCGATCCGCTGGCCCGCGAATTTCCCCAGCGGCACCTCGATCCGCGTCCACGCGCCGACCTCGCCCTTCGGCGCGCCCGGATGCGCTCCGCGGCCCTCCGTGTCCGAGAGGCCGGCCTCGCGCAAGACCCGTCCGTCGGAGAAGAGCAGGTCAAGCGCCGTCGAGCGCCCGTTCGCGTTGAGCGGCTTGATCCAGTAGGTCAGCGTCGTGTCGGGCATCACGAAAACGGGCGCCTCGCTCACCACCTGATAGACGAACGAGTAGGCAGGATCGTCCGACACGCCTCGAAGCAGCAACGCGCGCTTGCCGCTGTGCGCGTCCCTGCGCCCGGCTGCGCCGCACTGGTTCGCACTCACTTTGCGTAGGCCGCCGCCGCGCCTGACCACCAGGTTCGTCGCGGCCGCAGGGTCGCCCGGCTCAAACGAACTCGTGTAGGCCGTCGGCACGTCGCCGGGCTGCGCCGCCGCCAGCCGCGCCGAAGCCGAGTTGGCAAACTGCCTCACGCGCCGGCGGTCGCCCTCCACGCATAGCGGGCCGCGCTCAAAAACGGTCCCGCCCACCTCGGCCTCGGCCGACGCGGAGACCGCAATATGCGCAGGCAGATCGCGGTCGAACACGCCGTTGACCGCCTCAAGCCGTCCGGCCCTCACCTCGATGGGGCCGCTCAGCGTGTTTAACTGCTCCAGCCGCACCGTGCCGCTGCCCTCCAGCACCGCCGTAGCAGGGCCGGCCCAGATCTGCGAGTTGAAGAAGCGGACATCGCCCTTGTTCTTCGGCAGCGTGATGATCGCAGCCTTGGCCCAGTCGCCGAGCGAGACGAGCTGCGCCAGCGCGAAATCGATCTGCGAGCCGCTTGTGGTTTCGAACACCGCCGCGCGGCTGCCCGTGTCCGTGCCGTGCATCAGTACCTGCGCCTTGCACTTTCCACGAAATGCAAGCCCGTCATACGCCGCGTATAAGAACGTTCCGAACAGATACTCCTCGCGGCAGTCGGTGAAGACCAGCCCCTCCAGATGCTCGCGCTGGAACTGGATGATGTGCCCTCCGACGTCGCCCGGCCTGTCGCCGTTCACGCGCGGCAGCCGCTGCGGCAGCCGAGCCGCATAGTGCGGATTGAACTGCACGTCCTCCACCCAGCCTTTGTCCCTGCAATTGCCCACAAACAGCC
>CAYMLQ010000104.1:0-15811 GCA_964390795.1 uncultured Lentisphaeraceae bacterium
CGCACAACGCCAAGACGCAGCGGTCGCTGGCCATCATCAAGCTGAATCAGCCGGTGTCGGACGACCTGGTCAAGGTGATCAAGGCCGACATCGCCGCGCATTCGGCTGTGTGCACGGTGGTGTAGTGGTCAGTTAGGCGTTAGTGTTTAGGAGTTAGGAGTTGAAGCGTTGGAGTTGAAAAATACGTTGACGGTGGTGAGTTGCGCGGTGCCGGAAGCCGCGGTGGACGGGCTTTTCGAACTGATCGACGCGGAACTCTTCACGCCGACCGCGTGGTTCGACGTCGAGACGAAGGTCAGCCGCGTCGATGTGTTTCTGGAAGACGCGGAGCAGGCCAGGTCTGTAGCGAAAGAGCTGACTCAGGCCGGGGATCTTCTCGGCCTGAGTCTGTCACCGACGCTCGGCACCCTGTCGCGCAGCGATTGGGCCGAAAGCTGGAAGCGTTTCTTCCATGTCGAGAAGGTCTCCGAGCGTGTGGTTGTGCGTCCGTCGTGGGAGACGTACGAAGCCCAACCCGGCGAATGCGTGATCACGCTCGACCCGGGGCTCAGCTTCGGTACGGGCAAGCACGCCACCACTCAGGCTTGCCTCAAATTGCTGGACGCGCTGGCCGCAGAAAATCCGCAGCGCTCGGTGCTGGACATGGGGTGCGGCTCGGGGATTCTTGCGATCGGCGCGCGGCTGCTGGGCTTTCCGGCGGTGCGCGGTTTCGACAATGATCCCGACTGCATCCGGGTCTCCGACGAAAACGCGGAGATCAATGGCGTGTCGATCCCCTTCACGCTCGACGACCTCTCGCACGCGCACCCGGCCGCGGATATCGTGGTGGCGAACATCCTCGCGCCGGTCCTGATCCAGTTCGCGCCGCAAGTCGCGGGATCTGTGGCGGCGGGTCCGCAGGCGCGGCTGGTGGTCTCCGGCATTCTCGACGAGCAGTACGCGGCGGTGCGCTCGGCCTACGAGGCTCAGGGGCTCGTCGAGGTCGAGAGCCTGCTGATCGAGAACTGGCGCAGCGGGCTGTTCCGGAGAGGCTAGCCTACAGCGGCAGCTCGTTCTGGCGGGCGGAGGCGAGGCCGAGGCGCTTGTAGCAGGCCGGGGTGGCGAGACGGCCCTTGGGCGTGCGCTCCAGATAGCCCTCCTGGATCAGAAACGGCTCGTAGACCTCCTCGATGGTGTCAGGTTCCTCGCCCACCGAGACCGCGATGGTGTTCAGACCGACGGGGCCGCCGTTGAATTTGTGAACCAGGGTTTCGAGGATGCGGAGGTCCATCTCGTCCAGTCCGCGCGGGTCGATCTCCAGCAGCGTGAGGGCTTCGTTGGCCACGGTGCGGTTGATGTGGTTGTCGGCGCGGACCTGGGCGTAGTCGCGCACGCGGCGCAGGAGGTTGTTGGCGATGCGCGGTGTGCCGCGCGAGCGGGCCGCGATTTCGCGGGCGCCCTCGGGCTCCACGCTGATCTCCAGTTTCGCGGCGGAATTCACGATGATCGTGCTGAGGTCGTCGGTGTTGTAGTAGTCGAGGCGGTTGGTGAGGCCGAAGCGCGAGCGCAGCGGCGAGGAGATCAGGCCGCTGCGGGTGGTGGCGCCGATGAGGGTGAAGCGGGGCAGTTCTAACCGCACGGAGCGCGCGTTGGGGCCCTGGTCGATCATGATGTCGAGCACGAAGTCCTCCATGGCGGAGTAGAGGTACTCCTCCACGGTGCGCTGCATGCGGTGGATCTCGTCGATGAAGACGATGTCGCCGGGTTCGAGGCTGGTCAGCAGGCCGGCCAGGTCGCCGGGCTTGTCGATCACGGGGCCGGAGGTGGTCTTGACGTGGACGCCCATGGCCTCGCCCAGAATGAAGGCCAGGGTGGTTTTGCCCAGCCCGGGCGGCCCGGAGAGCAGCACGTGGTCGAGGGCCTCTTTGCGTTGGCGGGCGGCTTCGACCGCGAGCAGGAGGCGGTCACGGACCTTCTGCTGGCCGACAAAATCGTCAAAGCGGGTAGGGCGCAGGCGGTTGTCGAACGAGGCGTTGCGCTGGTTGAGCTCTTCTGAGGGGCGTGGTTGCATCGGGGCGTATCATGTCAAAAGTCGGAGCGGAAAACAATGCTGCCGAAAAAATCAGTGTCGCTTCGCTGGCGTCTGTGGTTAAATATCGGTTATGTGATCAGGCGGCAGGGGTCAGGGTTCAGTGAGTGGTTGGCCCGTGTCTACACGTATGTTGAGCTGAACCCTGAACCCTGAAAACCGTTCCCTGCTTTTGCATTGGAGGTTCTCTTGCGTGTTGCCATAGCCTATCCGCCGCTCCCTTCCGATAAGGGCGTTCCGCTTTTATCGCAGAACCGCCAGTTCCAGTGGTTTACACGTCCCACCTATATTTATCCTGTGGTTCCCGCGCTGGCGGCGACGCAGGCGCAGCGGGCCGGGCACGAGGTGGCGTGGCTGGACGGGATCGCATCGGAGTGGAGCGTGGCCGAGTTTGAGCGGCGTCTGGCCGAGTTCCGGCCCGAGGTGGTCATGCTGGAGACCAAGACGCCGGTGGTCAGCATGCACTGGGCCTACATCCGGAGCCTTAAGGAGCGGATGCCGGGCGTGCGGGTGGTGCTGGTCGGCGACCATGTGACGGCGCTGCCGGAGGAAAGCTTCGCGCAGTGCCCGGTCGATTTCATCCTGGCGGGCGGGGATTACGACTTTCTGCTGCTCGCTCTGCTGGGGTGCCTGGCGGCAGCCGGGGGCGGGCGCCCTGACGTCGCGAAGCTGGAGCCGGGCGTTTACTGGCGCGAGCCCGACGGGTCGGTGAAAAGCAGCGGCGCCTTCAGGCTCGACCATGATTTGAAGACGGTGCCCTGGATTGACCGCGAGCTGACGCAGTGGCGGTTGTATTCCGAGAAGAACGGCAACTACCGGCAGACGCCGGGCACGTACATCATGTCCGGACGCGACTGCTGGCACGGCAAGTGTACGTTCTGCTCCTGGACCACGCTTTATCCTAGTTTTCGTGCGCGTGAGCCCAAAGAGGTTGTGGACGAGATCGGCCAGCTCATTGAGCGGTACGGGGTTCGGGAGATCATGGACGACACGGGCTGCCTGCCGGCCGGCGCGTGGCTGAAGACGTTCTGCGAGGAGATGATTGCGCGCGGGTATCACAAGAAGGTCAAGATCGACTGCAACATGCGCTTCGGGCGGTTGGGCGAGGCGGAGTGCCGCCTGATGAAGAAAGCCGGCTTCCGGCTGGTTCTGTTCGGACTGGAATCAGCGAATCAGGCGACGCTGGACCGGCTGGTCAAAGGCGTGACGGTCGATCAGATTCTGGCGGGCGCCAAGGCGGCGTCGCAGGCGGGGCTGAACGTCCACGTCACCGTGATGTTCGGCTATCCGTGGGAAGGCGAGGCGGAGATCGCGAACACCGTGCGACTGGCGCGGACGCTGCTGCGCAAAGGGTACGCGTACACGCTGCAGGTGACCATGCTGATCCCGTACCCCGGCACGCCGCTGTTTAGGGAACTGGACGCTGCGGGGCTGCTTCTGACGAAGGACTGGGACGATTTCGACATGCGGCGGCAGGTGATGAAGGCGGGGGTCTCGGAAGAGGTGATCAAAGGGGCGGTGCGGCAGGTGTACCGGGCGTTCCTGCATCCCGAAACGATTCTGCGGCGGCTGGCCTCCACGCGCGAACCGGTGGAAGACCTGAAATTTTACTGGCGCGGCTTCCTGTCGCTGGCAGGGCATCTGCGGGATTTTAAAGCCTGATATGGGGTGAAAACATAAGGAAGTCCTAAGGAAGTCCTAACCTCTTTGACCATTACCTAACATCTTTGCCCTTGCCGCGAAAGATCATACGTGCTATATTATGATTTGATTCTTGGAGAAAGAGTCATGTTTCGTCAATTAACCTGCGAGAGTTTCTTTTGAAAAAGTTGGCTTTAAAGTGTTTGTGCGTGTTGTTGTTCGGCCTGTCGCAGGGGATGTTGAGCGGGTGCTGGACATGGAAGACTCCGAAGACCGGGCCAGGTTTTGATGATCAGGCGCAGTATGTTCCGGAGGGCGAGCCGACGATCAAGCCCGGGTTGACGTTGCGGATTTCGGTGACGGCGTCGGGGTCGCCAGCGGTTGATGAATCGTTGAAGGAGGTCAACGCCAACGGAGAAGTGCTGATGCCACTTGTCGGCGCGATGAAGTGTGACGGGCTGACGGTAGTAGGTTTGCAGGATAAGATCAAAGCGGCCTACAAAGACTATTTCATTGATCCGCAGGTGACGGTCGGTTTCGTTTATCTGGAGAATGGAGGAATGAAGTCGCCTTGGGGCTCGGTGTTGGTGATGGGCGAGGTTCTGCGGCCAGGGCCAGTGAACATGCCGTCCACAAGGGATCTGAATGTGACGCGCGTGATGATGATGGCAGGCGGGGTGACGCCGTTGGCGGATAAGCGGAATGTGCGGGTGACGAGACGGGAACAAGACGGTTCGCTGAAAAAGTTCAGTGTGGATATTGAGCTCATTGGAAAAGAAGGGCGGGCGGATTTGGACATCACGCTCAAGCCAGGCGATGTTGTTTGGGTACCGGAATCGTGGTACTAAGTGTGGAGGAGAGGTGTCATGAAAAAATGTAACTCCGGTTTGTTGCTGGTGGCTCTGTTCGCCGCTGGAGCCGTGTGGGCTGCGGAGACTACCGCTTTGACAAGGGCGCAGTGGCTAAAAAAAATCGGTGAATCTGTGACGCAGGAGTCAGTTTTGCGTGAAACTGTCTTGCAGGTGTCTCCCGAGGAGCGTGTCGAATTCACGCAGCGCGTGATCAAGGCGGTCACGCGCTTGCCCGTGAGCCCGGACGAGAAGGCTGCGGCTTTCGTCCGCGCTGCGGTGGCGTGCATCGCGGGTGCGACAGGCGAAGTCAAATACAAGGTGATTGCCGAGGTGTTCGCCGGAGTGCCGGTCGAGTTCCTGCCGATGGTGACAGAAGAGCTGGCCAAGCGGTTCGACCAGGAGTACAACAAGCTGACGGATGCGCAATACGAGGTCATCGCGGTTGCGGCGGTCAGTGCGGCGGTTCTCCGCAACGCCCAGACCGACGAGCCTTCGGTTCGAAACACGTTTGTCATTCTCGCTTTTTTACGGGGGGCAAAGAGCCCTGAATTGGAAGCGAAGCTCTTGGCGCTGCTGCCGGATGACCGCATGAGGGGCTTGGTTGCTTCTTGGCTTCCGGCCGCGCTGAAGGATCGCAACTATGACGGGCTGCTTGCGGCGGCAGACGTGGAGGCGCTTGCGCTTTCAAGCGCGACGGTGCTGCTCCTGATCGGACACACCACGCTGGATCGGCTGCTGGCTCAGATGTATTTTGGTGCGCCGCTTTCGACCGTGTGGGGCATTACTCAGGGCACGTCGCAAACCACGGGGTTTAGGGAGTCTTGGGATTACGGTATCGACCGCTTGCCGCGCCCGACGGGATACCAAGATCAGTCAACCAGTATTGAGACGAGAGAGACAATAGAAGGAAGTTGCGATGCGTGTTCGATCTGTATACGTGATTTGTTTAGGTAGGGCAATGCTTGAAGCTGCTCGCTAATCGGGTACCCCAGTTGATTCTTATTGGTTTGCTGAGAGTAAGGAGCGTTCTCATGATCACCCAAAAGATGTCTCACCGTACGACGGTCTTGTCCTGTTTGCTGATGTCGGGTTTGAGCGTCTGTTCATGGGCTCAGGAGCCCCGCGGGTTCGCGGTCATCAAAAACCTGACGATTTCACCCTATGTGAACCTCGAGTACCTGTATGATTCGAATGTGATGCTGGATAAAGATGCAACGGGGGACAGCATCCTCGGGATCAACCCAGGGGTTGATTTGAGTTACCGCAAGAACGAGTGGGGGGTGAACGCGAACGCGTGGTATGGTTACGATTCATATGTCGACCTCAGCGACTTGAATGCGGATCGCTATGGCGAGAGCATTGACGGCTCCTACGAGGCAGCCAAGGGCTGGAAGCTGGTTCTGGGGCAGCGGTACATGAAGACCAACCAGGACGATTCCATTATCGAAGGTGGGAGTGGTCAATGGCGTCCGCGCAGCGAGTTCGCTTTCAATGGCGCGCTCTCCTATATGTTCAGCGAGAAGACGTCTGCGACGCTGAACGCAGGTTACTCTGACCTTTCGTATGATATCGACCCGACGCAATACCAGCCGCTCTATGGCTGGCAGGAGTGGTCGGTTGGCCTCGAGATCGCCCGGAAGCTCTCTGAGAAGAGCAACGTGTTGCTCGCTGGATCCTATCAGGAGTATGTCAGCGACGGCGCGATCGGGATCGATAATAACAGCACGGGATATACGCTGCAGGCGGGCGTTGGATCACGTGCGACTGAGCGGATCAGGTATCATGCGTTGATTGGCGCCAGTATGTTCGAGTATGCGGGGGGGGCGGATCAGATAAACGGGTGGACCTACACCCTGGATGCCAGCTGGGTCATCAGTAAAAAAGTGGCGGCCTCGATAGCGGGTTCCAGTTTCTTCCAGCCGAGCGAGCAGGATATGAACCAGGCGATGCAGGTTTACGCTTTATCTGCGGGGCTGACCTACAAGCCCATGCGCAGGCTCTCGACGCGCGCGGATCTCGCCTTCCGTCGCGAGGAGGGTCAGCTCGATGTAGGCAACACGGGCGCCGTAACGGATGACCTTTATTCGGCACGCTTGCGTGCCGACTATGGCCCGTTGCACCTGGATGCCGGGGGCGTAAAGGTCGATGCCAATCTTTATTGCGGTTTGGAGTATACGGAGCGGATGTCGGATGAGAGTTTCAACGAGTATGATCGGTATCGGATTTCGCTGGGTGTGACGTTTAGGTACTGACCCCCGTAACAGAAGGTTAAACGGGACGAGTTCCGCCTGCGCGATGGAGTCAAAGTGTGGGCGGTTTTTTGTGTAACCGGAGTGTTTGGCTGGGTGATGATGCAGACTGTGCTGACTAAATACTGGTTGACCTTACATATCGGGCTGCTGTTGCTCGTCTCGTGGTTCCGGTTGTCCGAGCCGTGTGTACAGGGCCTTGTGTCGTTGCTGTGGCTCTCCCTGGTGGCTGTTGAGGCGATGGTGCTGTTGCCTTCGGTACGGCGTAACGAAACGCTTGCGGATGCGCGGATGCGCGTGGCGCGTGCGGTGGTGTGGGATCCTTTCTTCTATTTCGGGATATCCCTACTGTGCGTGGTGTTGTCACAATGGTTGAACAGCGGCTGCTCCTTGATCTACTTGGCGGACGCGGATCGCTGGCAGTTCAGTGATCCGCCGGTCTCATGGCTGCCTTACAGTGTGGAGCCTGCAGCCGCGTTGACATACGTCTCCCTGTTTGTGGCCTGTGCGGTGGGTGGGGTGATTCTTCGCCAGGGCGTCAGCAAGTCGGCGAAGCGGGGTCTTCTTCAGGCCGCGTCTGCGCTCAGTGGCATGGTCGCCTTCTGCATGGTTTGGCAGGCCAGTTTCGGAGTTGAGCCGTATGCCGGCATCGCTAGGGCGCCACACGCGTGTGCGCCGGGATCGTTCTTCGGTTTCTGGCTGGTCGTGGGCATGGGGGCGTATGTGGATGCGCTGACCCGGAGCCAGCGAGGCGCTGAGGCTTTGTTTCTTTTGGCGTTTCTGGGCAATTTGTTGGGCATGCTCTTTTTCGCGAGTGCGTCCGCACTGGTGGTCTACGCGGGCATCGCGTTGCTGCTTGGCGTCTACTGGTTGGTTTACCTAAACGCCAACGTGCCCAAGCATGTCCAACTCAAACTCTTTATGGTGCTGCTGGTTGTCATCGTCAGCGTCACGCTTGCGCTGGTGTATGTTTTTCCCGAGAATCCGGTTGCAGCCAAAGTCAAATCGCTTTTCGCGCTGGAGCAATTCTGGAGCAACCTGTCCGCGACCAAGCAGGTTCGGACGTCTGCGGCGATTGAGCTTTGGAAAGAGCACCCATGGGGTGGTGTCGGCGCAGATGGGTTCCGGCATTATTTGGGCACCGTGATCACGGCTAAAGACTGGCCCTTGGTCAAGGCTGATCAGGCGTTTGCCTACAATGACTGCTTGCAGTTCTTGTGCGAGTTCGGGTCGCTTGGGGCAGGGCTGCTGATTGCGGCGGTTATCACGCTGATGGTGCCCATTTGTTATCGCGCACGTCTCGCATGGCAGATTGGCGTGGCCGATGTGAATGCGGGACGGGTGTTTCTTTTGCGTCTTTCGCCGTTGGTTGTGACCGGCGTTCTCGCGACGACGCTTTGTTTTCTCGAAAGTTGGATCGCCAATCCGTTCCGTTCACCTGCCCTGTTGTTGAGCTGGGTGTTCGTGATGGCGATGGTGCCCGCCTTTTTGCCAACGAAGTCCACAGTATGACGGCGCGTGACGGCAAACCTGATTTTTCTTTGGAGATATCCCATGAGTGACACAGAACAAACCTCTTCCGGCGAGTCTAAATCCGTTGCCCGGCGGCCGATGTATTACGGCGGGAAAAACCGGGCGATGTATTATGGTAATTCGTCGCGCGCGGTGTACTATCGCGGCGGAGCGCCTGCGGCCTATTCCGCTCCTGGCGGGTATGGTGGCAGTTACTACGGCGGCGCGGCGGGGGGCGGGGTCGGCGACGAGGAAGATTCGCTGATGGGTGCGGTGACGATCGGGCGCATGCTCCGCGTCTGCACGCAGCGTTGGGTGACGATCCTCGTTTTCGTGATCATCGGCGCGTTTGCGGGGTTTGCTGTTTTTAAGATCTCGCCGATGATCTACGAGGCTGAGAGCGTGTTTGAAATGAGCATGCGTCGCCCGAGCATTATGGGCGTGCGCGGGGCCATTATTGAGACCGATATCGGCGGCACCATGGATGAGGTCTTCAATACGCGCATGGCTCGTCTGCGCAGCCGGGCTGTCATCGACCAGATCGTGACGCAATACCGAAGCGACTATCCCAGTTCGACGGTGACGGATGAGCAGTTGATCTCAACATTGGTTTCTTCGAAAATGGCGTTGCAACGGCGCTCGCGACTGATCCGGATTTCGGTTCGGTCGACAGATCCTCAATTGGCGACCGACCTTGCGAATGCCTATTCCAAGGCTTCGGAGAGCTTTACTTCCGATCAGAACCGCAATGAGTCTGAAGTGGCGGTCTCTTGGCTGTCGTCGACGACAGAGCAGCAGAAGCGCAATCTGGAGCGCGCCGATAAGGAGATGCTGGATTTCCGCGTGGCCAATCAGCTCGACTTCATGGCGAGTGACAGCGAGGCCTCGCAGCAGGCGCTGGTTAAAATCAACGCGGATATTCTAGGCCTGGAAAGTGAGATCACCAAATCGACGGAATTGCGGAAGACGTTGGAGTCCATTCAGAGCGAGCCGGAAAAGTTTGGTTCTCTGCCGGATTCGGTGCCGAGGTCGAGCGAAATCGGAATCGCCTATCAGCAGCTCCAGAGAACACAGGCTGAGAAAAATTCGATGTTGGCCCGCTATACGGCCAATCATCCCGAAGTGAAGGTCAAGGAGAAAGAGGTCGAAGTCTATACGCAGCAGTTTGCCGATGTGGTGTTCCGAGCCTTGGAAACCTGTAAAGCCAATTTGGATTTGCTACAGCGGCAACTGGCGCAGCTGACGCCGAAACGCGATGGACTCACCACCAAGCTCTCCGACCTGGAGTTGAAGATCGTCTCAGCCAAGATGAAATTGGATCAGCTGGCGCGCGAGCGCGAGGTGGCGGATATCAACTATCGGGCGCTGCTGCAGCGGACGCGTGAGGCGCAGCTGGCTTCGGATGAGAACACGGCGATCATCAAGCAGGTGGAGCAGGCGTTCCTCCCGAACAAGCCCATCCTGCCGAATCCGTTGGTCATTTTTCCGGCAGGCCCGATGCTCGGGCTGTTGCTCGGCGTTATCTTTGTGCTGATTCTGGATCACTTGGAGGATAAGATTGTCGGCATTTCTGATATCGAGCAGCGCCTGCGTCTCAAAACGCTGGCCGTTCTGCCGCATGTCCGCCGCAAGAAACGCGAGCAATTGGCGAAGTTGGTGATTGACGATAAGTTCTCGCAGTTCTCGGAAGCGATCGCGGGTCTCCGCAACTTGCTGGATTCGCCCAGATATCAGGAAATGGCGAAAGTGCTGTTGTGCATGAGCACCCAGCCGGGCGAAGGAAAGACCATCACGTCGTGCGGCCTGGCGGCCTCGTGTGCCCAGAGCGGCGAGAAGACGCTCCTGATTGACTTCGACATGCGCCGTCCACGCTTGGCGCGCATTTTCGAGAAGAAGTCCTCTGACTTCAACAGTCTGCCGCATACGCTGGCAAAGGCGGACTCGTCGTTGTTTGATACCATGCCGATCCCATCCGGTCTTGAGAATCTGGATATCGTGCTGTCCAAGGCCTCCTCAGAAATCAGCCCTGCCAACCTGATGGGCAGCGGGGCGATCATCGAATTCTTCACGTGGGCACGCGAGCATTACGACCGGGTCATCATCGACTCGCCGCCGTTTGGTATTGTGGGCGACGTGATGGTTCTGGCCTCGCTGGCCGATTCGGTGATGATCATGTGCTGCCCAGACCGGACGCGTTTTCAGCCGATCAAGCACGCGGCGCGCCATTTGACGGAGTCGGGCGCGCGCGTGATTGGCGTGATCGTCAACGATGTGGATTTCGGACGTCGCAACCACTTCAGCCAGTATGACTATCACTACCGGTACGCCTATCGTTACACATCGCGTTACGGTGCGTATGGTCAGGGCAAGAAATCAGGGTCAGAGACAAAGGCTTCTACAGAGGGCCGCACGGCGAAGTCCGTAGCGGATGACGATGATCTGACACCCGCGTCCGTTGCCTCCAGACAGGATGTGGTCGACGCGTCCATGACGGATGACGAATAATAAGGCGGTGTACATGAAGCGTGTGGTCGTGACGGGTGGCGCCGGCTTTATCGGTTCGGCCGTGATCCGGCATCTGGTGCGGATGACCGATGCGGCCGTGCTCAATCTGGATAAGCTGACTTATGCGGGCAATCTCGCGTCCCTGAGTTCGGTGGAGCAACACCCCCGCTACCGTTTTGTTCAAGCCGATATTTGCGACCGGGATGCGCTCGGGCGCGTATTTGCGGAGTTTCAGCCAGATGCCGTCATGCATCTTGCGGCCGAATCGCATGTTGACCGCTCGATCGACGGACCCTCGGCCTTCATCCAGACAAACGTGGTCGGAACGGCAACGGTCTTGGAGGCTGCCACGGCCTACTGGCGGGAGTTGCCAACCGCGTCAGGAGCTAAGCAAGCCTTCAGGTTGTTGCACATTTCCACCGACGAAGTCTACGGCTCACTTGGGGCGGAAGGCTTGTTCACGGAGCGCACGCCGTACGATCCCCGGTCTCCCTATTCGGCAAGCAAGGCCGCTTCCGATCACCTGGTGATGGCTTGGCATCACACGTACGGATTGCCGGTCCTCATCACGAATTGCTCAAACAATTATGGGCCTTTCCATTTTCCTGAGAAACTGGTTCCGCTGGTGATCCTGAACGCGCTGGACGGCAAGCCGTTGCCGATCTATGGAAAAGGCGATAATGTCCGTGACTGGCTCTATGTGGAAGATCATGCCAAGGCGTTGGTGACCGTGCTGCAGCGAGGCGTGGTTGGGGAGACATATAATGTGGGCGGCAACAACGAGCGAACCAATCTTCAGGTGGTCGAAACGATCTGCAAGGTGCTCAACGATCTTGCGCCGATTGCAGAGGTCGGAGGTCGGAGGTCAGAGGTCGGAGGTCAGAGGTCGGAGGTCGGAGCTTCACCAATCACCGACCTTCGCTCGCTGAAATCGTACCACGACCTGATCACGTTTGTTCCGGATCGCCCGGGGCATGACAGGCGCTACGCGATCGACGCGACCAAACTTCGCACGCAACTGGGGTGGAATCCGGAGGAGACGTTTGATACCGGCCTTATCAAGACGGTGCAGTGGTATCTCGATAACGACTGGTGGTGGCGGCCCATTCGCGAGAAGAAGTATGCCGGTGAGCGTCTGGGCGCCGTCCGGTCGTAAGCTCTTCAGACTGCGGTTTTGTTCGTGCGGCACGCATGGACTTGGAGGTTGTTTATATGGCGCGCAAAGGGATCATTCTTGCCGGCGGTGCCGGCACCCGGCTTTATCCGGTCACGCAGGTGATGTGCAAGCAACTGCTGCCTGTTTACGATAAGCCGATGATCTACTATCCGCTCTCGACGCTGATGCTGGCGGGTATCCGTGATGTCCTGATCATTTCGACTCCCGAGGCGACGCCCGTGTTTCGCGCGCTCCTGGGTGACGGTTCGCAGCTCGGCATGCGGCTCGCATACAAGGTTCAGGAGATTCCTAACGGACTGGCGCAGGCCTTCGTCTTGGGCCGCGAGTTCATCGGCGATGATCCGGTCTGCCTGGTTCTGGGCGACAACATCTTTTATGGAGACGGGTTGCGGCGGACGCTAACCGAAGCTGCTGCACGTGAGGGTGCAACGGTTTTTGGATACTACGTCAACGACCCGGAGCGGTACGGTGTGGTCAGCTTTAGCCGCGAAGGTCGTGCTGAGACCATTGAAGAGAAGCCGACGGTGCCGAAATCCAACTACGCGGTCGTGGGCCTCTATTTTTATGGCAATGACGTGGTGGAGGTCGCCGCCAACCTTAAGCCGTCGGCGCGTGGCGAGTATGAGATCACCGATGTCAACCGGCACTATCTTCAGCAGGAGCGGCTGAGCGTGCAACGGTTAGGGAGAGGGTTCGCTTGGCTGGACACGGGCACGCACGACTCGCTGGCCGATGCCACCGCCTTTGTCAAAGCCATTCAGGACCGCCAGGGGCTGAAGATTGCGTGCATTGAGGAGATCGCCTGGCGTATGGGGTTTGTGGATCGTGTGCAACTCAGGCGGTTGGCGGAGTCCCTGCGAAAGTCCACCTATGGCGAGTACTTGTTCCTGCTGCTGGCGCAGGATGTGGAGTGATCCGTCCAGCCTCAGCCGTAGGCGTTGCACATCCCCGGTCACCAACCGATTATCCTTTTTGTGGGCTTACCGCTTGCGCGAACGGCATCCCCTGTGATATTTTTTTCAGAACCCCCTAAGAACGGTTTGTTTGCCGTGCTGGCCATGAGCTGTTATAGAATGTGAAGTGAGGACATTCAAAGGAACCCTTGTTATGAGTAAGTTAACGACGCGCCATGTTTACACATCCGAATCAGTTTCGGAGGGACATCCGGATAAAGTCTGTGACCAAATATCGGATGCGATTCTCGACGCATGCCTTGCCCAAGACGCCTCGGCCCATGTCGGCTGCGAAACCGCAGCCGGCACGAATCTGGTCGTTAACGTCGGAGAGATCACCTGCAAAAACTGGGAGAAGATCAACCCGCAGGTGATCGCGCGCGACGTGGTGAAGGACATCGGTTATGATACGCCCTCCGAAGGCTTCAGCTATGACACGTTCAACTACGTGAGCGCGTTGCACGGCCAGTCGCTTGACATCGCTCAGGGCGTCAATAAGATCGCTCTCGAAGAGCAGGGTGCCGGCGATCAGGGCATGATGTTCGGCTACGCGTCCAGTGCGACGCCGCAGTTGATGCCGGCCCCGCTCGTGTATGCGCACAGCCTGCTGCAGTTTTTCACGGCGCTGCGCAAGAACGGCGAGATCGCGTATCTGCGCCCTGACGCCAAGGCTCAGGTCAGCGTTCTGCATGAGGATGGGCAGGCGAAGGAGATCGTGACCGTGGTCATCTCGCATCAGACGCGCGAGGTGCCGATCAAAAAGATTCGCAAGGAAATTGAGGAGTCGGCCCGCGCGTTTCTCAAAGACACCGGCATGCTGACCAACAAGACGAAATTCTACATCAACCCGACCGGGCGGTTTGTGGTCGGCGGGCCCTGCGGCGATTCCGGGCTGACCGGTCGTAAGATCATCGTCGACAGCTACGGCGGAGTGGGCTCGCATGGCGGCGGCGCCTTCTCGGGCAAGGATCCCTCCAAAGTGGACCGTTCCGCCGCCTATTACTGCCGCTACGCAGCGAAGAATATCGTGGCGGCCGGGCTTGCGGACAAGTGCGAGATCCAGGTTGCCTACGCGATCGGGGTCGCCAAACCGATGAGCATTAACGTGAGCACCTACGGTACAGGCAAAGTGCCCGAGGCGAAGATCGAGAAGATTCTGATGTCCAGCGAGATTTTCGACTTCCGCCCGGGCATGCTGATCAAAGACTTGGGCCTCACCAAGCCTAAAGGCTGGTCGTACCGCAAGACCTCGAACTACGGACACTTCGGAAGAGAAGGCTTTCCGTGGGAGAAAACCGACCGAGTGAGCGTGCTTCGTTCCGCAGCCGGCATAAAATGACCCTGTAGGGCTGGCCTTCGCGCCAGCCCTCAACATCCCTGAAAGACAATATGACTTATAAAGTAAAAGATCTCGGCTTGGCCGAGTGGGGCCGTCGCGCGATCGAGATCGCCGAGAAGGAAATGCCCGGACTGATGGCGACGCGTGCGAAGTACGGGGATCGGAAGCCTCTCAAGGGCGCTCGCATCATGGGCAGTCTGCACATGACGATCGAGACCGCCGTACTGATTGAAACGCTGGTCGAACTCGGTGCGGATGTGCGCTGGTGTTCGTGCAACATCTTTTCCACCCAGGATCATGCGGCTGCGGCGATCGCTGCGGCCGGTGTTCCAGTCTTCGCTTGGAAGGGCGAGACATTGGAAGAATACTGGTGGTGTACGGAGCAGGCGCTCACATGGCCGGACGGCTCTGGGCCGCAGTTGATCGTCGACGACGGCGGCGACGCCACCCTGCTTCTTCACCGCGGACTGGATGCCGAAAAGGACGCCACCGTCATCGAGCAGCCGACGGACGTCGAGGAGCTGCAGGTCATCAACGCCCTTATCAAGAAGATGCTCGCGGAAAAGCCTGGCTGGTTCGCCCGCGCGGTCAAGGGGTGGAAGGGTGTTTCGGAAGAGACCACGACGGGCGTGCATCGTCTGTATCAGCTTGAGGCGGAGAAGAAGCTTCTGGTTCCGGCCATCAATGTCAACGACTCGGTCACGAAGTCAAAGTTCGACAACATCTACGGCTGCCGCGAATCGCTGGTAGACGGCATCAAGCGCGCCATGGATGTGATGATCTCGGGCAAGGTTGCCTTCGTGTGCGGTTACGGAGACGTCGGCAAAGGTTCCGCCGAGTCGCTCAAAGAGCATAAGGCGCAAGTGTGGGTCTCGGAGGTCGATCCGATTTGTGCCCTGCAGGCGTGTATGGCGGGATACAAGGTGACGACGGTCGAAGAGGCGCTCCCGTACGCCAACATCTATGTGACCACGACCGGCAACTGCGACATCCTCACGGCCGAGCACATGAGTCAGATGCGCGATCAGGCGATTGTCTGCAACATCGGCCACTTTGACAATGAGATTCAGGTAGCGAAGTTGAAGATGTGGCCCGGCATCAAGCACGTGAACATCAAGCCGCAGGTCGACAAGTATATCTTTCCGGACGGGCACTGCATCTATCTGCTCGCCGAGGGCCGTCTGGTCAACCTCGGCTGCGCCACGGGCCACCCGAGCTTCGTGATGTCCAACAGCTTTACAAACCAGACCCTGGCGCAGATCAAGCTCTGGAACGAGACGCTCGCCATTGGGGTCTATCGTCTGCCGAAAGAGCTGGATGAAGAGGTGGCCCGTCTGCATCTTGGCCAGCTCGGCGCGAAGCTGACCGTGCTTTCGAAAGCCCAGGCCGACTATATCGGTGTGCCTGTAAACGGCCCCTACAAATCCGAACACTATCGGTACTGATGAAAGTGTTCATCACAGGCGGGAACGGCATGTTGGGGCGGACGCTGCAGCGCCGCCTCCGGCAGCATGAG
>CAYMLQ010000105.1:0-11790 GCA_964390795.1 uncultured Lentisphaeraceae bacterium
ATCCTCATCGGCACCGGAGCCGGACCCGTTGCAAAGGGCGACCTCTCTCGCCCACTCGCCGCCTGCGGGTTTATACATGCACCGCAGCTCGACATAGCCGGCCAGCCTCTCGAATGTCGGGTGCTGGCCGCTGGCCGTGATCAGATGCGTCAGGCAGCACCAGACGAAGCGGGCGGCGGGCAATGTCCAGTCCGCCGGCTTAGTGGTCTGCATGAGCTTGGCCAGCAGCGCGGGATCGTGCAGAGCGCAGCGCAGCAAGCGGATCTGGTAGTCCTTTGAAGGCTCGATGCCGGACATGTCACGCCTCCGGTTTCTTGGGGTAAGACGGACCCAACTTAATGGGCCGCGTCGCCCAACCCAAGCCCAGTGTTGTCGTCCGTTCAATCAGGCCGGCCATCTCCAGCGCCGACAGGGATCTGATGACCGTCCTCCTCTGCATGCCAAGGCACCTAGCCATGTACGTGTTGGTCGCGTTGCAGGTGCCGTAGGCCTTCACCATGGCCGCCACAAACGCCAGTACTAGTTTGGTCGCGGGTGTGAGATCAGGGCGTTCAGCGATGCCCACGTCGATCCGGAATCCTGTCATAACTTCTGCCATCACTAAGCCTCCTTGTGTCATTGTCTGCCAGTTGTTTACATGAAAAACCTTGGTGGGTTTCGCACCGCGTGGACGGTATTGCTCCGCCACGCGGTGCGGTTACGTCATTTCTTTCCGCCTTGTTTTACCCTTACAACTGCGGTAATGGTCACGGCTACCTTCTCGCCATCAAGTACCGCATCCGTGGCCTTGAACCCGTTGGTGCGAGCCACGATCAGCGTCTTACCTGTTGAGCTGAGGCGCGGCTCTTTCTCCAGGGGGATGCGGATGACCAGCTCGTTGCCTTCGATTTCTGCGTTCATGTTTACTCCGTTGTTTATCCCCGGTGCGGCATGCGCCGCACCGGGGGTGTTGCCGTTCCTCACGCCTTGCTTCTGGCGTCTTCCACGGGCACGAACATGTACACTGTGGCGAGTTGACCGGTCTTATCGTTCCGATCCTTTTTTATCGTGTACGACGCGACCCCGTCGTCCGTCATGAGGTGCACCGTCTCGTCCCTGTGCGCGCTCAGCAGGACGCCGAGTTGGCGCTCCATGGCCCGCTCCGACTCCTTGTGTTTGGCGTCCATCAGCATGCCGACGACGCCCTCGTTGACAGCCGTCTTGACGATCGTGCTGACTCGCAGCGACTGCGTGTGAGGCGACGCGTGGGCGATGATCGCCAGCGCTTCGCGGACCGCGTCGTTCACCGACCGCTGCAGGCTCCAGTTCCCTAGGAAACTGCCGAAGCCGTTGGCCTTCACGATACCGCCGACCGTTCTGGCCCACTCCGTCATCGGATGCTTGACCGTCTCATCCAGCGGGTATCCGGCGTCTTTCCAGTTCTCGATCATTCCGCATAGCTCGGACTCGATCTTCTTGCGGTGGGCGGGGAGGAACTCGTGCCGTGGGTCGCCTATCGCCGACTTGCGGTCGGCGATGTCGCCTATCTGCTCAAGGTCGATCGGTAGGGACCGGTTGGTAAGGTCGGGGCTGAAGCGCCCCATGTTGGCGGTGGCCGTCGTCACGAAGTCGCCGTCGCGCTCATACCCGTCGCCCTTGCGTTTCGACGACTGCATGAGCGATTTCGGGGACGTCACGAGCCGCTCCACGATAGAGCTCTCGATGACGTTGGAGCCCGAGCGTATGTTGCCCAGCGTGACGACCCCGACGTTTGGATCGGCAAGCGCGGAGGTTATCTCGTTCTGGCTGGCCCAGTCGCGTGGGTGCCAGCTGACCTCGACCCGCTTCGTCCGTCCCGAGGCGAAGTCCAGAACCGTGTCTTTTCCGGCGTGCGATTTGTTGGCCGTCACAGCGCCGAACGGTTTCAGGCCGGGCCACATGAATCTCAGGAAGATGGTCAGCGCCAACGCCAGCGCGTTGGTGCTGTCAGCCGGGGACTTGAAGAACATGGCCGCTAGGAATTGGCGTATGCGGGTAGGTTCCCTATTCGGGATCACTTTTTCACCAGTGTAGAAGTACCTCTCGCCTTCGGGGCCATCATTGTAGCCGGGCTCAGTGAGCGTCCACCTGGACGTGTAGGTGGCGATGTCGGTCACGCGATCCACCTTCGGGAGATGCCGCTGAAGCGTGGGGCTCCTGAGCAGCACCTTCAGATCCTTGTCGGGGACAGCGTTGCCGGCCGCCTTGCCTTTGTTCAGCAGGCAGACCGTGAAGTGCTCCCTGATGAAGGCTTCAAGGTCGGTGACGTCGGCTATGCGCCTGGGCGCCCTGCCGGTCTCAAGCCTGAGTATGTTGCCTTCGGGAGTTGCGAAGATGCGTTCGGTCAGTGCCAGACGCCCGCAGAGCAAATCGGTCAGCCGAGCGGGCGCAGCCGTCTTTTCCCACACGACGTCTGAGCACTGTTCCCGTGCATTTTCCGGTGTCGGCTCCGATGACGGGATCGTACCCGTCGGAGCCGTCGTCGGTGTGGGAGTAGTCGTTGGGACAGGAACCTGTCCCGATAGGGGTGAGTCTATGATGCCGGATTCCTTTATCACGTCTCCAGAGTTTGGAGACATTTCTGGAACCAGCCTTTCTGTGTCATTCGTGTTATTCATCTTACCTCATGTCTGCTGCGGTTAAGTAACCGGCCACTAGGCAGGAACTTGCAGCGTGAGGCATATAGCAGTGCGCTGGCCAAGGGGATTTTATGTCGAGGATCGGGTACGACAACAGCTTGGTCGAGAGCGGGTTAGCCAAATGGAATATGTAAGCGGCCCCGCTGAATATGTCCGGCATGCCGATTATTGTCCCCAAGACAGGATATCTGTCGCATGCCGAGTGCGGGCGGTGTCCGGCACCGCAGTATCAAGACGGGCCCACACGGGTGAGTACGAGTGTTATTGCGGGAATAGACGGTTAGGCGCTATTTCTGTCGCGACAGAAATTGACCTGATGAACAACGCACCCGACGGGTGCGAGGGGTTATATCCCATCAGACAAGCGAAATATTATTAGAGCTTGTCGAATCCCTTCAGCGACCGAACCAAGCTGCTGAACCGCAACCTCTGTTGCTTGGCGTCCTCAGCGGGGCTATCCTCGTCGAGCCGCCCGATACGTTTCAGCAAGGCGTCCTGAGTGCGCTTCATGTGATGACGTCCGCTGCGCTTGTCGATCTGGTCGAACAGTTTTTCCTTGTTCCACTTTGCATGGTCGTCTGCAACCTGTTGCAGGAGGCTGGCGAGATCCCCATCGGAAATATCGCGCTTTCCCTTTGGACGTCCCGCCTTCGCTTTGGTTGATGCCGCGGCCTCCTCCATTACGGGTTCGCCAGCGCGATCAATCCGCACCTTCCGGACATAAGCCTCTACGGCATTTTTCAATCCCCGCACGTTGCCTTCCTTGCCTTCCCACCGGAGCCGCTGCCACTTGGCCACGACCTCGGGCGGGGGCGAGAGTTCTCCCAGCGTAACCACAGGAGGCTGCCCCTGACTGATCATGTCCTGAACGAACGCCTCAACCAGCAGCGGGATGTCTCCCGTGCGGTCACGTAGCGGAGGGATGTCGATGCGGATCTGAAACCGCATCAGCCAGTCCTCCGGCAATTTACCCTGTTCGATTAACGTCTCCGGCCTGACGTTGAATCCGGCGATGATGCGGCAGTGTGCGTGCATCACCATGTCGTCTCCAAGTTTCTCATACTCCTGCTTTCTTTCCAAGACCCTCAGCAGCGCAGAGAAGATCTGGAGGGGTGCGACCTGGAGGTTATCCAGCACGAGCGTTCCGCCCCCCGAGGCTTCAACCGCCCCAGCCCGTGAGGCGTCAGCACCGGTGAAGGCCCCTTCGACGTGTCCGAAAATGGTGCTTCTGATGGTGTTCGCATCGCTGAGACTCGACAGGTCTCGGATGTTGAATTTTCTCTCCTTGTCCTGTAGCGCCCGGAGCAGGTCGAACAACACCTCCTTGCCGCTGCCGGTCTCGCCGTAAACGAGCACAGGCAGGCGGGGATGAAGCGCCGCATCCAGAATCGCCCGATACATCCGCAAGATCGCCTCGGACTCGCCGACCATGGGATTCGCCTTGCCCCTCAGCAGGCCCTCCACGCGGCGCTTCGCTTCTCGGCAGGCATCAAGATCCCCGCTTTCGGTCTTGGCGAGGGCGGTCCTGGACGGGACACCCAGGCGCTCCAGGCAAATTGCCGCGCAGTCACTACCATTGTAACGGGCTCTGCTGGTGTCGAGCCACACCGTACGCAGCCGCCTCGCCGTTGCCTCGAAACCGCATTGCTCCCCGCCCTTTGTGAGCACCCGCCGCCAGACGGCCCCGGCGCCCAGGGCTGACCCGAGCGGCCCCGCCGCCTGCGGCAGGCCCTCGGGCAGGGAGCTTCCCGCACGAAGACCGAAACCTTCGACCAGGGCAAGCAATTCGGGGTCGTGGCTCGCCGCGCCCTCCGACACATCGCACGGGGAGCCGCCTTTCAGGACACGCCTGCCGAGCAGCCCCTCTATCAGATGATCTCTGTCAGTGTGGTTTGGAACGGAAAGAATCATCCAGACCTCCTGCTGCTCGGTGCCGTGCCCGGAAAGAAAGAGTCTGCTTACGGCCCGGGCTGCGGCTTCGAAAAACCGCTGTTCAGCCCGCCAGGGGTCGTCGGTCTCGCCGCTCTCCGACCCTGTCCATACGCGTGTCCCGTCGTCCTTCCTCTTGATGCAGTGCTCGCCATAGTCGGGGGCCAGCGTCCGTTGTACGTAATGCAGAGGGAAGCCCTCGTAGTCGGGATCATCAAAGTCGGTGACGTCCAATAGCTTATCCAGACGGGCGCGGTCCACGAGTCCCAGCCTGTGCAGAAGCCGGTCGATCTCGGGCTTGAATTCGGGCAAGCAGAACGCCTGCCCACCGTCCAGCACCACGACTAGGTCGGCATCACGCCACTCTTTCTCAGCTTCAAGCACCTGATCCAGCGTCCCTTGGCTGATGCGGGTGATCTCCACGCCGTCGTACGTTCCTGATTCAAGGGCGGCGAATACACCGTCGATTACTATGACACGCTTCGGTTTACGGTTCATCAGTGAACTCCGTCTTTATACACGATGTGTTACAGGATAGCTCAAATCCCTCAGCGCTCCTATAAGAATCCGGTGGCTGCCGCGCATCTGAACGCCCGACTTTCCCCTCGTTAATGGCCTTTTTCGTCTCGCACGGGGTGCGCGGGGGTGATACATTCTTGTCCGTGAAAATGACCGCCGCATCAGTGGCCGCGTACATGTCATGCGCGGCATGGAACGGCGGAGGAAACGAACCCTTTTATGGCCATCAAGAAATCCGAACTCTATACCTCGCTGTGGGCGAGCTGCGATGAACTCCGGGGCGGCATGGACGCCAGCCAGTACAAGGACTACGTGCTGGTGCTGCTGTTCATCAAGTACGTCTCCGACAAGTTCGCCGGCGTTCCCTACGCTGCCATCACCGTGCCCCCCGGCTCCAGTTTCAGGGACATGGTCGCGCTCAAGGGCAAGCCCGACATCGGCGACCTGATCAACAAGCGGATTATCGCGCCCTTGGCCAACGCCAACAAGCTCTCGGACATGCCGGACTTCAACGACGCCAACAAGCTCGGCACCGGCAAGGAGATGGTGGACCGGCTCACGAACCTCGTCGCGATCTTCGAGAACAAGGCCCTGGACTTCAGTAAGAACAGGGCCGAGGGCGACGACATCCTGGGCGACGCCTACGAATACCTGATGCGCCACTTCGCCACCGAGTCCGGCAAGTCCAAGGGCCAGTTCTACACGCCCGCCGAGGTCAGCCGCGTCATCGCTCAGATCCTTGATATCCACAACGCCAAGACCAGCACCAACACCACGGTCTACGATCCCACCTGCGGCTCCGGCTCGCTGCTGCTGAAGGTGGCGGATGAGGCCAAGACCAAGGTCACCATTTACGGGCAGGAGAAGGACGCGGCCACGTCCGGCCTGGCGCGCATGAACATGATCCTGCACAACAACCCCACGGCGCTCATCGTGCAGGGCAACACCTTGGCCTCGCCCAAGTTCACGGACGGCGACGCGCTCAAGACCTTCGATTACGTCTGCGCGAATCCGCCCTTCAGCGATAAGCGCTGGGGTTCGGGCCTTCATCCCAACGAGGGCGGCACTGTCGCCACGGGGGAGCAGACCGCAAGGGACTATGGCCGCTTCACAGGGTTCGGTACGCCGCCTGCCAAGCAGGGCGACTACGCCTACCTCCTGCACATCGTGCGCTCCTTGAAGAGCACGGGCAAGGGGGCGTGCATCCTGCCCCATGGCGTGCTGTTCAGGGGCAACGCCGAAGCCGACATCCGCCGCAACCTCATCCGCAAGGGCTACATCAAGGGCATCATCGGCATGCCGCCCAACTTGTTCTTCGGCACCGGCATCCCCGCCTGCATCATCGTGATCGACAAGGAGGAAGCCCAAGCCCGCAAGGCCGTCTTCATGATCGACGCCAGCAAGGGCTTCATGAAGGACGGACCCAAGAACCGGCTGCGCGCCCAGGACATCCACATGATCGTCGATGTCTTCAACCGCAGGCTGGAAGTCCCCAAGTACTCCCGCATGGTGCCTGTGACCGAGATCGAGAAGAACGATTTCAACCTGAACCTGCCGCGCTATATCGACAGCCAGGAAGCCGAGGACCTGCAGGACATCGACGCGCACCTGCACGGCGGCATACCCGCCGCAGACGTGGACGCGCTACAGTCGTACTGGGATGTGTGCCCCAAGCTCCGCCACGCGGTGTTCACCAGGGATCGACCCGGCTACCTCAAGCTGACCGTGGCCAAGGACGCCGTCAAGACGGCCATCTTCTCGCACCCCGAGTTCAAGGCGTTCACGTCGGGCATGGAGGAGCTGTTCGAGACCTGGCGCAAACGCAACGCCGCCAAGCTCAAGGCGCTGAAGGCCGGCTGCACACCCAAGACCGTCATCCACGCGCTGGCCGAGGATCTGCTCGCCAACTACACCGACAAGCCGCTGATCGGCAAGTACGACGTCTACCAGCACCTGATGGATTACTGGGACACGGCGATGCAGGACGACTGCTACCTGATCGCAACCGACGGCTGGAAGGCCGAGACCTACCGGGTCATCGAGACCGACAAGAAAGGCAAGGAGAGGGACAGGGGCTGGGCCTGCGACCTCGTGCCGAAGCCGCTTGTGGTCGCCCGCTACTTCGCCAAGCAGCAGAAGGCTATCGATGATCGTGCCGTCGAGCTTGAAGGCGTCACCGCGCAGCTCACGGAGCTTGAGGAAGAGCACGGCGGTGACGACGGCGCGTTCGCTGAACTGGACAAGGTGAACAAGGCAAACGTCGCCGCCCGCCTCAAGGAGATCAAGGGCGACAAGGACGCCAAGGCCGAGGCCGCCGCGCTCAAGCAGTGGCAGGAACTCGCAGAGCAGGAAGCCGACCTCAAGCGGCAGCTCAAGGACGCCGAATCAGCGCTGGACGCCAAGGCCTACGCCCAGTACCCCCGGCTCGGCGAGTCCGAGGTTAAGGCGCTGGTCGTGGACGACAAGTGGATGGCCGCAGTCGCAGGCGCCGTCCACGGCGAGATGGACCGCATCAGCCAGGCCTTGACCCGTCGCGTGAAGGAGCTGGCTGAGCGCTACGGCGTAACATTGCCGCAGCTCACGGCCAAGGTCGCGAAGCTGGAGGCAAAGGTCAGCGCCCACCTCGCCAAGATGGGATTCAAGCAGGCCTCCATGCAAGAGCTGCTTACCGGCAAGCGCCGTTTGCCCGGTTTCAGCGGGAAGTGGGCTACGAAGCAGCTGGGAGAGTTGTTCAATTTTAGTGGCGGTTATACTGCCTCACGCGATCAGCTTTCTCAGGATGGATACTGCTACCTTCACTACGGTGACATCCACACAGCTACGAGAACGTTTATCGACGTGAGCGCAGAGTATTCTGCTATTCCTAAGCTGCAAGTGCCGATCTCAAAGGTCTCGCCCACCGCTTTGCTGGGTGACGGCGACGTGGTCTTTGTCGATGCGTCCGAGGATGACGAAGGCACGAGCAAACACGTCATCGTAGTGAACCCTGAAGGTATACCGTTTATCTCAGGGTTGCATACAATCGTAGCTAAGTCCAAGACGGATGACCTCGATAATGTTTATCGGCGCTACTGCTTTCAGACAGCGGCAGTCAAGAGCCAGTTTCTGTTCTACGCCGTTGGCACTAAGGTGTCTGGGATCAGCAAAACCAATATCGCCAAGATCACCATACCGGTGCCGTCCGTGGCCGAGCAGTCAGCCATCGCCGAAGTGCTGTCGGACATGGCCGCCGAGATCGAGGCACTGGAGACGCGGCTGGCCAAGGCGCGGCTGGTCAAGCAGGGCATGATGCAGAAGCTGCTCAAGGGAGGACACGAATAGCATGAATCAGTCGGACTACCAGAAGTGGATGGAACGGGCGTTCCTTTATGTTGAGGCTGCGCTTGCTATGGAACTTGCAACTCCTTCCCGAGTCTGTATGTCAGAGGAATACTTGCGATCATCTTTTGTGCGCGGTCTGAGTCATTCTAAACCAGAAGACTCATCACGAGTCTCGATCGAAGGCGATTCGCCTTGGTGTGACTCGTTGTGTTGGAAGGACGGCAAATCAACTCCAGGGCAAGGACGCAAAGTTCAACACGACGTGTACGTCACACCTGAGATCGGGGCAGCAAACGATAAAGGCATGTTTTGTGAGGCGAAATGGTTGAAAACAGCTAAGGCTGAGGAGATCGTACGGGACATCTGGAAACTGGTGTTAAGCAGGTCGGTTGACTCCCATGGTACTGCATTTCGCTGTTATCTGCTTGTAGGTGGAGAAGGTGACGCGTTCATTTCCACATTCAATACCTTAAGAAATAACTTGGTTTTCCTGAACTGGCGGGATGATGGAGCTTCATCGAAACCTATTAGCTTGAGCGCGTTGGTGAAGAAGCCGATAGGCAAGAAAACGCTGAAAAACTTATTGGCATGGGGAGACTCACATGTTCGTACGCCACCAACATGTCTTCGCGGGGTTCGATGTGTTCGTCGCGCATCATGGTACAGAACAGTTGATGGAACAAAATGGAGAATGGGTCTTTGGGAATTAACATCTTGGGGTAAAGGCGGTATAAAAGTCATCGACTGGGAGAACCACAAAGAGGCTTTGACTGCTACATGAGCACCATCGGACAACCAGAACGAGCCACGCAGAACCGGGTGATCGCCCTGTTCAAGGATGAACTCGGCTATGCCTATCTGGGTGACTGGACGGAGCGCACTGGCAACAGCAACGTCGAGGAGGTGCACCTTGGCCGTTACCTTGCCCGCGCCGGCTATACGCGGGAGCAGATCAACCGGGCAGTCCACATTCTGCGCATCGAAGCCGACCACCACAGCCGCGGCCTGTACGGCAACAACAAGGCCGTGTACAGCCTGCTGCGCTACGGCGTGCCGGTGAAGACCGAAGCCGGCAAGGTCACCGAAACCGTCAAGCTCATCAACTGGGATAGGCCCGAGAAGAACGACTTCGCCATTGCCGAGGAGGTCACGCTGCTGGGCAGCCTTGAGCGGCGCCCCGATCTTGTGCTCTACGTCAACGGCATCGCCGTGGGCGTGCTGGAACTCAAGAACAGCCGTGTCAGCATAGGCGACGGCATCCGCCAGAACCTGTCCAACCAGCGACCCGAGTTCAACGCGTGGTTTTTCAGCACCGTGCAGTTCGTGTTCGCGGGCAACGACTCCGAGGGCCTGCAGTACGGCACCATAGGCACCGAGGAAAAGTATTTCCTGAAGTGGAAAGAGGACGAGGCCGACAACACCCGCTTCAAGCTGGACAAGTACCTGCTGAAGATCTGTGACAAGGCCCGGCTGCTGGAGCTGATCCACGACTTCGTGCTTTTCGACGGCGGCGTCAAGAAGTTGCCCCGCGTCCACCAGTACTTCGGCATCAAGGCCGCGCAGCAGCATGCGCGTGACCGCAAGTGCGGCATCATCTGGCACACGCAGGGCAGCGGCAAGAGCATCGTCATGGTGCTGCTGGCCAAGTGGATCCTGGAGAACAACGCCAACGCCCGCGTGGTGATCATCACTGACCGCGACGAGCTCGACAAGCAGATCGAGCGGGTGTTCGGCGAAACCGGCGAGTCCATCAAGCGCACCAATAGCGGGCGCGACCTGATGCGCCAGCTCGGGCAGGCCAAGCCGCGCCTGCTATGCTCGCTGGTGCATAAGTTCGGGCGCAGGGATGTGGACAATTTCGAAGCCTTCATCAAGGACCTGGAAGCTCAGCCGAGCAAAACCGTGGGCGAGGTCTTCGTGTTTGTGGACGAGTGCCACCGCACGCAGAGCGGGCGTTTACACCGCGTAATGAAGGCCATGATGCCCAACGCCGTGTTCATCGGCTTCACAGGCACGCCCTTGCTCAAGAAGGATAAAGCCACGAGCTTGGAGGTTTTCGGCTCCTACATCCACACCTACAAGTTCAGCGAGGCCGTGGAGGACGGCGTGGTGCTGGATCTGGTCTACGAGGCCCGCGACATCGACCAGCGACTAGGCTCCACGGATAAGATCGACGCCTGGTTCAACGCGAAGACTAAGGGCCTGAACGACTGGCAGCGGGACGAGCTGAAGCAGCAGTGGAGCACGATGCAGAAGGTGCTCAGTTCCAAGTCCCGCATGGACAGGGTGGTGGCCGATGTCGTTTTCGACTTCGGCGTGAAGCCCAGGCTCAGCAGCGAGCGCGGCAACGCGATCCTAGTGTCGTCCAGTATCTACGAGGCCTGCAAGTACTACACGCTTTTCCAGAAGTACCTCAAGGGCAAGTGCGCGGTCGTGACCTCCTACAACCCGCAGACGCAGGACATCACCAAGGAGGACACGGGCGCGACCACCGAGACCGAGAAGCAATTCATCTTCAGCACGTACACGGAGCTGCTGAAGGACGTTGACGCCAAGCCCGGCCTGACCAAGACCGAGACCTACGAGGACCGGGCCAAGGAGCTTTTCACCAAGGAGCCTGCGAACATGAAGCTGTTGGTGGTGGTGGACAAGCTGCTCACCGGTTTCGACGCGCCGCACTGCACCTACCTCTACATCGACAAGTCCATGCAGGACCACGGCTTGTTCCAGGCCATTTGCCGCACCAACCGGCTCGACGGCGAGGATAAGGAGTTCGGCTACATCGTTGACTACAAGGACCTGTTCAAAAACCTGGTTAACGAGAAGGGTACAGGCGCTCTTCAGGTCTACACGTCGGAACTGGATCACAGCGCGGGCGGTGCCGACCCCGAGGTGCTGCTTCAGGACCGGCTGAGGAAGGGCCGGGAGCGGCTCGACTTCGCCATTGAGCACCTGGCGCTGCTGTGCGAGCCCGTGGAGCCGCCCAAGGGCGAGCTGGAACACATTCACTACTTCTGCGGCAACACCGAGATCCCCGAGGACCTGGAGAGCCGTGAGCCGCAGCGTGCGGCGCTATACAAGGGCGTGGTCGCCCTCGTGCGTGCCTACGCCGGCATCGCTGACGAGTTGGAGTCAGCTGGCTATGCCCAGCCCGACATCACCAGCGTCAGGCAGAAGCTCGACGATTACCTAAAGCTGCGTGAGATCATCCGCAACGCCAGCGGCGAGTGCCTCGACCTCAAAGCCTACGAAGCCGATATGCGGCACCTGATCGACACCTACATCGAGGCCGACGAGCCGCGCAGGATCTCCGACTTTGGCGACATGCCGCTGCTGGACCTGCTTGTGAACAGCGGCATCGCGG
>CAYMLQ010000105.1:11800-15257 GCA_964390795.1 uncultured Lentisphaeraceae bacterium
ATCATCAGGGAGCGGCTCAGCGATCCCGCGTTCTACGACTCCATGTCGGCATTGCTGGACGAGATCATCGCCGCCCGCAAGCAGAAGGCGATCGACTACGAGGAGTACCTGAAGCGCATCGCCGAGCTGGCGAAGGCGGTTCACGCCGGCCAGGCCGATGACACCCCCGCGCAACTGAACACGCCCGGCAGGCTGGCCCTCTTCAACAACCTCGGTAAGGACGAGGCATTGGCCATCAGGGTTGACGAGGCCGTGAAGGCGAACCGTCCCGACGGCTGGCGCGGGGTCCACACCCGTGAGCAGGAGGTCAAGGGCTGCATCTACGGCGTCCTGCAGGACAAGGACGAGGTCGAGCGCATCTTCCACATCATCTACCAGCACAAAGAATACTGATGGCCACGCAGATCCAGATCGGCGAGATCACGGCGGACGTGGTGCAGAAGCCCATCAAGAACGTCCACCTGAGCGTGTACCCGCCCCAGGGCAAGGTGCGCATCGCCGCGCCTTTGCGGATGGGCATGGATACCATACGCGTGTTCGCCTTGTCCAAGCTGGCGTGGATCAGGAAGCAGCAGGAGAAGCTGCGTGCCCAGGAGCGTGAGACCCCGCGTGAGTATCTCGACCGCGAAAGCCATTACTACCGGGGCCGCCGCTACCTGCTCAAGGTGGTTGAACACGACGGCGTGCCCGGCGTCGAACTCAAGCACAGCCGTCTGATCCTGCGTGTCAGACCCGGTGCGGACGAAGCCAAGCGGCAGCAAGTCATTGACGAGTGGTACAGGCAACGGCTCAAGGATGAGGTGTCGCCGCTGATCGCCAAGTGGGAGCGGGTTATGGGCGTCAGCGTAGGCCGCGTCAGGGTGCAGAAGATGAAGACGCGCTGGGGATCATGCAACCCGCTGACCCGATCCATCCTGATCAACCTGGAGCTGGCCAAGAAGCCAGCCGAGTGCCTGGAGTACATCGTCGTCCACGAGCTGGCGCACCTGCTTGAACCCACGCATAACCACAGGTTCACAGCGCTGATGGATCGCTTCCAACCCAAATGGCGCTTCTGCCGCGACGAACTTAACCGACTCCCCGTGCGTCATGAGCGGTGGGGGTACTGAAGGAGCGATTGAAAGCCATACCTTGAATATTATCGTTCGGATGTCCTTTTCGTTTTGGTCACAACATGCTTGCCGTGGCACTCCCCTCTGCAAGGGGCGTCCCATACCGATCGGCGGCATGCGCTTAGCAGGCGGCTCCATTGCCGTGTTGCGCCGCTCGACCATCATCGATACGTCGCCGCGGACTTGCGAATCACGATGTTATCAAACCCCAATTCTTTCAACTGCCGTTTCAGTGCCTCCGGGTTCGATACGTTCTTGGGTCCGAGGACGATCTCACTGATGAGATCATTCGGATTGATGGCCGTCAACGACAGTTCGTAGTACTCACGCACGTCGGTCTCCGTTGCGCGATATTTTCTCTCGGCAGTCTCCCCGCTCGGGAACGTAATTATCCCTCCAGCATCGTGCTTGGGAGTAAGAATAAGCCGGTACTCGTGCTCCTCTTCGAATGCCTTATTCTTAACCGCCCACTTCTCCTTGGCAGCGCTCTGGATGAAGTTGTCGGGAGGCTCCCCGGGCGACTTCAGAAGTGCCACAATTAGCTTCTTGGTCATGTCGCCAAGATCCGCATAGTCGTCCGCATAAGTGACTGGATACAACAAGGCTTCCGACGTGCCCTTAATGGCCTTCAGGAGGGCCGCGCTCTTGAAGCCGATGGAAAACCCGGCTCCCTGTGCAGCGTACCCACGCCACTGGCTGAGCATGTCCGCATCGCGGCTCATGCAGTTCACGTAGCACTCCAGACGCGCAAGAGTTTCAGTGACCCTATTCACGGATTCGTCCTTGATCTCCATTTTCTTGGCATATGAACGAATAAGCCTATCAAAGGCTCCTCCTTCATCAAAATCGTTCACGTGCCAGCGGCTTCCTAGCCAAATGGAACGGTGCTTCAGGATGCTGAGCAGGACTTGGGAGGACGTGTAGTGATACAGAATGTTGGGGAACTTGCTCGGCATGTGGTTGGCCCTCGTTTGAAATTACGTCCTACTGTAGCCGGTGATCCTGACGTGGGCAAGACGAAACCGCCCCGCCCCTGGCCCTCAAACCAGTGGTCACGGGGCAACTAGCTAAATTTCACCTTCAACCGAGTTATAACTCATTACTAGGAAACGCTACCGTTCAATCGGCGGCGCGTCCTTTTCCCTGTCAAACACCACCCCAACCCAAGGCATCAAACCGTGACCAACTACCACTACCCATGGCCGGCATCGGCCATCAACCCCAAGGACATGGCGCTGCTGTACAGCGTCCGCGAATTCTCTAGCCCGCGTGTGCCGATCAGCGTGCTGGTGGCAAGCGCCGTCCGCGCCACCTACGGGCAGGCCCTTCAACCAAAGGCCCTCCCCGAACACCAAACCAAAAGGAAAGAAGCAGCATGAGCAGACCCAAATTCATCGACGAGATCAGCAGACTCAATATCCCCAGCAAGTGCAAGGCTGAGCTGACGATGCTTTACGCCAAGTGCAAGCGCCTGGCGGCGGCCATCGTCCGCTTCATCAAAGCCCATAAAAAATTTGGCGAGAGCATGATCCTCGGCTGCGTCATCGCATTCCTGCTCGGGCAGGTGCCGTGGATCGGCGGGTTCCTGGCGCTGTGCGCGTTGGTGACAGCCGCCGCCATCGGCCTTATGCGTGAACTTCGTGAGGATCTCACGAAATTTTTCGACATCGAACTGCCTGCCGCAGTCTAACCCCTAACCAAACCCAAAGGAGTCACACATGAAGCTCACAGTCACACGCGGCGAACTCAAGGATGCGGTGTCCGGATTCGCCAAGATCATCCCCTCCGGCAAGCCCACACTCTCGATCCTCGGCTGCGTGCGCTTCGCCATCGACTCGGGCGACCTCACGGCCCAGGCCACCGACCTCGACCAGACCGCCGTTTTCCGCTTCGACAACGCGGAGGCCGAAGGCGGGGGCGTCATCATCGTGCCGTTCCAGCTCCTGCGCGACCTCAGCAAGGGCACCGGCACCGAGACCGTCACGCTGGAGAACGACGGCGCTGACATCACTGTCACCAACAACGTGGGCGGCCACGCCATCACGCGCACGGTGCCCGGCACCGAGGACGTGGACTGGCCGGCGTCGGGAGCCGCGATCAAGACCGCCGAGGCCAAGGGGTTCCTGCAGGCGTACCGCCGCATGGCCCCATTCGCCTCATCTGACGAGACCAGGCGCACGCTCCAGTGCGTGAATGTGGACGTGTCGGGCGAGGGCGAGAACAACGCCACGCTCGTGGCAACAGACGGCCGCCGGCTCACCTGTTGCAACAGCATGCGCCTGCCCATCGGCGACGAACACGGCGTCATGGTGCCCGTGACCAAGTTCCTGCTGTGGAACGGGCTC
>CAYMLQ010000106.1:0-15174 GCA_964390795.1 uncultured Lentisphaeraceae bacterium
GAAATCATCCGCACCTGCGGCTACCTCTCGCCCGCCCATTTCCAGCGCGAGTTCCGAAAAATCCACCGCCTCTCACCGCAGGAATACCGTCAGCGTTTGCGTGGCTCCTTCTGATTTCACCTTCATGGAACAACGGCTCGTCCGCTCACCAGCACGCGCGAGGGCCGGCTCGGTTCAGCGGGATAGATCGTTATGCGGCACTGCGGCACGGTGCGGTCGAACATGTCATACTCGCAATGAAAGCCTGCCTTTTCGAGTAACGGGATCACCCAGCCCGGACAGTGGTCGCAATAGCGCGGAAACGCGCCCGCGTCGTTGTCCATCGCCTTGGCCAGACTCGGACATCGGTTCATCACCAGCTCGAAACGGTCCGGGTAGAGGGTGCCGCACATGTCGCAATTCTCCTCAACCGCGATGCGGCCCCAATAGGCCTTCATCCCGGCCAGTCCCTGTGCCTTGAACAGCTCCAGACAGTACATCTCCTGCTGTTCCGAAACCACACGGTAGTACTCCTCCAGAGCGTTTCCGCCCTGCGCGTCTAAGAACTTGAAAACTTCGTTATAAAAACGGACGAACTGATCGCTCGGAATCATGATTGCGACTCCCGCACGTTAGAACTCTCGCACTTTAGAACTTTAGAACGTCTCCTGATCGTCTGCACGCAGCTCCCCTCGCCCGTGATCTCCGTGACCGCCTCGAAGGGCGTGCCCTCGCACCAGGCCTCGTTCAGCAGAACCGTCTGGTCGCAGAAAAACTCGGAAGGCGTCAGTCCCAGTTTGCGCAGGTGCTCCACTGCCGGGCACGTTATAACCGTCATGACCACCGCGTCGTCCGCAATCATGAGCGCGAAGTCAGCGCCCTCGCGCTCCATGAAATAGCGCCAGTGCTCGACCAGTTCGTCCCAGTCGCCGCGCTTCAGCCCCTCGTAAATCGACCGGTAGACCTGCTGCGCCGTGGCCGTGAAGACCTTGCGCAGACCTTCCCGCCCGTACCGGCGGCCGACGTATTCTACGGCGGCGTTCGTGCCGCCGTGAAAATCCTTGTGCAGTTCGCCTGTTTCCCGATAACGTAACATATCTTCTTTCCTCCGCGTCTTGGCGTCTCTGCGGGAAAACTCTCTTCTCAATCCAATTCTTCCCGAAACTCCGCGAGACACGCCTCGATCTCCCGCTTGCGCGTCTCGGTCAGCGTCCCCATCTCCTGTATAAGCGTCAGCTCCGAGGCGCACAGCCCGAGACATTTCAGCGCGTATTTCTGGCCCACCCAGACCGTCTCCAGATTTGGGCCGTACACTCCGTGAAAGAGCCGGATGAAGCGGTCCTGCATTCGGACCGCCTCGGCGACATCGCCCGCGTCTACCGCCCGTGCGATACCCACCATGAACTTCGATCCCAGCGCTCCCATGCCGCAGAGCATACCGTCGTAACCGACCAGCAGTGCCTCGTCCACCGCCCACTCGTGACCTTCCAACAGCATGGGCTTGAGTCCCTGAGCCCGTTTCATCAGGATCAACTCGCGGCGCAGCCACATATTGCCGGCCGAGTTCTTGATCCCCTTCAGGTTCGGGTGCGACAGGATCGCCTCGAACTGCGCCAGCGAAAGGTCAATCTTGTTGTTAGGCGGACAGTGGTAATAATAGACCGGCCGGTCCGCGGCATCCAGTATGGTGCGGATGGTCCGCACCGGATCAGCCACGCCCAACGCGGGCGGCAGCATGAAGACGTAACTGTCGAACTTGAACGCTGACGCCCGTTTCATATTTTCAAGCGCACGCGCCGTGCTCGCCGCAGTGATGCCTACCAGCAGTTCGATTCGCCCCGCGAGAGCCTTGACGCTCTCAGCGATTAGCGTCTCGCGGAACCCGTCCGAGAACTGGTTCCCTTCGCCCATTGTCCCCAAGATGAATATCCCGTCTAGGCCGTGACGGATGTTGCGTTCAAAGGTCCTGTTCAACCCCTCGATGTCCAGACCCCCATCCTCCGCGAGTGGCGTGACCGAGGCCGAATACACTTTCTTTTGCACGTTTATCCTTTTTATTTAGGCGGGTTTTCCGTTGTTTCCAGTTTCAAAATCACTTTAATCAGCAGATCTGCCACAAACCGATGGCCCTTGTCATTCGGATGCATGCCGTCGAGCAGCAAGTCGTCTACCGACTGACCTTTGACTTTGCCGTATGCCTGAAAGGCCGCATACACGTCGACAAGCGGCACCTTCTTGTTCTTGGCAACCGCTCGCACGCAGTCGGCGTATGGGCTCAGCGTCACGTTAAACCCGTCCGCGCGGTCTGGGCGATACGGCGGCTTACCGTACTGGCCCTTCAGGCCCGGGGTCCATCGGATCGGATTGGGGGTCATCAGGATGACCTGACAGCCTGCTTTCCGCAGCGTGTCGACAAAGCGCTCGAGGTTTTCGGCGTACTGGTTTTTCTTAACGCGAGACTCGGTGGCGGGCGGCTTTTTCCAGACGTCGACGGCCGAATCGTTGATTCCGAATTGGATGACGACAAGATCCGGATGCCGATCAAGCACATCCTCCTCGAAACGGGCCTTCGCGTTTGCGGTGGTGTTCCCGCCGATTCCCGCGTTGATGATTTCGGCATTGATTCCTTTTTTCGGCAGATCGCGCGTGAGGCAGTCGGCATAGACCTGCAAAGTCCCGCGCGGCGCGGTGGTGGAATCGCCGAAAGCAACAACCGTGACCGCCTTGCAGACAGACGAGGTTTCCGCGCCAAGCACCAAACCCGCATACGACAGAACCATTATGCAGCAAAACGCTATCGTAACGATCCGCTTCAAATCCCCTCCTTTTCTGGTGAGTAACCACACTATCATTTTCAAGGGCGTTCAAGAGTTATTTAAGGCCGCAAGCATTCAAGCTTTCGGCCATCTTGCCCAACTCAGCCATGTTATTGGGATCGCTCTGCAAATTCCACGCTTCGTGAACGTCGATGCCGTCGAAACGGTTTGTGCACGTGACGTCCGACCAGAACCGTAAACGCTTGGCAAGACCGGGCGGGTCATTCGGCAGCCATTCCGAAAAGAGATATAGGCGGGTTTTCCCCTTGCAATAAGCCTGATACTCCCGCGCCGCCCAGATAAACAGGTCTTCGCCCACCCGGCGTTGAATGTCCTCCTTCGCTTTCCAGTAGGCATGATCAGGGCTGGAGACGATCTCGAAATCGCCCAGAATGAAGGCGTCAGCGACACCTTCGGCCACCAACCGCTTCCAGTGGTTGGTGAACATGACCACCACATTCGTGCTGAAGTAGGGATCGGCGGCAAACTGCGTGTAGCGCCCGAGCTGAAGGCCGACCCAGAGTTCCTTGCCACGGCCATGGCAGAGCGTGGCCAGTTCGCGGTAGAGCTGCACCATCATATCGCCCTTCAGATCGTGCCAAGCCGCCTGATCGAACGTCTTGGCCGTGCGGAGATCGACGCCGTATTTCGATCGAAACGCATCCACGACGGGCTGGCTGTATCCGTAAAAGTCTTTTTCACGGGTGTTGGGCAGGTGGCGGCAGTGCGAGCTGGTGGAACAGTGAATGCCGTCGGCGCCGAGGTCGAGCAGCTCGCGCGCTTGCGCCACGCGGAACGCCCGCGCTTCCGGCCACGCGTAGTCCGTCAGTCCCTTGAAATAGGTCTTTCCGTCCTTGCCGACCCACTGGCAATGCGGATGCTCTTCGAGAAACTTCGAACGGTATCCGGGGAAATAGTCGTCGAAGAGGTCGATCCACGCGATCACCTTCATGCCCTGCTTGTGCGCTTCGCGGATGAAAACTTCCGGCGGGTTGAAGGCGCTGATGACCTCCGCGTAACGCGCTTGCCATGGTGTGCGCTGGGCGATGTAAGCCTCCGTGTCCGCAATGAAACCGGGAGCGGGGTTCGCCCGCACGTCGGCCGCGTCAAAGGATTCCGCCGGATACGACAGCTTGGTCCGGTAGGGAAGGTGTCCGAGGCACCCGCAGCGCACCAGAAGTGTCTGGCACCCGTTCCGCTTCAGCCGCGCCACCAGCTCAGCGACATCGCCCTCAGTCATCGCATGATCCCGCAGCCAGACCTCGTCGTTGATGTCTACGTCGACGATGAGTTCCGGCGAACCGTTTGTTTTCGGGTTCTGCGCCGTGGCCGCACTAACGCCCGCCGCAACCTCGCGTGCGCCGATCAAACCGGTCGCCGCAGTGCCCAAGACAATCGTCGCTCCTTTCAAAAATTCACGCCGCGAAGGTCTCATCGTGTGCTCTGCCTTATATTAAAAGTCATTGTTTCGAAACGGTTCTCAGAACCCGGAACCCCAGGCAGTTCATACGCCTGACCGGCGCGACATTACTCCGGCTGGTCACTTTACAAAAGGCCCCCAGCGAGTTCCAAGAACCGCCGCGGATCGCCTTTTCCCTGGCGTACTGACCCTGTCCGGCATAAGCGCAGGTGTCACTGTAACAGTCATCCGTCCACTCCCAGACGTTTCCGCTCATATCATGGAACCCGAGTTCATTCGCGCCCCTCTGGCCGACCTCATGTGTTTGACGGTCGCTGTTGCCGCAATACCAGGCCGTGAATTCATCCGGCCATTTTCTATCGGAACAACCGCTGAACTCCGCATTCCTGCTCTTGTTGCCGCCCCGCGCGGCAAACTCCCACTCGGCTTCAGACGGCAAACGGTACAGCTCATTCTCAGGCAACCGGCCTGCATGGTGTTCGATCTGCGTCAGCGCCTCGCAAAAAGCGAGCGCGTCATGCCAGGACACATTTTCAACCGGAAGGTTATCGCCTTTGAAACAGGCCGGATTGGTCTTCATGACGGACTGATATTGCGCCTGGGTGATTTCATGTTTACCCAGGAAAAAACCGCACCGCGCAACCAAGGGCGGGGAAGGCATCGCGTTCGTGCTTTTTCCGGAAGCGACATAAAGGAAGTCCAGACCGACACCGCCGGGAAGGGTCAACGTCTGCGCGGGACGAGACGAATCGGCATTCTGACCGGCACGAGCTTCAGCCGCGCCACCGGTGAGTGGCGTCCGTAACTGAACCTCAATCAAACACCCGTCAATGTACGAATATGGCTTTAATCCTAAGTCGTTTCCATAAAAGACCACATAGGCGCGGTTCTCGCCCACGGGAATGATTGCCTGCGTCCCGCCAGATCCCGAACCCCACGGCCGCCCGCCGTTATATTCTGGCCGGCTGTAATAGACGGCTCCAGCTCGTTCATAGTTTTCGCCATCCGCGCTGATGAATATGACCGTGGGCCGGTCTCCCGGAATACAAAGTCCACAAACCATGACATACAAGCCATTGTTGAGCCGTTTAATTTCTGGAAAGTTTCCGCGAATATCAGTTTCCTGAGGCATGGACCACGTCTTGCCGTTGTCGGTGGACGTGACCTTCCACATATTATTGGTTGGCGGCCGCGAGTCGATGCGGGCAAACCCGACAATCGAGCCGTCTTCCTTTACCGCGAAGGTGGATTCGTTAAACCCCAGCGCTTTCGTTGCGGGCACCTCCTTGAACGCCAACTCGAATTCCCCCCAGGTCTTTCCGCCGTCACGGCTGCGATAAAAACCAGAGCCGTAAACAGCCCCCGGTTGGCGGGCGACGGTCGGGTAACAATAGGCGGACAGGATCAGATCGCTGTTCTTCAGGTTCACCAACGAACTCATACAGGAAATGATTGCTTGGCCAGGCGATTTCAGCTCTTGCAAGGGGTTGAAGGTTCGCCCTTCGTCCCGGCTGACCAGCATGATAATTTTCGAAGTCCGCAGATTCGCGGGATTAAGCTGACGAGTGTCCATGTGTTCAATAATCAGCCTGGCCCCAAGGATTCCGCCGTCATCCAGAACCTGATTAAACATGACATAGCCACCCCCCTGTCTCTCTGTGTCCGGCTCAATTATTTTGTAGGGTTGCGACCATGTCTGACCTGCGTCCCATGACTCGACGAAGTATGTTTTGTTACCAGGGCCGGCGTCACCTCTGTCCCCAAAAGAAAGTACCCATTTACCGCTTCTGGTCGTAGCAATACCAGAAGGGTGAATCGCGCCCGCGACCGTGTCGTTGATCACGCCGTTGCGCAAAACCCTGAATTCGTATGGGGGCACCTCCGCAGGAATGCCAGTGTTCTGAGATAAGGCGACGATGCTGATCGTTGCCAACGCTGACGCGAGTAGCCTTCTGTTCAATATCATGTTATCCATAACCCAACCCGCCTTCACCGGACTCGTATCAGCGTCCCTGGACGCGGCGGGCCGTATTGCACATGTAGGCTGCCTGCCCCCGTGATGAAAGCGTTCGCGCTGGTATAGGTTCCCGGCGATTTCGCCACGCCGTTCACCACCAGGGTGTCAACATTCAACGTGCCGCTGAAGGCCAGGTTCAATACGCCGCCCGCCGCCACAGCCACCGCCGTGTTTGCCGGAAGCGCGCCCGCGCTCCCGAGCGAAAGCACCGCGCCGGAGGAAACGACTAGGTTCGTCGCGTTCGCCACCGTGCTGCTGATCGCCAGCGTGCCGCCCGCCACCGACATGCCGCCCGTAAAGGAATTAACCCCGCCGAGCGTCAGTGTGCCCGCGCCGGCCTTGACCAGCCCGCCCGCGCCCGAAAGCGTGCCCGAAAGGGCCGCGCTGTTTCCAGCAGTTTCGAAGACCGTGTTCCCGCCCTCGCCGGTCAGGGTCAGGGCCGCGTCGCTGGCCCATGCGGCGTTGGTCACGTGAACCGTTCCGCCGCCCAGCAACATGCTGGCCGAGTTAGATAGACTGATCCCGTTCGAACCGGGGTAAAGATGGCCACCAGTCATCTTAAACTCGCAAGTGCTGACAAGCGTTCCAACTATTATTTTAGTGGCGGTCAACGTGCCGTTCGTCATCACGAACCTGCCTGGCACCTTGAATCCGACATACAGCGAGCCTGCCGTCAACCTGCCGTTATTGAGGTTGTAGTCGTTCATTGGCGAAGCGGAGGTTCCCGCATGTGCTAGAGCAGAGTCGCCAACGACTAATTGTCTCGAAAGGTTCACGACCGTCCCTGTCCCATCCTGATACACACGACCGGCAACCGTGGGTGTGGTGTTTACTTCCAGAAAATTCAGCTTAAGAGAGGCTCTGTCTGCCAAACGGCAGGTGACCACTGATCCTGGAGGTGTTGTCTGCGCCATAAACATGCCACTAGCAGTCGTGCTGCTGCTCTCAACTGCGGCATCCCCCGACAACACGAGCGTGCCATTGTTGAATAAGAAATCCGGTCCATTATTATTGATACGTACCGTATTTTCAAACTCAACGCTCCCTAAATGATTAGAAGAAGGGTTACAGTATAATCGGTCCGAACTGTTGAACATGCTGAGCTTCGTTTGAAAGACCAGCCAGTCATTCGTGTTCAGACTCAATAACGACAAGTAGTGTGCATCAATGTTGTTCCCGACTTTATAGGTGTAAGCGGCCCCCGTCAGGGTCACAGTGGCGCCCTTGCCGTTCAGGATGGTCCGGCCGACGATCACGTCCGAGACCAGAGCGACCGTTGCCGAATTCGTGAAATAGGCGATGGAGGTCAGGCCGGTAGGGCAGTTTCCGCCGCTCCAATTGTCTGGATTGGTCCAGTTGTCATCCGCCCCGTTTCCAGTCCAGAAGTTAGCTACCTTCACCCAGCCACTTCCTGCTAGATACGAGCCGACCGGTTGGGTAACCCCGTCAACGATGTACGTGGACACATAGACAACCACGCTCGCGTTCAACGTCAATTTTCCGGAGGTCACTCGCAAGGTTTCGAGATAATGGGGATTCCTGTGCTTGCTAGCTGTAACGCTCTCAAATGTGACCATCCCGTTTGTGGCGATAATCTCGGAAACACCGCTGATAAATGCGCCTGTGCCGAAATTCACCGTGCCCGTCGCAGCATTCAACTTGCCCTTGAAGGCGCAGACGCCATTGAGCGTCAGCGTGCCCGCGCCAGTCTTGACGAGCCCGCCCGAACCTGAAAGGGTGCCTGAAAGGGTCGCGGTGTTCCCGGCGGTCTCGAAGGCCGTGTTCCCGCCCTCGCCGGTCAGGGTCAGGGCCGCGTCGCTGGCCCAGGCGGTGTTGGTCATGTGGACCGTTCCGCCGCCCAGGAGCAGGCTGGCCGAATTGGATAGACTGATCCCGTTCGAGCCCAGGTAGAGATGGCCGCCGGTCATCCTGAACTCGCAGGTACTGACAAGGCTCCCCACAATGATTTTAGTGGCTGTCAACGTGCCGTTCGTCATCAGGAACGTTCCGGGAACCTTCAATCCACAGTACAGCGTGCCGACGGTCAGGCTTCCGTTGTTGAGGGTGTAATAGTTTCGCGGCGAAGTGACATTCCCCCCATGATTAATAACATCAGAGTCGCCGATATTTAGGTCTTTCGAAACAGACACAGTTGTACCTGTCCCATCCTGATACATGCGTCCAGAACCTATGACATTCGCGCTCGTGTCCAGATAGGCCAGTTTCAAGGAAGCCCTGTCCGCCAAGCGGCATGTAACCACTCCCCCTGAAACAGGGTTCATACACATCATGAGTTTGGCCCAAGACGGCGTCCCCACGATGCACAGAACAGCATCCCCCGAAAATTCTAACGTGCCATTCGCGATCACAAAAGCCGCCCCGCTATCATTGATCCGTACCGTATTCTGGAACACAACGGTTCCCAGATAGTTGGTTGCGGAGTTGCAGTAGACCCGGTCATTGGGATTCGATGCAGAGGCCTTCACCACTTTCGGGCCGATAACCAGCCGGTCATTTATATTTTGGGCGAGGAAAGCCAAGACGGCTGTGGGGCTAAGTGTGATCGTGTTGGTCCCGGAAACGGTTACGGTTGAGCCTCCACTGTTGAGGCTAATCAACTTGGTCGTCACATCCGCATTCAGCGTAACGTTAGCCACGTTCGTGAACGAAACGTTGTCCTCATTGCCGTTCGGGTATCCCGCACCGCCCCAGTTGGCCGCTGTGGTCCAGTTGGCATCAACCCCGCCACCGCTCCATGTGTAGTCCGTTGCCGCGGCAACACCTGCGTTCAGCGTCAGCCAAATCGCCGAAAGCCTAATTATAGGCGACAGTTTACTTCTCATGTTCGACTCCTTTTCGATTACAAAGACACATGCAGCCGTGGAACCCAATTGACAGCCCGAGTTTAGCAGGGGGTGGTAAAGATAACGGTCACAAAAGCAGGATTCTATTTTTATGCTATTTCTGATGATCCGTAGGACGCAGATGTGGTAGTCTTTTTCAACAAGTGGAGTGCAGTCATGGTTGTCAAAAAATCAATCGCACGATATTCCGACTCCCCGGACTGCCGGGTGATGGATCTGGCGGAGGTCGGTATCCCTGATGTTCCCGTGCTCTCTTTTGTCCGATACACGCACCGCCTAGCGCCGGTCGAACCCCACCGCCACAAAGGCTGCTTCGAGATCGGACTCTGTCTGCGCGGCTATTTCGTCCTCGAAAACAACACCGCCAAGCACACCATCCTTGCGGGCGACATGTTCCTCAACAATCCGGAAGACTCCCACCGGATGCTGGATTACCCGAAAGGAACCGTCCTATACGTCATGATGCTGCGGACTGAAAACCCGAAAGGCCGTTTTCTCCGTTTCACCAAGGCTGAAAGCGCGGATATCCGTGCCCGGCTCCATGAGTTTCCGCCGCATCTGACGATAGACGCCAACCTGATCAAACACAACTTCAGCGAACTTTTCAGAGCTTATGATAAGTTGAAGGGACGCTACCGCACGCTCTGTATGACCACGGCATGCATGAGCCTCGTCACCGGTCTACTGGAGGCCTCTCGTCAAGAGCCTGTACCTTCACATGCGGACCGCATCGGCGCGATCATCGCAACCATGCAACAGGCCCCTGAAAAGCTGTACAACATTGACACCCTCGCGCATCAGGCCGCGCTCTCGCCTTCGCACTTCACCAGCCAGTTCAAGCGTCTCACCGGCCTGCCGCCCCACCATTTCCTGCTCAAGTGCCGGTTCGAGGAGGCCAAAGTCCGCCTGCGCAACACCTGCCTGCCCGTCACCCGCATCGCGCATGACTTGGGGTTCTGCTCATCCCAACACTTCGCGTCCCATTTCAAGCGCGCCACCGGTCTGAACCCGCTCGCCTGGCGAAAGCAGTAACCCGAGGAAGGAAACCACGGCCCTCCTTCCTCAGACCCTCTGTTTCCAAAGTGCGGGCCGGACCAGCGACTCGGGCAGATCGGGCACACACGCCCGCACGTGATCGAGCACATCGGCAGGTAAAGGTCCCAACGCGGACAGGCGCAGGTTCTCGCGCATCTGCTCCACAGTGTCCACGCCGGTCAACACGCTGGCGATCGCGGGATTCGACAGCACATAGCGCATGCAGAGTTCGGCCATGGTGCAGCCCGCCTCCTGCGCCACCCCGGCCAGCCTGCGCCGCACGGGGATCACCTCGGCCAAAGCGGGACGTATCCGCTCTTCCGGCATCAGCAACAGCCCCTGCAGGTAAACGCTCCTCGAGAAGAGGTGGATCTTGTTTTGCTGCGCCACCGGCCAGAAAGAATCGAACCGCCGGTCCAGCACATTGCAGGGCAGTTGGACGAAGCGTGCCGATGCCGCCTGCGCCAAATACCGGTCGCTGTCCAACGAAACGCCCGCGCTTCCGATTAGCCCTTTATCCACCATCTTTTCCATCAGCGGCAGGTACCGGATATCTTCCTCGCGATGCAACAGGCAAACCTCCAGCCGCTCCAGCCGCAAACGGTACAGCGAACGCGCCAGGGTCTGCTCGATGAAACGCTCCGCCTCCGCATCGGTCTGCGCCTCGACCGGCGGAACCTTGCTCACCACGGTCATCGCGCCGCGCAGTCCCAACTGTTCCAAGGCGCGTCCGACAATATCCTCGCTGGTGCCATAAGCAGCGGCAGTGTCGAGCGCCGTCACCCCGCCCTCGTATGCCGTCCGCAAGATCTCGCACACCCGTTCGAAGGAGGGCTTGCCCGACACGTTGGCGATCCCATACTCCAGCCCGAACTGCACTGTCCCCAACATGATCCGCGAAAAGCCCATAACCGCCTCTTATTACTTGGCCGTATACCCGCCGTCAACCGGGATGTTTGTGCCGGTCAGATAACACGACGCGTCCGACGCCAAAAACACAATCACGCCCTTGAGATCCATCGCATTTGCCAACCGTCCCAGCATCGTGTTCGCGCTGTAGTTTTTGATGAAGGCTTCCGGCTGATTGTTCTGGAACCCGCCTGGATGAACCGCGTTCACCCGGATTCCGTGCGGCCCCAGAACGCTTGCGGCGAAGCGCGTGAAGTTCACCATCCCACCCTTTTCAAAGAAGTAGATCGGCGAAGGCGTCTTCATCATGTCCGTCCCGACATAGTTGAGCAGATCGGGGCCGCGCAGCCCCATGTACGAGCCGATGTTGATGACCGAGCCGCCACCCGACTTCTTCATCTCCTCCGAGACCAGCCGCGTCAGACAGAACAGCGCCGAGGCGTTGACGCGCAGACTCTTGTCGAACACCTCCATGGGCTGATCCCACGTGGCGCACGCGCTCCGCGTGACCGCGTTGTTAACCAACACGTCCAACCGTCCCGAGCGGCGCACGATCTCGGCGACCAGCTCGCGAATAGACGCTTCGTCCTCCAAGTCCAGCGGCAAAGCCGTGACGTTCCCACCATCCGCCCGTAACGCTTCCGCGACCTTCTTTAACTCGGCCACATTCCGCGACGCGATGTACGTCACCGCGGCCGCTTCGGCCAGCGCCTCCGCGATCTGACGTCCATATAGTCCCGAACCGCCCGTCAGCAGCGCGACCTTGCCCTTCAGCGAAAAACTTTCCAGAACTTTCATCGACATCCCTCCTGTTAAGCCCGGCAACTCCGTCGCAACGGTAGGGACGCCTCCCCGAGGCGTCCGCGGACGGTTCGGGGAACCGTCCCTACCCTCGATACTGAGGATTCTTCACCAATGTCTTTGTCATTTCTTCTCCTCTTGGCGTCTTCGCGCCTTTGCGGAAAACCTTCGTCAGAGTGCCCGGATATCCTGCGCTACCGGTAACCCGCGTGTCTCCGGGCGTTGCTCCTGAACTTGAAACCAGCGCCAACAGGCGTGATGAAACCACGAAACCAGGCCGTCAGGCCGATGGAACCTTCTACCGCTTCCAAATCAGCCCGTCGATCCCCGTCTTACGGTTGGGGAAAAACACGCTCACCGCCAGCGCCGTCACGAGGCAAGTCATGATCCCGATCGTGCCGTAGAGCAACAGGTGCGGTTTCCAAGCCAGAGTGGCCTGATCCAAGCCGATGCACACCACATAGTTCGTCGCAAGCCCCGCCAGCGCCGCGGTCGCACCCACGCGCCGCGTGAAGAGGCCAAGCATAAACAGGCACGCGAGCCCGCTCGTCAGGATACCGATGAGCTTCACGAATTGATCAAAGGCCGAACGGATGTCCGAATTCGCCAGAACCAGCGCTCCGGCCATGCCTGCCAACCCCACCAGAAAGGTGAAGAGCTGCGCGGTCTTGACTTGCTGGCGGTCGGTCATGTCTTTCCTGAAGCGCTTAACAAAATCGTTTGTTATGGCCGTGGCCGACGAGTTCAGGTTTGCCGCCAGCGTAGTAATCGTCGCCGCGAACAGCCCCGCCAGAACAAGGCCCGAAAAACCCGCCGGCAGGCCGTTCGTGATAAAGACAGGCAGGATCGAGTCAGCCTTGGGCATGGTCACCGCCAACTGCTCGGGGTGGCTCCGGTAAAACGTGTACAGCGCGGTTCCGATGCCGAAAAAGATGACTCCGGACACAATCGAAAGAGGCACGGTCAGCCAGACCCCCCGGCCCGCCGCGCGCGTGTCCTTGGTCGTCATGTAGCGCTGGATCACGCACTGGTCACTGGTGTACGAGATGAAATACTCCACAAACCCGCTGATTAGGGCCACCCAGAAGACCGGACGCGCGAGGTCAAAGGAAAAATCGAACAGCCTGAGTTTCCCCGCACGACCTGCGATTTGGAACGCGCCAGCCAAACCGCCGTCCGTCCCGGCGATCAGCAAGGCGAGGACAAGGAGCGCCCCGCCGAACAATACCACACACTGTACCACGTCGCTCCAGATCACCGCCTCGATCCCTCCGAACGCGCAGTACAGGATCGTCAGCACGCTCACGACGACAATGCAGGCGTTCACATCCGCGCCCGTCGCCGCCGCCACGGCCAGCGAGGGCAGATAAGCCACCACCGCCACGCGCGCCACCATGAAGATGTTAAAGGCTAGGCTCGCGAACAGCCGGCACGCGAGGTTGAAGCGCAGTTCCAGATATTCGTAGGCGCACGTCAGGTTCAGCTTCCGGAACAAAGGTAAATAACAGCCGATCACCAATGGAGGGAGCAACAGGAAGGGCAGGCATCGGATCCAGTACCGCCAGTCCGATATATAGGCCAGCGCTGGAATTGCAAGAAAAGAGATCGAACTGAACATCGCCGCGAAAATGCTGATGCCCGCCGCCCACCACGGGATACGCCCGCCGCCTTTGAAGTAGTCGTCCGCGCTTTTCTTCTTGCGCATGAACCACCCGCCCATGCCCGCCAGCCCGCCGAAGTAGACGCCCATCACCACCCAGTTAAGCCAATGAAATTTCCGGTGCTGAGCGAACATCCCGACCGCGCAGACCGGCGTGCGGATGCCCGGCTGGACTTCGCCAGAGGCCAACAGAATGCTCCCGTCCGCACGCTTCACCACCGCACCCGCAACCACCGGAGGGAACGGCACCTCTCCCAGTTCGAACCACTGGTCCGTCACCGTGTGATACGCCAGCACGTGTCGGCTCCAACTCTTCGGTACGGAGGACTGGTACGCAATGCGTTGAGCCTCCTTCGCCTCGCCCGTCAGCGTCGCCATCTTGCGCTGGTTGTCGTCAAAATAGGCCGCGTCAAGCCCCCCGAAAAACAACACGTGCTGATCGCCGACCGTCACGCATTTGGCCCCGAGCAGCGGCCACGCTGGCGCGTCCGACCCTTTTGGGCATGCGGGCGCGATGGGATGCCAGCGTCCCGTTGCCGCCAGTTGCGACACATCATACGCGAAGCCATTCGTTACCGACTGTAGTATCCCCTCCGTGTTTTTCGCGTACCCGCCGACCACATAAAGATACATTTTCTTCTGGTCGCCGTTTTGCACAAAAGCCACCGCCTGCAAGCGGTCTTTCGGTCCGGGCAACGCGGGCATGGGATGCCATCCTGCCCGTAGCGCATCCAAATCGAGCGTCCAGACGTCGCTCGGAATCGGTTCCGCAGTTTCACCGACCGCCACATAGACGCGGTTGTCCTTGGCCACCGCAGCTCCCAGCCGTACCCCGCCCGGAAAATCCGGCAATGCCGTCTCGACCGCCTGGCCTCGTGCTGCGTCCCACGTCAGCAGAAACACCCGGCGCGAAATCCCGCCGTTGTCCCCGACCGTGCCGCCCACGCACACGACCCCGCGCGGCGTGGTGGCGGACATGCCTTCCGCTAGCGCCTGCGACAAACGTCCCGCCCGTATCCAGTTCGTGCCGCCAGAAGGCAACGCGTAAATCTCGGCGTAAAATCGCTTCTTCCCTCCCTTGAGCAGCGGCTCATCCGGGAAGTTCGATCCGCCCGCCAGCAGCGCGACCCCGTTGTGCTCACCGTAAAATGGAGCGCCCACGCCGATCGCTGAACGCCCGTCTGCCTGCGGCGGCAGCAAAAAACCCGCTGACCACTCAAGTCCGACCGGAGGCGACCCGTCCGCCCGCGTCAGACACGCCAACAGTAGTGTCGCGCCACACATAATCTGTTTCCTAAACAACATAAAAGCCAGTTCCCGTTCGTTTACTGATCAAGTATACCGGACTTGTTCTGACAAAACGTGCGTGAAAAAAGAATTACGATTTCTTGGCATGATCACCATAAAGGCTTATGTTTCCGGTTTCCGGTCGTTTGGGGAACTCGGCCATGATCGCTTTACAGTATTGCGACAGCCCCACAACCTCCACCGACGCCTCCATCACTCGGATTGCCATCGACCTCGGCTTCTGCGCCTCGCAACATTTCTCCAGCCACTTCAAGCGCCTCACCGGCCTGCCGCCCCACCATTTCCTGCTCAAGTGCCTTTTCGACGAGGCCAAAGTCCGCCTGCGCAAAACCCGCATGCCCGTCACCCTTATCGCGCAAGACTTG
>CAYMLQ010000107.1:0-13100 GCA_964390795.1 uncultured Lentisphaeraceae bacterium
GCACCGTGCCGATCCACCCCGACGGCTCGTGCTGGTTTAGGGTGCCGTCCGGCGTCGCACTCCACTTCCAGCTTTTGGACGATCAGCACCGGGCGCTCCAGACGATGCGCAGCTTCGTTAATGTTATGCCGGGAGAAACCCGTGGGTGCCTCGGCTGCCACGAGCAGCAGATGGGCGCTGGCCGGGCAAAAGCAGTCCCGCGGGTGGCCGATGCGATCACGCCCGTGCCGTGGGCCTACGACACTGGCTTCACCTGTGCGCCGGAAGGCTGTACGACGCTCTCGCAAGCGCTCGAGGCGGGGCTGCGCAACGCCGCGCAGGCGGTGCCGCCAAAGGTGGCCTCCGCAGAACGGTTCGGCACATCCATCAGTTATCTCAAGGACGTGCAGCCCGTGCTGGACCGGTACTGCGGCAAGTGCCACCAGGGCGAAGGCGAAGCCCGCAAGAAGCTGGATCTGACGCTGAACGGTTACGAGCCGTATAAGACCCTGATCGGCCACCCCGGCTGGGGCCGGACCAATGCCGTTCCGGAGAAACTGCCGCCGGGATATGATCTGGCCGGCACCCTGCAGGTCGAAGCCTACAGCACCGTCGATCCGGCCGCCTACCGCACGCCGGAGCCCATGACGCGGCTCTCGTACGCGAGCCGGCTGGTGGCGTTGGCGTCAAGCGGCAAGCACCACAATGTGAAGGTCGACCCGTACAGTCTGTTGCGGCTGACGCTCTGGGTTGATACGATGTGTACGTATCTTTCGGACGAGGACATCCGCGCCGAGGAGGATCCGGTTTTTCAAGGCTCGGATTGGCTGGCGATCAAGCCGCGCTTGAAAACCGCGCCGATCTTGATTCGTCCCGGACCTTTCAGCGCGGACGCGAGGGAGGCGGAGTGAGACCAGAGCGTGGGAGGGGCAGGGACGCCCGACTTGCGACCCCCGACGCCCGGTCGCGTCATCGGGAGTCGGGAGTCGAGCGTCGGGCGTCGGAGATCGCCCCCAAAAAGAGGACGACAGGAGAATCAACGTGATGATCAAACAATGGGTGCTGTTCCTGCCGCTCGCCTGTCTGGCGGGCACGGTCCAGATTCCGGGAACCTGGACGCTGCCGCCGCAGGACTTAGATCCCGCCGGCCTGAACGCCCTGCCGCCGGCCGTGCCGCGCAAGGCGTCCGGACAACAGACCACGCTCGCTCAGGCCTCCGTGCAGACGGCGGACGGCGCAGCCGTGACGGAGCTGAAAGGGTTTCCGGGAGCGCGGATCGAAAGGGGCGAGGTCGCGCTGGCTTTCCGCGCCATCAAGGAATCCGACGATTTCGCCCAAATGGCGCGGGCGGTCGGCTCTTCCGCCGAGTGGTACGGCTCCGGCTTCTGGACAGGCTCCGAAGAGTGGGCCCGCGTCGGCAAGAACTGGCTGCATCCCGGCAATGCCGTCGACGTGGCGCGCGCGTTCGTCGCGCCAGCGGACGGGCGCGTGTCCGTCTCCGGCACCGTCAAGAAACTGCACCTCGGAGGCGACGGCGTGAGGGTCTCGGTGAGGCACAACGGCAAGACCCTCTGGACCGCAGAACTGGAAGGAGCAGACGTGGTCGGCAAGGAGCCCGCGCTCACGCTCGAGGTCAAGAAGGGCGACACGTTGCGGTTTATCGTGAACCGCCGCAGTTCCCATGCCTGCGACACGACCGGCTGGGACCCACAGGTTGCGTACGAGGGCGGCTCGTCGTATCGGGCTTCAGAGGGCTTCTCGGACAAACAGGAGGCGCCCGGCTGGCGCTACGAGTTTTCGGGCGGCAAAGCCGCGCAGACCACCCGGCCAGACGTGTTCGGCGTCGGCAAGGATTTCCGGCTCTACAAAGGCGCCATCGACACCGCCGCGGCCTTCCCGTTCGTGATCGTCTCGGACGGTAACAAGGAGGACGGTTTCATCGGGTATGTGATCGCACGCGACACGGACGAAGCCTGGTCGCTGACCCAGGACGCGTCAGGGCTGAAGGTGGCGGGTGCGGGCGCAGCTGTGGTCGTACGCTACGACGGCACATGGATCGAGGGGCTCAAGCTGCTGGCGAAAGCCGAGACCTATGCGCCGAAGATCGGTGCGGCGGTTCGCGCCGCCTATGCGAAGGCCGTGGCCGGCGTGCCGCGCGCGCCGGAGCCGGGCCTGTTTCTGCTGGCGGTCTCGGAGTGGGTGCTGGACGACGGACTCTTTGGCGGAGGGGACAAGGGCAAGTTGGCCGAGTGCCTGACGGACCAGACCAAGCGGCTGGAACGGCTCACGGGAAAACCGGGGGCGACGGCGGAGGCGGGCTGGGACGGGTACTTGCGGACGCGGCTGCTGAAACGCGGCGCGCTGCTGTCCGATCCCAAGCTCCACTTAGGAGAGCTGCTCTTCTGCAAGCGGAACAACCCGTCGTGGAACCACGAGGTGGCGCAGTATTTCGGGTGGCGGCAGCGGCCCGGCGGCAGCCTGTTTGTGCTGGAGCGGCCCGGCGTCTCGCTGGCCTGCCGCGATCTGGTGGCCGGCAAGCTGCCGCAAGGCAACATCCTCGAGCCGCGCCTTTCCTACGACGCCAAGAAGATCCTCTTCTCGTTCGTGGCGACGGACGGGGCGCTCGACCCGCGCACGCTGCCGCGCAACGAGGCTGACACCAACCACCATTACTATCACCTTTACGAGATCGGCGCAGACGGCACCGGCCTGCGGCAAATCACAAAGGACAGTTACGACGACCTGATGCCGGAATGGCTGCCGGACGGCGGCATCGCCTTCGTGTCCACGCGCCGCCGCGCGACCTCGCGCTGCTTCTGGTGGGGCTACAGCGACCGCTGGCACTCCTACACGGTATTCCGCATGAACCCCGACGGCTCCGACATCCAGCAGCTCTCGTGGAACGACGTGAACGACTGGTTCCCGTCGGTATCCAACAGCGGGCACCTGCTTTTCGCGCGCTGGGACTATATCGACCGTGACGCGGTCACGCACCAGAACCTCTGGTCCATGCGGCCCGACGGCACCAACCCCATGGCCGTGTGGGGCAACGAGACGCCCAAGCCGCACTGCACCTTCCAAGCCAAGGCGATACCGGGTAGCAGCAAAATCGTCTGTGTCGCCTCGGCGCACCACGCGATCACGGGCGGTCCGGTGATTCTGATCGACCCGACGGTGCACAACAACAGCGAGAATGCGGTCACGCGCCTGACGCCGGGCCACTACCCTGAGTGCGAGCGCGGCCCGAACAACGAGTGGTACAACGCGCCGTGGCCGTTCTCGGAAGCGCTGTTCCTCGTGGCCTACAGCCGCGACGTACTGATGTACGAGCCTGCGCGCCACAACCCCGACTACGCGCTGGGCCTCTACCTGATGGACGATCAGGGCAACCGCGAGCTGCTCTACCGCGACGGCACGATCGGCGCGACCTGCCCGGTGCCGCTCGCGCCGCGGCCGGTTCCGCCTGAGCTGCCCTCCCTGCAGAACCTCGTGTTGGCGAAGCGCGGGCTGGGCGAGGTGTTTCTTTCCGACGTGTACGAGGGGCTGCCGAAGGCGGTACGCGGCACGCTCAAGCAGATCCGCGTAGTCCAGGTGTTCCCGAAAACGACGCGCGACTCGATGGTGCCGCGCATCGGCGTGGCGGGCGAGGAGAACACGCGGGCGATTCTGGGCGTGACGCCGGTCGAGGCGGACGGCTCGGCGCGCTTCCTGGTGCCGGCCGGCAAGCCGTTCCTCTTTCAGGTGCTCGATGAGCAGGGTTACGCCTATCAGACGATGCGCTCGAGCACGTCGCTCATGCCGGGCGAACGCGTGTCGTGCGTCGGCTGCCACGAGAACAAGATGACCGTGTCGGCGTCGGCGCTCAAGATGGTTTCCGCGATGAAGCGACCGGCCGCCGAGCTGACACCGACGCCGGAGTCGGGGCGTCCGTACGGGTTTGTTGAGAACGTACAGCCGATCTTCGACGCCAAGTGCGTGAGCTGCCATAACGACAAAGAGGCCAAGGCGGGGATCAATCTCTCGCGCACGATCATGGGCGGGAACGGCTACACCGCGTCCTACGAGACGCTTTGCTACGCCAAGGGATCCGACGGCAAGACGGTCCGGCGGATGGCGAAGAAAACCGGACGGCCGCTGGTGACCTGCTTCCCGATGCGCAACCAGATTCAGGTCACGCCCGAGGGCGGCGCGGACGGCGCGCTCGGCAGCGGGCTGGTGCAGATGCTCAAGGCGGGCCACGGCGAGGTCAAGCTGACTCCGGAAGAGCTGCGCCGCATCGGCACGTGGATCGACCTGAATGCGGTCTTCTACGGCGTCTACGAGCCCGAGGCGCAGCTCGCGATGCAGCGCGAGGGTAAGCCCGTGCCCATGCCGGAGATCCAGTGAGAGGGGTCAGCGGATATTGCCCACGCTGTTCTTGGCGGTGTCGTGCTTCGTCTTAAGCACGTTGCTGACGGAACGGAAGGCGCTCTCAGGCCGGTACTTGTTGTGGAAGGGCGTGTGGCGTCCGCCCTCCTCCTTTAAGAAGCCAAAGCCTTTTGCGTCGTTGAAGAACTTGACCGTGCCCTTCTTCATCGCAACGGGTTCGCCTGTCCACGGGTTGTTGTCCGCGAACGCGCGGCTGCTCTGGCCCCCGCACGCGAGGCTGCCGGTGCGCCCCAGCGTCTGGCCGGTGCCCGGATCCATGGCGTAACTGATGAAGCACTCGTCCCAATCATTCCACATGCCGCCCCCGCCGCCGCCTGCGGCCAGCCCGTAGCTCGTAATGAAGCACTCATGCCAAGTCGTTCCGCCCCCGCGGGAGGATCGCGTGTCCGGCATGTCGCCAGCTAGGGTGCTGGGCTTGAAATAGGGATTGTTTTGGGCGCTGGCGCTCTGCATATCGCTACGCAGGCTGCTGCGCCGTGAACCGCTGTAGAGCCCAGTCTCGGCGTCCCAGCGCAGGCCTCGGAAGAGCAGGTCGTTGCCGACCGCCGAGTTGGCCTGCGGGACGCCCGCCGCGTCGAAGAAGCGAGGCGCACCGAAGTCGTCGTAGTCGTAGTGTTCGATGACGTTTCCGGCGGCGTCGGTCAGAGCCAGCACGTTGCCGATGTCGTCGCAGTGGGTGTAGGCCATTTCGCCCGCGGCGCTGACGAGAACCAGCGGCGGGGCGAGGATGAACCCCGTGGCCGCATAGCTGGCGGCCGCGGCGCCGCCGCCAGCCCCGCCAGCCAACACGCTGACGCGGGAGAGCGCGTCGTTGACGTACGTTTCGAGAACGTCGTCGTCCGGCGAGCCGTTGCAGTCGTCGTCTTTGCCGTCGTCGTACACATAGGTAGTCGTCACGGACGGCAGGCCGCCGGAGCCGAAGACCGTCTTGCCGATGCGGCGGCCGAGCGCGTCGTAGCTGAAGGTCGCGACAGTGACGGGCGAGCCGACCGGATCGCTCGGATCGAGCGCGTCCACCTGCACGAGTCGGTCGGCGTAGTCGAAGTGAGTGAAGGTCGACCGGGTCGAACTCGCGCGGATCACGCGGTTGCCGCGGGCGTCGTAACCATCCGTGCCGAACGGGGTGTCGGTGTACTGGTTCATCTGGAAGTCCGCCGGAGCGGGCAGCGCGGCGTCCATCGTGTAGCTTTCCGTGATGCCGTTGTTGGTGACCTGCAGGCGGTTGCCGTTGGCGTCGAGCACGTAGTCGAAGTCGGCCGCGACGACCGAGCCACTCTTGCGGGAGCGCGTCAGGCGGTGCAGCTTGTCGTAGCCGAAAACATTGGTCACGAGCGCCCCGCCGCTGGACCACGGCGCGGTCATGGCGCGCAGCACCTTGTTCTGGCTGCGGTCGTAGGCGCTCACGCGCTGGTCGACCACCTGGCCGCCGCCCGCGCGGGCGTGGTTGACGCGCGCCACCTGCTGCCAGCCGAAGTCGCCGGCGGCGTTGGGGACGTTCTGCTGGCCGTTCCAGAAGACGCGGGTGTTGATGCCGCTGGCGCGGGCGACTCGCGCGAGGCGGTCCGGCCCGTCGTAGGCGAAGGTCGCGAGCGTGGCCGGCTCGCCGGCCGACGGCGCTTGCAGGCTCACGGCGAGCGGCCGGTTCAGTGCGTCAAAGGTCGTGCTTACGACATAGCCGCTGGGGCTGGAGCAGGTGCGGCGGTTGCCCACACCGTCGAAGGTGGAGGTGGAGGCGAAGCCGTCCTGCGTGCTGCTCACGCGGTTGCCCAGCGAGTCGTAGGCGTAGGCGAGCGACGAGGTGTCGTTCACCGCCGCGACGAGGCGGCCGAGGCCGTCATGCGAGAAGGACTCGAAGGTGGTCGTGGCCATGACGCCTTCTGGCGCCGCGATGTCGCGGCGGATAAGGCGGTCGCACAGGTCGTAGGTGTTGGTCACCGTCGTGCCGTTCGCGTCGGTGCGGCGATCGAGGTTGCTGCGCGGGCTCCAGACCAGCGATTCGGAACTGCCGTCGGCGTGGGTCACGCCCGTCTGCCGATCGCACGCGTCGTAGGCGAATTCGGTCGTGTTGCCGTTGCTGTCGGTCGTGCTGGCGAGGCGCTTGTTGCGGTACTCGACGTGCGAGGTGTTGATGGTGATGCCGCGCTCTTTCGCGCCTACGTAGTGCGCGGTGCCGGTGATGCGCCCGAGGCCGTCGTAAGCGTACGCGGTCTCGTTTCCGGAGGGGTCGGTCTCGCTGGCCACGCGGTCGCACGAATCGTAGGCGTAGGTCACGGCGTTGCCCACGTTGTCGGAGGCGCCCACGCAGCGGTTGAGCGTGTCGTAAGTGAACGTGCGGACGAAGACCTGCTCGCCGGCACTGACGTCCGAGAGGTCGGTCTGGGTTGAGGCCAGCAGGTTGCCGTTGGGGTCATACGCATAGGCGGACGCGTTGCCCTTGGAGTCGGTGACGGAGGCCAGGCGGCCCGCGCGGTCATAGGCGAAGGTGGAGGTTGCACCGTTGTCGTCGGTGGCGGACATGAGCTGTCCGTTGGGTGCATATGTCCATGCGGTTTCGCCTTTTCCGTCGCCGATGGCGAGTTCGGTGAAGACGTCGAAGAAGGAGTCGATGCGCCCCACGAGGCGATTCCGCGTGTCGTAGGTGTAGCGCGTCTCGGCGAGCTTGCGGTTGCCCTTGTTGCCGGGCTGGTCAGTGGTTTCGCCGTCGGCCCGCTCGTAGGTCAGGTTGCCGTTTGCGTCGCAGCAGCGCGTGGCCAAGTTGCCCATGGCATCCGCGACCTTCACGCAGCGGTCGAAGCCGTCGTAGCTGTAGACGCTCTGCTTGATTGTGAACGAGTCGATCTTGCTCACTCGGCGCAGGTTGCCGTTGGTATCGTAGTCGAAGGTGTCCGCGGTGCAGAGGCCTGTGCCGGGGGCACGCTCTTCGCGGAAGAGCAGGCCGCGCTCGTCGTACGCACAGGCGATCACGTTATCGGGCTCGGCGCCGCTGACGGCCTCGGGCAGGCGGTGGAGCACGAGCCGGTCGTTGGCGTCATAGGCGAACTGGTTAGTCATAACGCTACGCTGCTGCACGGTGTGCGACAGCTCGTGGGCGAACAAGGTCGGGCGGTGAAGCGCGTCGTAGGCGATGACCGTTTCCCAGGTGGGGTTGCTCGCGACGAACCGACCGTCGGGGTGGCGGTTGTCCGTGACCACGCCGACGAGGTTGTCGTTCGCGTCGTAGGAGAAGCTGGATTTGACGCGCTCGCCGAAGGTCGCGCCCTGGGTCTGCCTGGCGATGCTCATGCGCTGGTTGAGCGCGTTGTGGGTGATGAGCACGTCGTTGCCGCGCGGGTCGACGCAGCGAGTCACGTTGCCGCGCGTGTCGTACTCGAACGTTGTGGTGAGCGCGAGCCCGCCGGGCCCGCCGTCCGCCATGATGCTGGCCGCCCGTCCCTGCCACCACGTCAACATGTCCTTGCGGCCGCGTCCGGCGGCGTCAGTGGGGTGGGTGATCTCGATCGGCTGGCCGTGCGTGTCGTACGCGACGCTCCATGTCGTGGGCGGGTCGGTGACTTCGGTGAAAGGGGTGACGATGCGCGTGCAGTTCCCATGAGCGTCGTACTCCGCCGTCGCGGTGTTGCCGAGCGGGTCGGTGGCGGAAGCGACAAAGCGGTCGCCGTCGCAATCGTCATCACGGTGGTCGATATTACCCCCTTTGACTGTGCCGTCCCAGCCTTTTCTGATGCTGCGGCCAAGCGGGGTTTCGGGGCTCGTTTCGCCTCCGAAGCCAAAGCGCTTGCCCTTGACCGAGCCGTCCCAACCTTTCCTAGAGGGGTCGTCGCCGAAGCGCGAGTCGTAGGTGAAGCTCCGCGTGATCTCGGTGAGGTCGGGCACGCCGTCTCCGTCCGAGTCGGTGCCGCGGCCGGGTGCCGCGCGCTGGCGGAAGGTGCGCAGGTCGCCGCGCTTGCGGGCGCGGGTTGACGGGTTCAGGTCGGCCTCGTAGGCGCAGGAGATGACGGCCCCGCCGGGCAGCGCTCCGCCGAGGCAGAGGCTGTCGCGGTTCCAGCGCAGAACCGTTTCGAAGACATCGGGGTCGGTGTCGCGCAGCTTGGCGGCTGGCCGGTTCTCGGTGTCGGTCACCGGCAGGTCCGGCGTGGCGCGGCCCGTGTACTCCCGGACGGCGACGCAGCGGTTGCGCAGGTCGAAGGCGAGCTCCGAGACGTTTCCGACAGGGTCGTTGACGAGGCAGCGCAGGGAGGCGAAGCGGTTGTTAGGCGTAGGCGTCTCGCTGACGTAGGAAAGGCAGAGCTTCGAGTGGGTGTCGCGACGCGCCGACACGCAGCGCTGGAAGGTGGACGAGGAGGGGGTCAGGTCATAGGCGCACTGAAGCACGGTCTGTCCGAGCGCGTCTGTGACGGCGAGTAGCAGGTGGTTCGCGCGGTCGTCGGCCTGGCCGGATGTGTAGGTGTAGGCCACGGTCTTGCCGGCCGGGAAGTCGTTGCCGTTGGGCGTGCCGGTCACGGGCGGGGAGGTCACGGACTTGAGGTCGCCCGGGCTGCCGCCGGTCTCGCCCTGCGCATAATACGAATAGGTGACTGCACGTCCGGTGCTGTCCGTGACCGAGGCGACGCGCCCGGCGGGCGTGTATTGCAGGACATGGCCACGGCCGAGCGTATCGGTCACCTGCGTCAGACGGTCGGAGCCGTCATAGTCGCAGGTCATCGCGTTGCCGTTGCGGTCCTGGATGCGGGCGAGCCTGCCGGAGGCGGGCGTCGTGTCCAGCGGGCGGAACTCCCAGAAGCCGGTGTCGGCGAAGGTCAGGCGGAACACGCCTCCCGTAAAGGAGCCTTCGCGGAAGAAGCCGGGGCAGGTGTAGGTGCCGTCAGACTGGAGGCGGAAGGTGTCGGTGCGGCCGGTTCCATCCGTGATTGCGACGTCGGCTCCGCTCTGCGCGCAACGTACGTCGTAGCCGTGCGTCCAGCGCGTGCCCTGCGGCGAGTCGGGGCCGGTGCGAGACCGGTAGGTGCGGGTCCAGACAAAGTCGAGCCCGCGGCCAGGCAGGGAAAGGTCGGTTATCTGCTGCTGAAGCTCTCCCGAGTGGAGGCGGATATCGACGTCACCATCACAGTCTTGGTCGTGGCCTTTGAGGACGGTCACGTGGCCATGTCCCCGTGCGCTGGCAGTCAAGCCGTCGCAATCGTCGTCGCGGCTCTTCAGGACGGTGACGTGGCCGTTGCCGGAAGCCCTTGCTTTCAAGACGGTGACGTGGCCGTCGCCGCGGGCCTGTCCCTTCAGGACGGTGACGTGTCCGTCGTTCTGAACCGGCAAGGAGGCTGACGCAAAGGCGGACTGGGCCTGGTAGTAGTCGTACCCTTTCTTGCTCAGGAAGGAATGATTCTCGCGCCCCTCCGTGTCATCGAAAAGCGCCAATTTGACGTTCACGGCGTTGAGGCCCTTCTTGCCGTCCGCGCGGGGTCCGGCGGGCGGCCATTCGGGCGGTTCTTGGAGCGTATGAGAGAGGGGCGGGGCGACTTCGATTGCCTCGGGCAGGGTCGCCAGCACGCCGCCGCTCGAGCCGCTCAACACCTCGATGCCGTACAGGCCCGGAGGGAGGGGCGGGAGGGTGGCGCTGAGCAGCGTCGGGCTTTGGAAGACCACGCCCGTGAGGACTACGCCTCCGATGCGTATCTGATCTCCCGCATAGAAGAACTGGCCGCTAATGTAAACGGTGCCGCCATCTGCCGATGCGAAGGCGGGCTCACCAGCCACGACCGTCGGCTGGGGAAAGAACACGCGGAAGAAACGGCTGGGCGAGAGGTCGGGCGACACCGGATAGACCGTTTCGCCGTCGATGCCGGTCACCGTGGCAAGTGGACTCCAATCCCCTTGAGTGAGACTGGCCCTTGCTTGTACGCCGTAGAGTGCCTCCGCTATGCCGAGCCAGCGAAGGCTTACGTCTGCTCCCGTGCGGTCGATGGAAATGGCGCGACCCTCGGGTCGCGTGGCATGTGCGGTCGTCAGGGTTGCCAGCACGTATGAAAGTCCTAGAGCGACCACTAGCAGGCCTGTTCGAATGCGCGTGATTTGATATGTGTTCATGGTGCGACTCCTCTGTTTATCTCAGACGCATCGTCTCGAGGGTCTCGCCTGTTTGGTTGGTCGGGTGCCAGCCGGCGGTGAAGCGGAAACCTTCGAGGCGCATGTATCCTTAAAACGTAGATATTATAGTGCGTCGATAGACTCAATAGCAAGTACAAAAATTAGACATGACTAACTTGTTCTCTTAAGGCGGCGTGCGCACCACAATTCAAGTCTGCCAAATCAGCGGAACGCCTGGCTTTGGCCGTCGTCGCGGTCGCTGGCCCGGCGGGGGCCGAGAGCGCCCGCGCGGCAGGCGAGAGGCGTCACTCCCGTGTGGCGCTTGAAGAGGCTGGCGAAGTGCTGAGAGGTGCAGAAGCCGAGCTGCAGGGCGATCGCTGTGACGGGCTGGCGGGTCTCCTGCAGGAGGCGGCGCGCGGCCTTCATGCGGCAGTCGAGCAGGAATTGTCGCGGCGGCAAGCCTGTGAGGTTCCTGAAACGCGTGATGAAATGGCTGGGCGCCATGCCGGCTTTCCGGGCAAGCTCGTCCACGGGGAATGGTTTCTCCGGATGGCTCTGCATCTCGCGCAGGATCGTCTCAAGCCGGGACTCGTCAGGCGGCACCGTATGTGCGCGGGCTGCCGACAGCACTTCCAGCAGCAGTTCCAGCATCGTCGTGCGCAGGCGGAGGGTGCGCAGAGACGTAGCGGGCTCGTCCACCAGCATGTGCAGCGACTGGAACAGCCGCTTGATCGTCGCGTTGCCCCGGAAATGGCGGTGCGGGATGTGCAGAAGCGCCTGCCGCAGTGCGGCGCCCTCCGCGGGAGGCTGCTGCAGGAAAGAAGCCTCGTCCGTGTCCAGGCGCACGATGGCCCAGTAGAGGATCAGGCCCTTGGGGTGCTCGCTCACGGTGTGGCGCTCGCCCGGCAGGTTGACGAACACCTCGCCCGGGCCGAGCCGGTAGACGCGATTGTTGAAGCCGAAGGACAGGCTGTTGCGCACGCCGTAGTGGATCTCGATGCAGCCGGGGTGCCAATGCTCCGGCACGTCAGGACGCGGGTTGCGGTAGTGGCAATAGCCGAGCATCGGCACGGTCGGAAGACCGACCTCCCCGAGATTCAGAACGCGGCGCTCCGAGGTGTTCATGTAGTCAAAGCGCAGGTTGGATATTGGCTGCTTCATGTGTGCAATCTTACGAAAGTAGTATTGCGAACGCAAGAGGATCACGCAAGGCGTAGAATCAAAGGCACATTCTTACAGGAGGTTGCGATGTTAGACACAGGGATTCATACGAAGGCGACATTGAAGCGTGATTTCAGGCCGCCCATCACGGTGCTGCAGGAGCTGAAGCGTTCGGCGAGAACCGGCTGTAAAGTGTTGGCGATCGCCTGGGAGCGTGAAAACGGGTTCGTGTCGAGATATGACCTGCCGCTTCCGGCGCGATCGGAAGAGTCGCCAGAGGTGATGCAGCTCGCCGAACGAGTAGTCAAGTTTCTGCTCTGGGCCGACGGCGGCTGGCGTCTGATGCTCTCGGGGCCGCGCAAACTGTGCCTGTCGATCAAGCAGCAGTATGCGAAGACCGGGGCGCGGGCGTTTGACGCTCAGTTCATGGAGAACGTGTACGGTCGTCCGATGGTTGTGGAACTGCGCCCGTTGACTGAGATGCCGCAGCCCTACGAGCGGGAGCTGCTGATGGACAACCGTACCAACGGCTGCCGCCTCGGTTTCGATCTCGGCGCGAGCGATTTTAAGATCAGTGCCGTCAAGAAGGGCAAGGTCGTCTTCAGCGAGGAGTTCCCTTGGGATCCGCGCAATCAGGCCGATCCGGAGTATCATTACAGCAAGCTCAACGAGGGTCTGAAGAAGGCGGCGGGCTGCCTGCCGCGCGTGGACGCCATCGGCGGCAGCACGGCGGGCGTGGTGGTGGACAACCGGATCCAGGTGGCCTCGCTCTTTCGCGCTGTTCCCCCCGAGCGCTATGCGGAGGCGCAAGGCCTGTTCATCCGCCTCGGCAAGGAGTGGCGCGTGCCCGTCGAAGTCGCGAACGACGGCGATGTGACCGCGCTCGCGGGGCTCATGTCACTGGGCAAGAAGGGCATTCTCGGCGTGGCGATGGGATCGAGCGAGGCGGGCGGCTTTGTCGACCGCAAGGGGTGTCTGACGGGACGTCTTTCGGAGCTGGCTTTCGCGCCGGTGGACCTGCACCCGCAGGCTCCCGCCGACGAGTGGTCGGGTGACATCGGCGTCGGCGCCATGTACTTCTCGCAACAGGCGGTGAATTATCTGGCGACGAAGAAAGGCATGCGTTTTCCCGCCAAGATGCCGCTGCCTGAGCGCCTGAAGCGGGTGCAGGAGCGGATGCTCGACGGCGACGTGACGGCGCTGACCATCTTCCAGAAGATCGGGCTCTACCTCGGCTACACGGTGCCGTGGTACCGAGAGTTCTACGGGTTCGACAGCATGATGATCCTGGGACGCGTAACATCAGGTCCCGGCGGCGTGATGATCCTCGAGACCGCGAGGCTGATTCTGGCTGACCAGTTTCCCGAAGTGGCGGAGCAGGTGGAGGTCTTCATGCCGGACGAGAAGGCGCGGCGCGTCGGGCAGTCCGTGGCAGCAGCTTCGCTGCCGTTGAT
>CAYMLQ010000107.1:13200-15079 GCA_964390795.1 uncultured Lentisphaeraceae bacterium
ACGAGAAGGCGCGGCGCGTCGGGCAGTCCGTGGCAGCAGCTTCGCTGCCGTTGATATAATGATGCCCGCGAATCACGCGAATGAACGCGAATGGGTTCGTTTGGGAGCAAGGACACTCTTGTCCTTGGCTTCATGTGGGAGCGGGGACACTCCTGTCCTTTGTGTCGTGCTGGGAGTAGGGACACTCCTGTCCCTGCAGCAAGAACAGGCGATTCCTTGTTCCCAAGGGTTGAACGGTGACAATCATAAGTGAGTGATGCAATGAAACTGACAAAAGAGACGGCTGACGTGTTCGTGCCGGACGGCACGGAAGTGGATGCGGCGCTGGCGCGCACCACGCATCTCGGCATCGGTGCGCATCAGGACGATCTGGAGTTTATGGCCGTACACGGCATCTTGGCCTGTTTCGGCCAGCCCGACAAGGCGTTCTGCGGCGTGACCTGCACGGACGGTGCGGGCAGTTCGCGGAGCGGCGTCTATGCGTCGTATACGGATGAGCAGATGAAGGGTGTGCGGCGGCAGGAGCAGCGCACGGCCGCGCTGGTCGGCCGTTACGGCTCGATGCTGCAACTGGACTTCGCCAGCAAAGAGGTGAAGGCGCAGGACCATGCGGCGGTCGTGACGGATCTCCTCGCGATTCTGAAGGCCACGCGGCCGCAGACGGTCTACACGCACGCGCCTTCGGATAAGCACGACACGCATGTGGGCGTGGTGCGTGCGGTGATTGCCGCGATCCGTCGTCTGCCGCAGGCGGAGCGTCCCGCACAGGTGTACGGCTGCGAGATCTGGCGCGATCTTGACTGGCTGCCGGACGAGCGCAAAGTGGTGCTGGACGTGAGTGATCGAGCCAACATCTCCGCAGCGCTCTCCGCTGTATTCGACTCTCAGATTTCGGGCGGCAAGCGGTATGACGAAGCGGTGCTGGGGCGTCGCAAGGCGCACGCGACCTTCTTCGAGTCGCATGCTGTCGATTCCGCCACCCTGCTGACCTTCGCGATGGATCTCGGCCCGCTGGTGAGGGACGACACGCTCTCGATCGCGGCCTATACGGCGTCGTTGATCGACGAGCTGAAGGCGGATGTCGTGACGCGGATCGGCTCGTAGGTCGGGATCGCAATCCCGACTTCTGGTCCTATTTAACAGTAGTCAAGTGACGAGTTGTTGGCAGGAGGCTTATGGAACGGGCGAAGCACAGCAGCGAGCATGTGAGGCAGGTAGTCGCGGACTTTCAGGTGTGGGGCGATTTTGTCGACGCACAGCCGTATGGGTCGGGACACATCAACGACACGTATCAGGTGACGGTCAGTCTGGCGGGTGCGCCGGTGCACTATCTGCTGCAGCGAATCAACCACGCCATCTTCAAGCAGCCGGACCGCGTGATGGAAAATATCCTGCGAGTCACCGAGCATCTGCGCGGTAAACTGGCGGTGGCGGGCGACCCCGACGCGTCGCGCAAGACGCTCACGGTGCTTCCGGCGCGCGACGGACTTCCGTATGTGCGCGACGGGGAGGGCAACTGGTGGCGACTGTACCTGTTTATCGAAGGGGCCAAGACGGTCGATATCATCGAGAACGAGCGGCAGGCGTTTGAGGCGGCAAAGGCGTTCGCGCGCTTTCAGAACCAGCTGGCCGACCTGCCTGCGCCGAGGCTGCACGAGACCATTCCGGCGTTCCACAACACGCTGTCGCGGCTGACGGCGCTGGATGCTGCCCTCGCGGCGGATGTGCGCGGCCGCAGGGCAGAGGTCGCGGTGGAGATCGCGTTCGTCGAGGAGCGGCGCGAGCAGTGCGGGCGTCTGCTGGCGCGCCACGAGCGGGGCGAGATCCCGGAGCGCATCACGCACAACGACACCAAGATCAACAACGTGATGCTGGACGA
>CAYMLQ010000108.1:0-5093 GCA_964390795.1 uncultured Lentisphaeraceae bacterium
GCGACAAGATGATGGTCAAGTGCATCGGCGTCGATGACCGCGGCCGCATCAAGCTCAGCCGCCGCGAGGCCATGCGCGACCTGGACGCGCAGAAGAAGCAAGACTAACAAAGGCAAGGCCCGCGACACCCGTCGCGGGCCTTTATTTTTCTTATGATCCAACGCACCGTCTCCTCCGCCATCCGCGTGATGGGCGTGGACACCTCGCTGCGCTCCACCGGCATCGGCATCATCGACGCCGCAGGCTCGCGCATGACTCCCGTCTACTACGGCACGATCAAGAACCCGCCGGGACGCCCCCTCTCCGCCTGCCTCGTCCATCTGCAAGACGAGATCACGAAACTCATTGAAGAGCACCATCCCGAAGCGGTCGCCATCGAGGGCATCTTCTTTGCGAAGAACGTCAAGACCATGCTGATCCTCTCCCACGCGCGCGGCACGATCATCGCCCAGTGCGCGCGCCTCGGCCTGCCGGTGTACGAGTATGAGCCCCGGCGCGTCAAAATGGCCGTGGCCGGCTACGGCGCGGCTGAGAAGGCGCAGATCCAGAAGATGGTCAAGACCCTGCTGTCCCTACCCGAGGAGCCGCAGAACGACGCGGCCGACGGCCTCGCCCTCGCCATCACCCACCTCCACAACCGCACGGCGCTTGCCGCACTCGCGACCGAGCCGATCTGAGCTAAATCTTGCGGCTGTCGTAGGCCCAGTGCAGCACCGCTTGCCGCTGCCGCTTCCTGCAGGCCAGATCGCCTTTCGTACAGTGCTTGCGGAGCTGTTGAATGTGCCGCCTGGCAGCCATCCAGCGCCGGATCTGGCGCTCGTCGTCCGGGCTCCTCCGCCCCATGTAATAGCGGCAATACCACTGGAACCAGCCGCGCGGATCATCCGGACTGATCCAGTGTTTCTCAACCCAGTGTGAGAGCGGCGTCGAAGCGTCCACGCCGAAGAAATTGAGAGCCGGGTCGTGGCGCTCCGGCGACAGCCTCGCCTTTTCGAACCACGACGCCGGGAACTCCGCGCGGCAGTCGGTCATGTATTTGCCGCCAAAGACACCCAGTTCCAACATTTCCTGCGGGGTCAGTTCAGGCTTGAACCGAGGGTCAAAACCTGTGCCTTCTGGCATCGTCAGCACATACCAATATTCCTGCTGCATCCGGTCGTGTACGCAGACTTCTTTAGGTTTCATAGTTGTACTTTATCACGTCTAGCCGCTCTACTCAACACTCGGAATCGCACGCCCGTTATTCTAGGCTTTTCACCGTAGCGAGTCTGTGGCAGACTGAATACGTTCAACTCGATTGTAATCACACGATACACCTGCAAGCTTATGTGCGAAACGCAAATGATATGTGCCTTTCTTGCGCTCCTGACCGGCCTTGTTTTGACGGCCCCCGCGCAAGACCGAGAAAGCCTCGTGCGTCAGTTAAGCCTGATGCGGCCCGAAGCCGTCCGACTCGCGCAAGAGGATATGGCCGCCCGCTGGCCTGAACGCTGCCGTATCGACAGCGCCTGGTGCGACACCCTTGAGCCGCACCGTAGCGATCTCATGAGGCGCCTGAACGCAGGCGAACCGGCCGAAACCGAAGCCCGCGAACTACTCAGAAAAGTCAGACTGGCCTTGCTCGCCAACCCGCTTCTCGACTGCAACCGCCTCTTGCTGATCCGTCGCACGGTAAACAACCTCGGACTCCCCCAAAACTGGCAGCAGGTCCGCGACGTGACTCATCACGGCTTAACCAACGAAATCGCTGTACTGAGCGGCCTCCGTGACGTACCCACCCTCAAGACACTGTCCACTGCCGCGCCAGGCCGCTACATTGGCGACCTTCAGCTCCATTGGAACGCAAGGCGGCTGATGTTCACCGGCCAGAACTCAAAAGGGCTCCACCGCGTCTTCGAACTGGAAATCGAGGCACCCGCTACGGTCACGGAGCTGCCGCTTATCCCAGACAGCGATGTGGACAATTACGCGGGCTGCTGGCTAGCGGACGATTCCGCTCTCTTCATTTCAAACGCGTCCTTCATCGGCGTGCCGTGCGTCGTGGGATCGTCCTACGTCGGCAGCCTCTACCGCTGGTATCCGAAGGACGGACACATTCGCCGCCTGACGTTCGATCAGGATCACAATTGGTGCCCGACCCAGATGGCCGACGGACGCGTCATGTACCTGCGCTGGGAGTACAGCGATATCGCCCATTATGTCTCGCGCATTCTCTTCACCATGAGTCCGGATGGCACGGGCCAGCGGGAGCTATACGGCAGCGGCTCGTATTGGCCGAACGCGATGTTTTACGCGCGCCCGATCCCCAATGACCCTCACCGCTTTGCCGCCATCGTCAGCGGCCATCACGGCGTGCCGCGCATGGGCGAGCTGACCCTTTTCGATCCGACCCGCGGCCGCAGGGAAGCGCAGGGCGCGATCCAGCGCATCCCCGGACGAGGCAAACCCGTTCAGCCCCTCATTAAAGACGAGCTGGTCGATGAATCGTGGCCAAAGTTCCTCCACCCCTGGCCGCTAGGCGGCGCCTATTTTCTCGCCGCCTGTAAGCCCGATCCGAAAGCTCTCTGGGGGCTCTATCTTGCCGATACCTTCGACAACCTCACGCTGATCTGCGAAGAACCGGGCCAGGCACTCTTCGAGCCCATCCCCCTTCAACCGCAGCGCCGCCCGCTCCAGCCGCCTGACCAGATCGACGCAAAGGCCCGTCATGGCAAGGTCAAGATCACCGACATCTACTCCGGCCCCGGGCTTGCGGGCGTGCCGCGCGGCACCGTCACGAGCCTGCGCATCCTCTCTTACTCCTTCGCTTACCGCAACATGGGCGCGGAACAGGACCGCGTGGGCTTCGACGGCCCGTGGGATGTCAAACGCATCCTGGGCACCGTACCGGTCGAAGAGGATGGCTCCGCGTATTTCGAAGTCCCCGCCAACACGCCCGTCGCCTTTCAGCCGCTCGACGGCAAAGGACGCGCCCTGCAGCTCATGCGGAGCTGGATCACGGTGATGCCCGGCGAGCTTCAGTCCTGCTCCGGCTGCCATGAGCCGCAGAACAGCGGCCCCGGCCCGCTCGCGCGCCTCCGCGCGATGGACCGAAAACCATCCAAGATCGAACCGTGGTACGGGCCGGAGCGCGGCTTTGCTTTCAACCGCGAAGTCCAGCCGGTACTCGACCGCCATTGCGTCGGCTGTCATGACGGCAGCAAGGCGGGACGCCTCGACTTGACGCTCAGACCCGGAGTCTCGTTCCGCACGAAAGAGGTCTACTACATCGGCAAGGACGCCCGTTTTCCGCCGGCCTATCTCGCGCTGCGTGCCTACGTTCGCGGACACACGCAGGAAGGCGACCTTCAGATGCCCTACCCGTGCGACTTTCACGCCTCAACCACGGAATTGATCCAACTGCTCGAGGCGGGACATCACGGCGTACGGCTCGACGCAGAAGCGTGGGACAGGTTGTACACTTGGATAGACCTCAACACGCCCGCGCACGGCACCTGGACTGAAATCGTCGGCGAGAAACGCATGGCCGACTCCGCGCTCCGCCGCAACGACCTGCAACAGCGCTATGCAGGAGTCGACGAGCAACACGAAATGACCCCAGGGCCGGCTGTGCGTGCCTCGCCATTACCGCTGCAGGAGCCCGCACCCTCGCCCCCGACCCGGCCCGCTGTCTCAGACTGGCCCTTTGACGCCGCTACCGCCCTCGCCAAACAACAGGCCTTGGGAGAGACACGCCGCGCAATCGATCTCGGAGGCATCAGCCTGACCCTCGCCCGCATTCCGGCCGGCCGCTTCGCCACCGCTGACGGCCGCACCGTGGACATCAAGAAGCCGTTCTGGCTCAGCGTCGACGAGATCAGCAACGAACAGTTCGCCCGCTTCGATCCCGAGCACGACAGCCGGATGGAGCGCGGCGAGTTCCTCCAGTTCACAGCCCAAGAGCGCGGCTACCCGCTGAACACACCCACACAACCGGTCTGCCGCGTCTCCTGCGAGGCCGCAGAAGCCTTCTGCCGTTTCGCCTGCAAGCATGCTGGCGCACACGTGCGCCTTCCCAGCAACGACGAGTGGGAATGGTCGGCCCGGGCTGGCACGGCGGCTCCGCTGTCCTACGGCGCAGGGGATGATGATTTCTCGGCCTCGGCCAATCTTGCGGATCTGACCTTCCGCCGCATGGACCGCTTTCGCGCGAACATGCCGGGGGCAGCCGTTCCCGAGTGGCGCCCGGCTCGCACGAACTGCAACGACGGGTTCCGCGTCTCCGCGCCTGTCAGCTCTTTCGCGCCAAACGCCTGGGGTCTCCATGACGTCAACGGCAACGTGTGGGAGTGGACCTCCGGACGCCTGCCGGACGGACGCGCCTGCGCCCGCGGCGGCTCGTGGTGGAAACGGCCGCAACACGCAACCTTCGCGACGCGCGTAGCATACCCGCCCTGGCAGCGGGTCTTCGACGTCGGCTTCCGCGTGCTCGTGGAGGAATGAGCCCGATTGGACGTTAACTTCCGGCGGGCAAGCGCTCGAAGGCGATCTGATACTCCTGCTGCTGCGTCGCCTGATAATACACGCCGCACAACTGGTCGTTCTCGCGGTCGTAGATCAGCGTGTAGGTCGATCCCGGATAGTTCGCGTCTTGCAGTTCCACAAAAACCTTCACGAAGCCGCGCTCCTTGTAGAGACGGGCCCGGCCCACATGAATGGGATTGGGGTTAAAGTAGGCCGCCTCCAACTCGTTCTGAGGCAGGAGCCGCCTGATCTCAAGAACATAGCCTCCGTCCGGCCGCACCCACTTGCCTTTCAGCTTGTCGAACTCCACAAGTACTGACTCCGCCGCAGGCGGTGAGACACTAGCCACAGGCGCCGCGACGGGCACGCCCGAAAACCTCATGAAAATCAGTGCGGCGAGTACGACTGCAACGATTACGCCTCCTAAGATAAATGGCTTCATTTTACACCTTTCTTCAGCGCAAAGAGCAAGAACAGACAGAAGCGCGCAACTCATACCGGAACCGATTTTTGTCATTTCCATTTTCTCCAAAATCGTTTTTTCACCACTTAGTTTGACAGGTAAGCGGAAGAAGTCAAGCATTCCGACC
>CAYMLQ010000108.1:5193-15033 GCA_964390795.1 uncultured Lentisphaeraceae bacterium
CAAGCATTCCGACCCTATCCGACACACTGATTAAACTTGTTTCTACCCCCGGCGATTCTGTTACACTTACTGGCACTTGGTTGTTACTCATTTGCCTTTATTATAATTGCTAGAGCCAAAGCCGATTGGAGTCAGAATGAAACCGAACGCCGTGGTGCGAAGGGTTATCGCCAGCGCCACTTTCATCTTTGCCGCTTCCACCGCTCTTGGTGTCTCTCAAACGTGGAGCGGCGGCGGCGCGAACGGAAACTGGTCAACGCCTGCCAATTGGGCAAGTGGCGTCGCGCCCGTAACAAGCGACAGTCTGGTGTTCGCCGGTAGCACGGTGGCCAATACGAATGACTTTACAGCAGGCACGGTCTTCAGCGGTCTCACGTTCAGCGCTGGGGCGGGTGCCTTCACCTTAAGCGGAAACAGGGTGGTGCTGGACGGCCACGTCACCGACTCGGCAACGGTGGCGCAGCAGGTGAACATGGCTCTGGGGCTGGGTACCGCGGGGCGGGTTTTCACTGTCGTCACGAACGGCCAACTGATTGTCAGCAAGCCCATCTCCGGCATTCCCGGCGTCGTGAAAGATGGGCCCGGCACGCTGACGCTCTGCACGACGAACCTGTACGCCGGAGCGACCACGATCAGCAATGGCACGTTGCGGCTCGACCAGAGCGGGGCAGGCGCGCCGGTGGCCGGCATGCTCTATTGGCTCGACGCCTCGGACAGCGCAACCCTCACCGTAACGGTGTCGAACCGCGTCAGCCAGTGGAGTGATAAGAGCGGAAACAGCCTGCATTTCACGCAGGCTGCCGCAGTCCGACAACCGCTGCTGGTCGCCAACGCGCTCAGCGGAAAACCGGTGCTGCGCTTCGACGGCGTGTCCAACCGCCTGGTTCTCGGCACCTCCACTGCACCTCAAACCGTCTTCATCGTGAACAAGGTTTCCTCCGGCGGCAACCTCAAGGGTATCTGGGGCGTCAACCAGTCAGACACCGGGCTCCGCATGGCCTCCGCCACGACCTGGGCGCAGCCGGGCAACGTTAACGATTTCGGCAATCCGGCGGGCAGTGCCATGTACATCAACGGCGTCGAAACGAGCGCCTTCACCGCCGGCGCGGCGTATCTGCTCGAAGTGGCCCGCTCCAGCAGCACCACCTACGCAGCCACAGGACTCGGCGACTACTTCGCCTCCGGGACCGTCCCGCCGCGGCCGTTTAGCGGCGATATCGCGGAGGTGCTGGTCTATGGACGCGCCCTGAGTGTCGCCGAACGGCAACAGGTCGAGGCGTATCTCGCGCTGAAATGGCTGGGCGGGCCGGGCCCCTGCCGCGACTTGCTTCCCGCAGCCACGACGGTGAGTTTGACGAGCGAGAGCGCGACGCTCGATCTGAACGGCACCAGCCAAAGTCTCGGGTCGCTGGCTGGCGTAGCCGGAAGCCGCGTTCTGCTGGGCACCGCAACGCTCACGGTGGGTGGCGAGGGCGCTTCGAGCAAGTTCTCAGGCATCCTCAGCGGAGCAGGCGCGTTAACCAAAACCGGCACGGGCACACTGACGATCGCGGCGGAGAACGCCTATGCGGGAGCGACCACCATCAGTAACGGAACCGTGCGCTTCGAGCCCTGCGGGTTCGGCTCGCCCCTGCCAGGCATGCTGTACTGGCTCGATGCCGCAGATCGCGCAACACTCACAGTGGACGGAGCGAACCGCGTCAGCCAGTGGAGCGACAAGAGCGGGAACAGCCGGCATTTCACACAGGCCGCCGCCGCGCGGCAACCGCTGCTGGTCGCCGGTGCGCTGGGCGCCAGGCCCGCGCTGCGTTTCGACGGCGTGACCAACCGCCTCGTGCTCGGCAGCGCCACCGCGCCGCAAACCGTCTTCATCGTGACCAAGGTGACTCTGGCCGCCGGCAACGGGGGCATCTGGGGCATCAATCAGGCAGACACCGGCCTCCGGTTGAACAACGCCACGACGTGGTACCAACCGGGCAATGGCAACGACTTCGGCAACCCGGCGGGCAGCGACATGCTGATCAACGGAGTCGTGACGAACGGCTTCACCGCCGGTTCGGCGCACCTGCTCGAGGTGACGCGCTCCAGCAGCCTCGCTTTCCCGGCCACGGGACTGGGCGACTATTTTTCCGCCGGCAGCAACCCGCCGCGTCCGTTCGGCGGCGATATCGCGGAAGTGCTGGTCTACGGCAGCGCTCTGACCCTCGCTCAGCGGCAACAGGTCGAGACCTACCTCGCGGCGAAGTGGCTCGGCGGCCCGGGCACCGGAAGCGATCTGCTGCCCACGACCACGGCGGTGAACCTGACGACCAACAGCGCGACCCTGGATCTGAACGGCACCAGCCAGAGCCTGGCCTCGCTCGCCGGCGTGGCGGGAAGCCGCGTCCTGCTGGGCAATGCGACGCTCACGGTCGGCGGCGGCAACGCTTCGTGCGCGTTCTCGGGCGTCCTCAGCGGCGCGGGCGCGCTGACGAAGGGCGGCTCGGGCACGCTCTCGCTCGGCGGCACCAACACGTTCGTCGGCAAGACGCTCCTCAGCGGCGGCAAGATCAAGCTCCTCAGCGGCGGCGCGCTGGAGGGCTCGACGAACCTCACCCTCGCGTCCGGCACGGTCTTCGACGTGAGCGCTGTGCCGCCGTTCACCGTGAGCACCGGCCGGCGTCTCTCCGGCGCCGGCAGCGTGACAGGGCTGGTTGCCGTAGCAAGCGGCGGCACGGTCGCCCCTGGGAACACCCGCGGGACGCTGACCTTCCAAAGCGGCCTCACGCTCCAGAACAATTCGTCGGTGGAGGTTGAAGTGGACACGTCTTCGGATCTGCTGCGCATTTCCGGCGGCACCTTCACCTGTCCGAGCAGCGGTCGCACGCGTATCGACCTAGGGGCCGGGGGCAGCCTCGGAAAGTTCACCCTGATCGATTGGACCGGGGCGACGCCGTCGGGCGTGACCACCAACGCGTTCGCACTCGGCGCGGTGCCGGCAGGCTTCCTGGGGTCTTTGCAGGTTGTCGGGACCACGCTGCAAGTGACCCTGGTTCCGGGCGGCCCGCAGTCCATCGCCACCAACACCCTCGCCTCCCTGCGTCTGGCCATCAGCGACCTTGCCCAGCGTTACCCGTCCGACTACGGGCCCAAGTCTCCCGGTTACTTGGCGCGCCTGACCGCCATCGAAGCGGATTTTCTGGGCGGCAGTCTGACCGCCGACAGCGCCTACCAGTTTCTCAAGCGCGACGCGCTGGTCATGAACAATCCGGCGCTGGCCTTCAACCGCCTGCTGTTCGTGCGCCGCAGCAGCGGCGTGGGGTTGCCGGCGAACTGGCAGAACGTTTCGTCCGTCGGTGACACGTCCTGTAACGACACCTTCGCCGTCCTCGACATCACCAATAACGCGGTTAGCACCCTCTACACGCCGGCGATGACGCAGTTCCTGGGCTACCCGAACCTGCATTGGAACGGCGACCGCGTGCTCTTTACCGGCCAGGCGCTCTCCAATGGCGTCCGGTCTTACGCGGTTTTCGAAATGAAGGTCGACGGCACCGGCCTCAAGCAGGTCAGCCCCTCCGCAGGCACCGACATCGACTGGTTCGACGCCTGCTACCTGCCCTGCGGCGACCTGCTCATGGCCAGCACGGCCACGTTCGCGGGCGTGCCCTGCGTCACGGGCGGCGATTATGTCGGCAATCTCTACCGCGTCACCACCAGCGGGACCGTGCGCCAACTCACCTTCGATCAGGATCAGAACTGGGGGCCGACCATCCTGTCCGACGGCCGCGTGATGTTCACCCGCTGGGAATATTCCGACACTGCGCATTACTTCACGCGTATCCTGTTCACCATGATGCCGGACGGACTCGAGCAGTTCGCCCGTTACGGCAGCGGCAGCTATTTCCCCAACACGCTCTTCGACGCCAAGCCCATCCCCGGCAAACCCTCGCAGTTCGTCTCCGTCGTCTCCGGACATCACGGCGTGGCGCGCGAAGGCGAGCTGATGCTCTTCGACGAGGCCGTGGGCACCTTTGAGGCTGACGGGATCTTGCACCGTTACTGCGGCCCCAATCCCGTGGTTCCGGAGATCAGGGATCAGTACATCGACGAGCGCAATCCCTGGCCGCGGTTTGTTCAACCCTGTCCGCTGGATGAAAAGCAGCTCGTGGTCAGTGCCCGGACTTCCTCGTCGAGCAAGTTCGGACTCTATCTGGTGGATTCCTTCGACAATATCACGACGCTTTGCGCGGACAGTGGCGGCGCGCTCATGCACGCCCTACCCATCAAGGCCGTGCCCACGCCTCCGGTCATCCCCGACCGCGTCAAGCCCACGTCGACCAACGGCATCGTCAACGTCTCTGACCTCTATTTCGGCCCCGGCCTTAAAGAGGTGCCGCGCGGCAAGATCAAGAACCTGCGCGTCTACTCTGTTCACTACGGCTACCGCGGCCAGGGCGGCCACGTCAACATCGGCGTGGACGGGCCTTGGGACGTACACCGCATCCTGGGCACCGTGCCGGTTTACGCGGACGGCTCAGCCAGTTTCTATGCGCCGGCCAACACGCCGATCTCGGTGCAGCCGCTGGACGAGGAGGGCAAGGCCCTGCAGCTCTTCCGGAGCTGGTACACCGTCATGCCGGGCGAATCCGTCTCCTGCGCCGGCTGCCACGAAGAACGAAACGTCGGCATGGTCAACCAAGCCACCCTCGCCGCTCGCAAACAGCCGGACGCCATCACCCCTTGGTTCGGGCCTGAAAGAGGCTTCAGCTTCCTGCGCGAAGTTCAGCCCGTGCTCGACCAGCATTGCGCGGGGTGCCACGGGGGAAGCGGCGGACCGACCAACGCCGCGCCCGACCTGTACACGACCGGTCGCGTCGTGCCGCCCAGCACCGGCAACAGCTTCCCGCAGTCGTACCTGAATCTGCACCGTTACGTGCGTCGCACCGGCAACGAAGGCTACCTCCGCATGAACAACGCGGGCGAGTGGCACGCCGACACCAGCGAGCTGATCCAGATGCTGCAGAAGGGCCATTACGGCGTCTCCCTCGGAGCGGACGACTGGAGCCGCCTCGTGACGTGGATCGACCTCAATGTTCCCGCCTGGGGCCTGTGGGGCGAACACTCCTCTGCCGGAAATTATGCCAACGCCCACGCCCGGCGACTGCAAACCATGCGGGACTACGCAAACGTCACCACCGATCCCGAACTCTACCCGACTCCGGATCCCGCTCGCGGAGCGTTCGTGGCGCCGGCCGCGCCGCCGCCGCTCACGCCGGTTGCGCCGCCGGCGGACAGCCTGTTCGACGCGGCCGGTGCCAAAACCCGCCGCAACGCCGCAACCAACAGCGCAACACCCGCCGAGCTGACCTGCAGCTTGGGCAATGGCGTCACGCTGACGCTGGCCCTGATTCCGGCCGGCCGCGTCCTCATGGGCTCTGCCAGCGGCTATCGCGACGAGGCCCCGCAAACCGTGGTCACCAACAGCCAGCCGTTCTACATGGCGAAGTTCGAGGTCATGAACAAGCAGTACGCGCTGTTCGATCCTTCCCACAACAGCGGGTTCGTGCCGGTCATCGGCAAGGATCACAACGCCGCGGGCTGGAGCTGCACCAACGCGACCCAGCCCGTGATCCGCGTCTCCTGGTCCGACGCGATGAAGTACTGCGAGTGGCTCACGAAAAAAACCGGCCGCAGGTTCAGCCTGCCGACCGAGGCGCAGTGGGAATACGCCTGCCGCGCGGGCACGGCAAGCGACATGTGGTATGGACCGACCGCCGTAGCCTGGACCAACCGCACGCAGCTCATCGCCGGCGACGGCTTCTATGTCAGCGGCATGCTCGACAATCTCGCGGGTCTGGAACGGCAGAACAACCCGACGCCCGGACAGTCGTTCAGCGGCAGCACGCCGCCGTGGCACCTGGTCAACACCAGTATCCGCGACGCCTGGGTCGCCACCGCCGACGCCGCGACACTCGCCTCGAACCCCTTTGGCCTGTGCGGCATGCACGGCAACGCGGCCGAATGGACCCGCTCGACCTACGCTCCCTATCCGTATGCTGCGGACGACGGACGGAACCGCGCCGTCTACACCGGCGCTGAGTGGCTTAACCTCCGCAAGGTCGTGCGCGGCGGCTCGTGCGAGGACCGCGAGCGACGCGCCACCGCCTCGTTCCGTACCGCGCTGTACGCCTGGCAACGCGGCTACAACGTCGGCTTCCGCGTCGTGGCCGATGTCAGCGCCGCCCAGTCGGGTCTCCCGGTGGCCAGCGTCACCGCCAGCCCCACGAACGGCACGGCCGCGCTCACGGTGACGTTCGACGGCTCCGCCTCACACGACGAGGACGGCACCCTGTTCGCGTACGCCTGGGACTTTGGCGACGGCGCGGCCGCCTCCGGCGACCCAGCCGTCACCCATACCTACACCGTGCCCGGCGACTATGCGGCGATCCTGACCGTAACCGACAACGACGGCTTCACCTCGACCGTCACCAACCGCATCTCCGTCCTCGTAAAAATGAACAACGCGCTGGCACCCATCGCGCTGTTCACGGCCACGCCCTCCGCAGGCGCCGCGCCATGCCGCGTCACGTTCGACGGCGCCGCCTCGAGCGCTCCCGGCGGCACGCTCGCGGCCTGGTACTGGGACTTCGGCGACGGCCTTGCCGGCAGCGGCGTAACGGTCGGCCACACCTACCGGCAGGCCGGACGCTACCCGGTCTCGCTCACCGTCATCAACAGCACCGGGCAGCGCGACACCCGAACCGACACCGTGACCGTGACCGGCGCCGGAGGCAATCGGGCCCCGCTCGTCGAGGCCGGCCTTGCAGGGGTCGCGGCCTCTGGCGTCGCCACGCCGCTGGCCGGGTTCGCGAGCGATGATGCGCTTCCGCTCTCGCCCGGCACGCTCACGGTCACATGGAGCAAGCTCAAAGGGCCGGGAACGGTCGCGTTCGGAAATGCCTGCGTGACCAACACGACCGTCACGTTTAGCACAAACGGCCTTTATGTGCTGCAGCTCGCCGCGTCGGACGGCGAGCTGACCGGCGCGGACAGTGTCCGCGTCACAGTCTCGGATCAAGGCGTCTACCACTCGCCTCAGGAGGTGGCCTGGTCGCCTGACGGCAGCCTTCTGGCGGTCGCCGACGTCACCGCCCATGCGCTAGCCGTGGTCGCGCCCGCGTCGGCCCAGGTCGTCCGCACCGTCCCGCTGGCGGGCGAGCCCCGCGACCTCGTGTGGAGCGCAACCAACCGACTGTGGGTTTCCGAGCACGACGCCGGTTCGGTCGCTGAAATCGACCCGTTCACCGGAGCCGTCCTGCGCCGTCTGACCGTCGGCCCCAAACCGTCAGGGCTAGCTCTGGCTCCTGGCAAGGGTCTGTTGCTGGTGGCGGACCGCGGCCTCGACCGCCTGGCGCTGCTGGATCTGGCCAGCGGCGAGACGCGGGCGCACGTGTCCGTTGTCCGCGAGCCGGTCTTTGTCACGGTCACCCCGGATCAGCAGTTCGCGCTCGTGGCCAACCACCTCCCGCTGGGCGACGGGCGCGACCCGCTGCTGGGGGCCGCGCTGAGCCTCATCAACCTTAACGACCCGCGCGAGGCCTATCAGATTCCATTGCCCGCCGGAGCCTCTTCGGTGCAGCGCCCGGTCTGTTCGCCGGACGGACGCTGGGCCTACGTGCCCCACCTTCAGGGCCGCTCGCATCTCCCCACCACGCAGCTCAGCCGAGGCTGGGTCAGCACCTGCGCCGCGAGCATCATCGATCTTCAAAGCAAGCGGGTCTACACCACGGCGCTGTTCGATCAGAGCGTGGACGGCGCGGCCAACCCATGGGGCGCAGCGCTGAGCGCCGATGGCGGCACGCTGTGGGTCTCGCTGCCGGGCGTGCGCGAGCTGGCCAGCCTCAATCTCCGCGGCCTCCACGCCCTTCTGGCGGCTGACCCCGGCCTGCTGGAGCATCTGGGGTACGACCTGAGCACGCTCTACAGCAGCGGCCTCGTGCAGCGTTTCCCGCTGGCCGCCGAAGGGCCGCGCGGCATCGCCCTTGCTCCGGGGCAGACGCAGGTCGCCGTGGCGGCCTACTTCGCAGGACAGGTGGTGTTGGTCGGAACCAACGGCGTCACGGCGACTGTTGTCGCGCTCGGTCCACAGGCGGCAGAAGACACGCTCCGCCGCGGCGAGCGCCTCTTTCACGACGCCAACGGCAGCTATCAGCGCTGGGTCTCGTGCGTCACCTGCCACCCCGGTGTCCGCGCCGACGGCATGAACTGGGACATGATGAACGACGGTTTCGGAAATTCGAAGAACACCAAATCGCTTCTCCACGCGGCGCACACCGAGCCCGCCATGTGGACCGGCATCCGCGCCAACGCCATGGTCGGCGTTCAGGCCGGCTTCAAGTTCATCGAGTTCCAGGCCCACCCGCAGCAGGACTACGACGACATCCACAACTTCCTGATCTCCCTCGAGCCCGAGCCAAGCCCGTATTGGGTCAACGGCAAGCTGACCCCCGACGCGGTTCAGGGCAAGGCCATCTTTGAAAGCTCAGAAGCCAAGTGCCTGCGCTGCCACCGGTCCGACTACTATTACGCCCACACCAACAAATACGATGTCGGCACGCGTCACACGGGCGACTGGACGCAGAACGACATCACCGGCTATGTCCCTCCCCCGCTCCACGAGTTGTGGCGCACCGCCCCCTACTTGCATGACGGTTCGGCCCAGTCCATGCGCGACGTGCTGACCATATTCAATACTGAAGATCGCCACGGCAAGACCTCTCACCTGAGTGCCAACCAACTCGACCAGCTCGCCTCCTACCTGCTCCAGATCGGCGGGGACATACCGTCCGCGAGCACGAACGCCTGCACGCTCGAAGTGGTCAACGGTGACGGAGGAGGCCTTTACCTGCCCGGCAGCACGGTCACAATCGCCGCCATGGACGATCCGCCCGGACTCACTTTCACTGGTTGGACAGGACAGCCCGTGGTTGAGCCCTCCGCAGCCGCCACGATTCTGGTGATGCCTGATGCCGACGCCTCGGCCACCGCGCACTTCCAAGATCTGCCAGGCCTGCCCGACAGCAATGGTGACGGTCTCCCCGACTCGTGGACCTGGCTGCACTTTGGGCACGCATCAGGTCAAGTCTCAGACCTGAGCCGCGCACAAGACGACGCCGACCGTGATGGCCGGAGCAATGCCGACGAATACACCAGCGGCACCAACCCGCAGGACTCAAACGACGTTTTCACCGTATCGATCGTCATGAACGCCCAGAGTTCCGTCGTAGGCTTTGGAACACTTCCCGCATCCGGTTATGGCTACAGCGGACTGGCCCGCTATTACGATCTGATCCAAACAACGAACCTGGCCTCGGGTGCCTGGGCGCCCGTGTCCGGACTCTCCAGCATGCCCGGCTTTGGCCAATACGTGTCTGTGACGAACACGCTTCCCGTGCCGCAGCGGTTTTTCCGCGGCCGAGTCTGGCTCCAGCCGGTCGGACCCTAAGTCCATCTCCGCTTCGAGTTGCCCGCTTTGTAATCGGTTGGTGTCAGGGGGTGGCAGCTTTAATGCGAGGGACAACGGAAGGGTGTCGGCAGATGTAACGGATTCGTTTTTCCGAACATGCGAGCGGAAACCGGAACAACCGACCTCGCGCCATGGTGCCGTTTGGAGGGCGAACCTGCGGTGAGCCGCGCGGGTGAATGTCGCGAAGCGGCTCGGCACAGCCTCGCCCTCCAGCCCATGGGAACAGCTTCCGCTACTCCTCGCGAGAATCTGCCACCAACCGATTACGCCCGCTTTCACGGGGCGCATCTGCGATCAGGTGCATCCCCAAAGTGACTAGCCGACAGCCGTAA
>CAYMLQ010000109.1:0-15004 GCA_964390795.1 uncultured Lentisphaeraceae bacterium
GGACAGGAGTGTCCCCGCTCCCAGCACAACGGGGACAGGAGTGTCCCCGCTCCCAACGCTACGCGCACACAACGCGCGTTCCTCGATCCCCCTGCCACCAACCGATTACATCAGGCGGACGCCACAGCCTTCATTTTCTCAAGGCCGGTGCGGGCGGTCTCCTCGGCGGGCCGCTTCCAGTACTCGGCGTTGAACAGTTCGATGGAGAGCCAGGGCTCGGAGCGGTTCTCGATGAAGGTCTTCAGAATGTCGCGGAGCGGCGCGATGCCGTCGCCGGGCCAGATGCGGTCGGCATCTTTGATCGTTTCGCGCGGCGGCTGGGCGGGGTAGTCGTTCATGTGGAAGCTGTAGGCGGCGCTGCGACCGAGCAGGCGCAGCGAGGCCGGGTCGCTGCCCCCCTTGTACATGTGGAACGCGTCGGCTAGCACGCAGGCGTCGGGGTGTCCGGCGCGCGCGGCGACGTAGAGGCACTGGTCGAGGCGGCTGAGGTTGGCGGACGCGCCCCAGAATTCGAGCTGCGGAATCACGCCCGAGTTGCGGCCGAGTTCCAGCACGGCGCGGTAGCGCTCGGCCGCGCGGTCGCGGTCGAGGGCCACGTCAGGCTTGTTCACGCCGGCGGGCGAGGCGGCAATGTGCGTGCCGCCCAGTTGCGCGACGAGGCCCATGTCGCGCCGCATCTGTTCGAGGCCGGCGGCCCGCGCGGCGTCGTCGTTGACCGCCCAGCCCGCAAAGCCGATGGCGCTGATGACGGTCAGGCCCGCGTCCGCGCAGCGTTTGCCGAGATCCTTCAGCGAGCCGCCCGACTCGGCGACCTTGGCGAGGTCGGAGATCCACGGTTCAATTCCGGCGTAGCCCGCGCGGATGGCGAGATCGATCTGCGCGGGCAGGTCGAGCTTGTAACCGCGGATCGTGCCGGTGTTGAGGGCGAAGCGGAAGGTGCCGGCAGCGGGCTTGGTGAGGGCGGCTTGGGACGGCGTCGGCAGCGCCCACGCGCCCGCGCCGATGGCGGCGGCGGTCAGAAAAGAACGGCGGGATGTCAGGTTCCGAGTCATGCGGCCTCCGTGTTAGAAGTCCCGAATGTTAACCGGAAGGGACGGGGGAAGTCAATGCGGGCGAGGCGTCCCTGAAATGCACGGTTGACATCGTAAGTCATAAGTCATAACATGGAAATATGAGATTAACCCTGTCCATACCCGATGCAGTCGCGCACCGTTTTCAAGTGGCCGTCCCTCAGCGGCAACGGTCAAAGTTAGTCACCCGGCTCCTGGAACAGACCTTGGCAGAGCGGGAAGATACATTGGCGGCCGCCTGTCGAGCAGCCAACCGAGACACGGCGCTTGCCAAAGAGATCGACGATTGGCAAGCGTTTGACGACGGGGTCGCGGAATGAACGAGACAAACATCACACGCGGGGACATCTGGTGGGTGTCGCTTGACCCGGCGCAAGGATCGGAGATCAAAAAAACACGCCCGTGTGTGGTGCTGACTCATAACACATTAAACAAGCTGAGAAAGACGGTCGTCGTTGTGCCGCTCTCCTCTGCGGCCAGCCCACACCCTCCAATCACGGTGTCGGTGACATGCCAGAAACGGGAGGTCGTAGCCGTTATCGATCAAATCCGCGCGGTCGCCAAACATCGGCTCAAATCCAAGATCGAGACCCTCGCGTCGGGCGATCTCGATGCGATTATCAGAGCCCTGTCCGCGATCCTCGAAATTCGATGATATTTGATTTTCGCCGAGGGGGTGTTAGTATAAGCAATCGAAGGGGGGAGGCATGTGCATGAGTCGTAAGATGTGTCTGGGAGCATGGGCAGCCTTGGCGTGTACCGTTGCGGTCGCAGCCGAGCAGGGGAATGCGGTGCGCAATCCGGGTTTAGAAGAGACCGACGCTTCCGGCGCAACGGTCGGCTGGTCGGGCCGGAAACCGGCCTACAGCTTTGCGGACGGCGCCGGGCGCGGCGGATCGCGCGGACTCGCGTTCGATAACAGCGACCCGAAATTCTACTCGTTCCCGACGCAGAAGTTGGACATCCAGCCTGGGTGCTGTTATGCCTTTGAGGTGTGGGTCAGGACGGAAGAGCTGAAAGGCGATGAGACGGGCGCGTCGATTTGTCTGGAGTGGTCCGGGCCTGACGGCAAATGGCTGGGTGGCGCGTATGCCGACGGCGTGCGCGGCACCAGCGACGGGTGGAAGAGGGTGCAGGGCTTTACGACGGCACTGCCGACGAATGCCGCGCGGGTCACGGTCGCGCCCTACGTGCGGCGCGGCATGACCGGCAAGGCGTGGTTCGACGACCTGAGCGTCACGCGCCACTATCCGCCGCTGGTGACGACCGTGAGCGCCTCCTGTTACCGGCATACGGCGGTGAGTGGCCCCGTGACGTTCTACGCGGGGCTGACGCTGAAGGAGTCGGGCGTCAAGGTTGAGGAGGTCGACGGCGAGTTCGTCTTTGTGGCCGCAGGCGGCAAGGCATTTCGCACGTCCAAACCTGACGCGCTGACGCCTGACCTCGCAAGATTGAATGTGGACGCTTCCGAGTTTCCGGTCGGCGACTACACCGTCCGTTTTGCGCTTACAGCCCCTGACGGCACTCCCAAGGGCGCGGCTACGACGCCTTTCCAGCGCGTCGCCGCACTGCCGGAGCGCAAGGCGTATATCGACGACCACCGGCGGCTGATCGTCGACGGAAAGCCGTTTTTCCCGCTGGGCATGTACTGGAGCGGCGTGAAGGAGCCGGAGTTGGAGACCTATGCCAAGGGGCCGTTCAACTGCCTCATGCCGTATGGGAGTCCGAACACGAGTCAGATGGACGCCTGCCACGCGCGCGGCCTGAAGGTGATCTACTCGATCAAGGATTTCTACTCAGGCACGCACTGGGCGCCGTCGGCCATGAAGACGGAGGCGGACGAACGTGCAGAAATCAACAAGCGCGTGGGGCTCTATCGCAACCATCCCGCTCTGCTCGCGTGGTACATCAACGACGAGATGCCCCTGGCGATGGTCGACCGGCTGTCCGCGCGGCAGCGCCTGATGGAGGAGTTGGACCCGGATCATCCGACCTGGGTGGTGCTCTACCAGTACAATCAGGTGCGGGCCTACCTGTCGACCTTCGACGTCGTCGGCACGGATCCGTACCCGATTCCAGATAAGCCCGCGGGAACCGCGCTGGAGTGGACGCGCATCACGCGCGACCAGACGTACAACACGCGGGCCGTATGGCAGGTGCCGCAGGTGTTCGACTGGGGCGCATACCGTAAAGGGGAGGCGCGTGAGAAGACGCGGGCACCGACGCTGGAGGAAATGCGGTTCATGGCGTGGCAGTGCGTGGCTGCGGGCGCGAATGGCCTGGTGTTTTATTCGTTCTTCGACCTCTTCAAAATGAAGGACCGCGACCCGTTCGAGAAACGCTGGGCCGACGTCTGTGCCATGGCGGGAGAGGTCAAGCGCTTCATTCCGGTCATCCTCTCGGTTGACGCCGCTCCGACCGTGACCTGCGAAGGTCCGGCCTCGGTTGAGACGCGCGTCTGGCGGTCTGGAGCGGATGTCTATCTGCTGGCGGTGAACGGCGCGTCCGTGCCCGTGACGGCGACGGTGGCGGTTGCCGGCGGCTTCAACTCGCTGGACGCCGAGTTCGGACGACCGCCGGTACGCGACGGGGATGCAAAGCTCACCTACCGGTTTGCACCTTTTGAGGCGGTGATGGTGCGGTTGGGGAAGTGAGGACGAGAGCCCATTCGATGAAGAGCGGAAACGGCATGTTGCTTGAAAGGCCAGGAGTGTCCCTGCTCCCAGCGGGGATGATCCTCATTCTGCTGGGCGCGCTTGCGCTCCGATGGCCTTTGCTGGCCGAGATAGAAAAGGCGGATTCGTTGGTTGGCACGAGCGTGACCGTCAAGAATGTGTACCGCAGTTCGGGCGGCGTGACCATCACCAAGTTGCGCTCGGACAAAGATGTCGAGGCTGCCCGCAGCGCCTTGCAGGCCGCGCTGAAGAAGTACCCGGCGTCGTTCATTGCGCGCGTGCTGAATACGGTGTACGTCGGCTCGGAGCTGAAGTGGACGTCGAACAAGGAGAGGCAGACGGACGGCTGGTGCGGTCTGTACCGGTATCAGGACCGGACGATTTTCATGAAGTTCGATGGCAATGCGGCGCAGTTCGAGAGCGTCTTCCACCACGAACTGGCGCATGGCATCCATTTTGGGTTTCACGCCGAATTCAATGAGGCCGCATGGCTGGCCGCATGCCCCTCCGGGTTTCACTATACGGGCGTCGCAGATTCCCGCCCGCCGACGCCGGAATTGAATCAGCAAGGTTTTGTGCGGCCGTATGCGATGCACAGCCTGCCGGAGGACGTCGCCTGCCTCGCCGAGCGCCTGATCGGCGATCCGGAGGGTTTTGCCAAAGGTCCGGGGCGGTTCGAGCGGATCAACCGCAAGGCGCGGGTGCTGGCCGCCCTCTACCAGACGGTCGATCCGGTGATGACGGTGTCGTATTTCCGGTTGCAGCAGGCGGCTGCGGAACGCGACTCCGCTGCGGCGGCTGAGTCGGCCGCCGACGAGCGCGGCCGCCCGCTGCTGGTTTCCGCGCAGGCGGAGCGGGGCGCTTTCTTGGGAAACTTTAAGGAGGGCGACCGCGTGACGCTTCTCTACCGCGACGGGGACAAGCCGCGCGGCAAGAGCACGCTGACCTTTGCGCCGGAGAGCCCTGCGAATATCACGCTGTGCCGGAGGCGGATCGCGCACACGGAGCCGGATCTGACGGTTCTGTCCAACGTACCGCGCCTCAGCCATGAGCGGACGTTCACGCATACGTTTAAGGAGGACTGTGCGGCCGTGCTCAAAATGGATGGCGAGGCGGCCGACGGCGTGGGCAAAGTCAGGTTTGAGTTTCAGATTGATCGCAGCGGGCGCCTGTAAACGACGGAAAGGTGAAGATAGATGAGCGGTAAGACGGACGCAAAGCGGGCGAAGGCGGGAGCCGGGCAAACCAGGCGGGGATGTGCCTGGCGTGCGGCCTTTTTCAGTGTTTTCTCGATCCTCCTGTTTTCGGGGTGCGCGACTCCGCAGGTTGAGACCGGTACGGAATACGCGTGGCGGACGCTGGTCGGCAAGCCGGGCGGGCTGGGCAATGTGGACGGGATGGGCGCTGCCGCGCGTTTCTGCCAGCCGTCAGGCGTCGCGCTCGACGCGGCAGGCAACGTGTACGTCGCGGACTACTACAACTATGCGATCCGCAAGATCACGCCGGACGGCACGGTGACGGCGTTTGCTGGCTGCGTGGGCGAGCCGGGCGGCACGGACGGCGCGGGAAACGCCGCGCGTTTCGACCGGCCGCTCGGCCTGGCTGCGGACGCTGGCGGAAATCTGTATGTGGCGGACAGCGGCAACCACGTGATCCGCAAGGTGACGCCTGATGGCGTGGTTTCCACTTTTGCAGGGCGTGCGGGCGAACAGGGCAGCACGGACGCCGTCGGGCGCGAGGCCCGTTTCCGCACGCCAACGGATGTCGCCGTCGACGCCTCGGGCAACGTGTATGTGGCGGACGCCTACAACCACGCGGTGCGGAAAATCACGCCTGCGGGCGCGGTCACGACGCTGGCGGGCAAAGTGGAGCTGAAGGGCGGTGTCACGGTGGGCGGCTTTGCGGATGGCAAGGGCACAGCTGCACGATTCCGGACGCCGCGCGGTGTGGCGGTGGACAGCGCGGGCAACGTGTATGTGGCGGATACGGAGAATGCGCTGCTCCGCAAGGTGCTGCCGGACGGCACCGTCAAAACGCTGGCAGGCGGCGCGGGCAGCGCCGGTTACGCGAACGGCACAAACGCCGTGGCGCGGTTCAGCAATCCGCAGGGCGTGACGGTCGATGCGTCGGGAAACATCTTCGTTGCGGATACGGGGAATCAGGTGATCCGCAAAGTGACGGCAGCGGGGCTCGTATCGACGGTGACGAACGGACTGGCGAGGTTCCCCTCCCCGAGGGCGGTGGCGGCGGACAAGGCCGGCAACCTCGTGGTGGCGGATAACGACAGCCAGACCATCAGCCGAATCGCGGCGAAGGGGGGCGTGACAGTCCTGGCAGGCAGCGCGAGTACCCATGGCAGTGCGGAGGGCCAGGGCGGCGCAGCCCGGTTCAACCGGCCCTGCGGGATCGTTTTGGGCCGCTCGAAGCGGCTGCTGGTGACGGACAATTTCAACCACACGCTCCGGGCGGTGACGCCGGACGGCGTGGTCACGACACTGGCCGGGCGGGCATGGTCCGCCGGCGCCGCCGACGGCAAGGGCGACGCGGCGCGTTTCTTCTGGCCGTCCGGCGCGGCGCAGGACGGGGCGGGCAACGCGTATGTTGCAGATGCGGGGAACCATACGATCCGCAAGGTGTCGCCGGAAGGCGTTGTGACGACGCTGGCGGGCGGCGCGGGCACCAACGGGTGGTCCGACGGCACGGGCGGCAAGGCCCGCTTCGCGTGGCCCGCCGATGTGGCGCTGGACGGCGCCGGCAATCTGCTGGTCGCGGACCGCGCCAACCACGTGATCCGGAAGGTCACGCCGTCCGGCGAGGTGACAACCGTAGCGGGCGGCGCGGGAAAGGCGGGGCGCGCGGACGGAGTCGTAGGCTCGGCGCGGTTCAACAACCCGTCGGGTGTGGCGGTGGATGCCGTGGGCCATGTTTACGTGGCGGATACCGGCAACCACACGATTCGGAAAATCATGCCCGGCGGAGAGGTGACGACGCTGGCGGGGTGCGCGGGAATGAAAGGCGGCGCGGACGGGCAAGGCGCTTTGGCGCGCTTGAACGGGCCTGCGGACGTGACGGCGGATGCGGCTGGCAACATCTATGTGGCGGATCGCGACAACCATCTGATCCGTCTCGTGACGCCGGCTGGTGCGGTGAGCACGCTTGGCGGTCTGCCGAACACGATGTCCGCGGCCGACGGCATCGGTTGCAACGCGCGGTTCGCGCAACCGTCGGGAGTGGCGTTAGACAGCGACGGGTTCATTTATGTGGCGGACGCGTGTAATAACCGGATCGCCGTGGGTGCGCCGCGCGTCGTAGGGCGCAGCGTGATCTCGCCGGCTCACGGGGGGAACAGCGGCACTGCGGAGGGGGCCGGTTGCGTGTCAGTCCCGAGCGAGCCCTATGCGTGGGACGTGTTTGCCGGAGAGCCGGGAGTGTCCGGCGTGGATGACGGCAAAGGGCGTGCGGCGCGTCTGGGCGGGCCGCAGGGGCTGGCTCTCGATGCCCGCGGCGTGCTGTATGTGGCCGACAGCCGCAAGGGCGCGATCCGGAAGATCACGCCGGAGGGCGTGGTGACGACGCTTGCGGTGGAGCGCGGGCGGTTGACCGCACCGCTTGGGATTACCGTAGGTAGCGATGGGCACTGTTACGTTTCCGATGCGGCGCATGCGCTTTGGAAAGTGGCCTCTTCAGGAGCGGTTACGAAGTTGGCGGGTGCGGCGAATCAGCGTGGCGCCGCCGATGGCGCGGGAAGCGCGGCGCGGTTCGATTTCATTCCCGGGATCGCGGCTGACGCGGCGGGCAGCATCTGTGTGGCGGACCACAATAATGGCACGCTGCGACGGGTGTCGCCCGACGGCGGGGTGACGACTCTGGCGGGTCGCGCGGGGCAGGAGGGCACGGTGGACGGTGTCGGGGCTGCGGCGCGGTTTAAACATCCGACTGCGGTGGCGCTCGACCGCGAGGGGAACCTGTTTGTCGCGGCGGGCGACAAGATCCGCAAGGTGACGCCGCAGGGCGCGGTTACGACGATCGCTGGAGCCGAGCCTTTCGGGCGGCTCGACGGTATTGCGGTTGATAACGACGGAAACGTCTACGCGGCTGGCCGCGAGCGGCATGTGATTTGGAAGGTGACTCCCAAGGGCGCTGTAGCCAAAGTGGGCGGCAGCGAACTGGCGATGGGCGGCTCCGGCTGGCTGGTGACAGGGCTTGCGGTGGACCGCGCGGGGAACGTGTATGTGGCGGATTCCGTCAGAAACTGCATCCTGAAGGCCAAGCCCGTCGACAAGTGACGCGTCACGGGTTTTGAAGTCGGCTGCGGTAGTCGCGCATGGAACAGCCGAAGCGGCGTTTGAAGAGGCGGCGCAGGTGGACGTCGGTCCGATAGCCGCAGCGGGTGCAGACTTCGGTGAGCGGCAGGTCGGTTTCCTTGAGCAGCCGTACGGTCCGTTCCAGCCGGACGTTCTGAATCTCGTCGAGCAGGGAATGGCGGCAGATTTCGCGAAAGCGCATTTCGGCCAGCCGGCGCGAGACGTTCAGGTGCTTGACGATGTCGGGCACGCCGATGCCGGTTCCCGCGTTGACCCGGATGAACTCGCGTGCCCTCTGGACCAGCGGGTCTGCGGCGACCGCGGCCGGCTGCGTGGAGTCGCGCGTGACGATTTCCCGCACGCCGTAGCGGAAGACCGTGCGTTTGCGGGTTTCCCGGCGCATCAGGCGGTCGAGCATCTGGGCCGCCATGAAACCGCAGACCTCCGTGTCCCTGCGGATGCTTGAAAGCGTGGGGATCGAACCAGAGCAGAGCAACTCGTCGTCGTCGATTCCCAGAACCGCGATGTCTTGAGGCACGCGCAGTCCTGCGCCGGCGCAAAGGTCGATCACCTGGTGAGCCCGCGAATCCATCGCGGCCAGAAGGGCCACCGGCTTAGGAAGCCCTTTTAGCCACGCGACGAGTGGTTTTTCATCGGAAGGGTCATTCGCGGTTGAGGCCGTCATGGGGTAGAGGTGGCAGGTTTGACCGGCCTCGAGTACACGGAGCTTGAAGCTTTCGCCGCGGAGAACAGACCAGTTGCGGTTGAGAGGCTCGCCGACATACGCGAAGTGCAGGTAATCCCGCTCGAGGAAATAATCGGCTCCGGCTCGGCCCACGCGGTCAGAATCGTCCAGCGTGCAGGAAAGCTTAGAGAACGGAGATCCCGGTTTCAACGCCTCGTCCAAGGGGTCTATCAGGACGATCGGCGTACGCGTCCGTTTAAGCAGGTCCGACAGCTCGAACATCATCTGCCCTGCGAGGATGCCGTCATACCCTTTCCAGTCGGTGGAGGTGGTCGGCTTCTGTTCGCCTGAACGTCCTTGAACCAGGTGCAGGTGCCACGGTCCATACAGGTGGGCGTAGTTAAAGATCCCCCGCAGCTTGTCCCGTCCGGGCTGGACGCTGGTCTCCTGGATCACCATTACGCGCGGGATTCGTTTGAGCGTCGTAGGCATATCACACCTTTCAATGTGTGATAGTCTGCGGGCGCAAAGGGGATGCGTATCCGTTGCGAGAGGGTGCAAGTGCGGTCAATGACCGCCCCCCATGCGGGGCGGTCTTTGAGATGCATAGGGGATGGGCGCTTCCTAACCTCACCCATCTGTGCGCAAAAAGTTTGGTCGTTTTTGCGCAATCGGACGTTGTTTCTGTTGCCCGAGCGGGTTTATGATGATGATGAGTAATGAAAAAACAACGGAGAAGCTATGAACGGTTGCGGAACGTCGCGGTGGGTAATCGGTTTCTGTCTGGTCGCGTCGCTGGGGCTGGCCGGCGTGAATGTTGTGGAGACAACGGTGACGCTGCCGACCTACCCGCCGGGGCCGTGCGACAAGAACCCGATCTTTTACACGGGCCGCGTCTATCAGGGCGCGCAGGGCCGGGTCTACCCGTATGCGCTACAGGACACGTTGCATGATGAGAAAGTTGACAAGGACTATACCTCGCTGCGGTTGGAGAACGAGTATCTCGCCATGTCGCTGTTGCCAGAAATCGGAGGACGGCTCTTTACGTTCAACGATAAGGACACCGGCTTCGATATCTTTTACCGTCAGTCGGTCATCAAGCCCGCCTTGATCGGCATGCTGGGCGCGTGGACCTCCGGCGGCGTGGAGTGGAATTTCCCTCACCATCACCGGGCCACCACATTTATGCCGGTGGATTACACGACCACGGAAAGCGCGGACGGCAGCAAGACGGTCTGGATCGGCGAGACGGAGCTGCGCCACCGCATGAAATGGTCGATCGGCCTATCGATGAAGCCGGGTCGCTCCTATCTCGAAGCCGACTGCCGCTTCATGAACCGTCAGCCCTTCATCGAGTCGATGCTCTACTGGGCGAACGTCTCGGTACACTGCAACACGAACTATCAGGTGCTCTTCCCGCCCTCCTGCCACGTGGGCATGGATCACCACAAGGACTATTTCACCACCTTTCCCATGGGACGCCCCAACGTGGCGATCGATGAGAATGCGGATCTGAGCTGGTGGAAGAACTTCACCTCGGATCATCGCTCGATCTTTGCGGTCGATCCGGACAACGATTTCCTGTCGGGGTATGACCATGGACTCGGAATGGGGACCGCGCACATCGGGAACCGACATATCGTGTGCGGCAAAAAATTCTTCTTGTGGGGAAACAACCCGGGCGGTTTCGTTTGGGACAAGGTCCTGACCGACAACGACGGGCCTTACCTTGAGCTGATGGTCGGCGCCTACTCCGACAACCAGCCGGACTACAGTTGGATTTCGCCCTACGAGACCCGCCGCTGCAAGCAAGTCTGGTATCCGATCAAGAAGATCGGCGGCGTGAAGTGCGCCAACATCGATGCGGCCGTCAACCTCGAGCGCCGCGCCCCCGGCAGCGTCTTTTTGGGCTTCAATACCACGGCAAAAATCAAACGAGCCAAAGTCTCCCTGAAATACGGCGGCAAAGAGTTCTCCGAGGTCATCGACATTGACCCGAACACGCCGTATGTCAAGGAGATCGCCGTAGATGCGGCGGTCAACGATCAGGAACTTACCGGCAGCCTGACCGCGCCGGACGGCCGAGAGCTGGTACGCTACACGCCGGTGGCGGAGACGCAGCCACCGTTGCCGGAGCCCGTGGAGAACCCGAAACCGCCAGCCGCGTACAAGACGGTCGAGGAGCTGTATCTGGCGGGCCTGCGGCTGGAGCAGTTCCACAACGGCATCGTAGATCCGATCCCCTATTACGAGGAGGCTCTGCGGCGCGACCCAGACGACCTGCGCGTGAACCTGGTGCTGGGTATCCGACGGTTGCGCGAGGCGAAGTACGGCGAGGCGGAGAAACACCTGCGCCGCGCGGTGGCGCGCACGACCCGCAACTACACCCGCGCCAAGGATGCCGAGCCGCACTACTATCTGGGTGTGGCTCTGGCGGCGCAGGGCCGGATGAAAGAGGCAGAGGACGAGTTCTGGAAAGCGGTCTGGCGCGATGGCTTCCAGCGGGCGGGGTACATCGAGCTCGCGAAGCTCGACTGTCTCAAAGGTGATTTCACGCATGCGCTGGAGATGGTCGATAACGCCATCGGCGTGGCGGCGTCCTCGAGCAAGGCTCACACGCTGCGCGGTTATATCCTGCGTAAGCTCGGGCAGAAGCGCGAGGCGGCCGCCGCGCTCGATAAGGCGGTCGAGAATGATCCGCTTGACTACTGGTCAGTCACGGAGCGGTGCTTTCTAAAGGGCAAGTCGGAGCAGGCGCTCAAGACGGCTGAGAAGAACCGCGGCGATAAGCTGCAGCAGCTGCTGGAGACGGCTGCAGACTACGGCAACATCGGAGCATGGGATGAGGCGCTCGCGCTGCTGTCCCAAGCGAATGCCGCGGGAAAAGGGTACGCGAGTCCGCTGGTGAACTACTCGGCGGGGTATTATGAGCTGCAGCGCGGCGACAAAGCCGCTGCAGGAGCATTCTTCGCCAAGGCGGCGGCGATGCCTACGGATCTCTGCTTCCCGTTCCGGCACGAGGAGCTGAAGGCGCTGGCGGCCGCGGCTGAGCAGTGCCCGTCCGATGCGAACACGTGGTATTACCTCGGCAATCTCTGCTATTACCTTGAGCAGCGCGAGCGAGGCGTCGCAGCCTGGGAGAAGGCAGTCGCCCTCAACGCCGCGCACGGCTTGGCGCTACGCAACCTGGGATTTGCTTACGGGCGGATTCCTGAAAAGCGCGAGCTGGCGGTGGCCCGTTACGAAGCCGCAGTCATGGCCGACCCGCAGAATGTGGCGCCGGTGTTGGAACTGGACAAGCTGTGCGAGACGTTGGGACGTTCGGCCGCCTTGCGTCTGGCGTTTCTTGAAAAGCACATGCCGACGGTGCAGAAGAGCGACCCGACCGTGCTGCGGCTGGCTTATCTCTACAACGAGACCGGGCAGTTCGACAAGTCGCTGGCGATCCTGACCACGCGTCGGTTCCACGTGTGGGAGGGCGCTGCGGCGCTGCGCCAGCCGTTCGTGGACGCCTGCCTGCTTCGCGGACTGGCGAAACTCGGGGCCGGCCACAGCGCGGCCGCGCTGGATGACTTCAAGGCGGCGATCACGTATCCCGAGAATCTGCAGGCAGGGCGTCCGGGCGATGCGGGGCAGGCGCCGAAAATCCATTACTACACGGCGCAGGCCTGCCGCGCCAAAGGGGATCAGGCGCAGATGAAAGCGGAGTTGCGCAAGGCGCTGGAGGGCCGCGTGGCGGACGGCGAGATGAACTACTACCGCATTCTGGCGCTGCGCGAACTGGGCGAGACCGCAGGTGAGGCGGAACAGATGCGGCGGCTCCAAGCGGCGATCGGCGCGCTGAATCAGGCGGTGGAGGTGAACGCCTACGCCAAGTTCGGAGGCGAGAACACGCCGGCCGAGCGCGTCGGGCATCGGACAACCGAGTCCCTCTATCTGCGCGGCTTGGCCGCACGGGCCGACGGCAAGACCGATGATTCCAAAGACTTGTTTGAGAAAGCGCTGAAAGAACGGCCGTCGATGATTTGGGCGAAGGCGCTGCTGCTGGACAATGAACGTTCAACGCCGAACGTCCAACGCTGAACATCGAAGTGGAAAAAAGAGATGAAAAGACTCATTGCAATGGCGGTGCTGGCGGTGATGAATGTGGCGGTCGGCGCGGAGACGCCGGCCTGTCCCATGGGCGAGGGCTGGGAGTTCTCTCCCGAGTTCAGCGACGAGTTCAACGGCTCGGGCCTTGATGGTGCGAAGTGGTGGGATTTCAATCCCGAGTGGTACGGCCGCAAACCCGGTTTTTTCGCGCGAGAGAACGTGGCGGTCAAGGACGGCTCGCTCCAGCTCACCGCCCGCGTCCAGAAGCCGGAGGAGGTCACGGTCGAGAACCGGATACGCGGTTACGATAAGTTTACGACCTCGATCGTGAAAAGCAAGAAGCGGATCGCCTACGGGTACTTTGAGGCACGGTGCAAGTCGATGAAGGCCGGCGTATGCAACGCCTTCTGGCTGTATGACCCGCTCAATCCGCCCGCCAAATACACGGAGGGCAGCTTCTCGGAAGAGATCGACATCTTCGAGGTTTTCGGCAAGCCGACCAAGCAGGAGTATGACCGCGTCTTCTGCACGACGGTTCACCGCTTCTACACGCCGTATGTCGAATCGATCGCCAACGCCAAGCAGACGCCGCTGCCCAAGAAGTCAGCCAAGCAGAAGGTGCCGTTCGATTTTTGGGCGGACTTCCACGTCTACGGATTTCTTTGGACACCCACCGAAATGAAGTGGTACGTGGACGGCAAAGAGGTCTTCGCGCGCGACAACGACTACTTCTCGACGGCGCTCTACATCATGTTCGACTGCGAGATCATGCAGGGCTGGGTCGGGCTGCCTGACCCGGCGGATCTGCCCAGTACATTTGAGATTGATTATTTGCGCGTGTGGCGGCAGAAGGATCTGCCGTACCCGATGGCCAAAGGCTTCTGATGACCGATGAGAGCATAAGCGGTTGGCGACAGCGGATCGCGAAGCTGATGTGATGAGTGTTGGGCGCGAAGGCACGGGAGGGACGAGCGTCTGCTCGTCCGGGCAAGCAGACGCTTGCCCCTCCCTTAAGATCTAAACGGGAGGCAAAGATGAGACTGATGACGATGTGGGTTTTCTTGGGGACGTTGGGGCTGATGGCGGTGTGTCATGTGCGGGGGCAGGGGAGTGGTGCGACGTTTCCTGAGCTCTCCAGGCATATCCTGACGCCGCCAGCCGGACCGGCTCCGCGGTTCAACGGCGCTCGGGTGTACGGCGTGCGGCCGGGGAGCCCGCTCCAGTACACGCTGGCGGTGTCGGGGCTGCGCCCCATGGCCTTTGCGGCGGCGGGGCTGCCGGAGGGGGCGACATTTGATGCGGCCAGAGGGTTGATTCGCGGCGCTGTCTGCGTGCCTGGCACGCACCGCGTCCGGCTCACCGCGACGAACGCGGCGGGTACGGCGGAGCGTGAATTGAAGCTGGTCGTCGGCGAAACGTTCTCGCTCACGCCGCCGATGGGCTGCAACACGTGGGGCGGTCTCGGGCCGTTCGTCAGCGAGAAGGGCGTGCGGGCGTCCGCCGAGGCGATGGTGAAGAAGGGGCTTATCAACCACGGCTACTGCTACGTCAACATCGATGACGGCTGGCAGGGCTCGCGCGGCGGGGCGCACAACGGGATTCAGCCGAACGAGAAGTTCGGCGATATGAAGACGTTCTGTGACGATCTGCACGCGATGGGGCTGAAGGTCGGCAACTACTCGACGCCGTGGCGGACGAGCTACGCGGGGTTTGTTGGCGGGTCGAGCGACAGCGCCGACGGAACGTGGGCGAAGCTGCCGCCGGGCGCGAAGAAGGGTTGGACGCACGGCCCGTACCGCTTTGAGATCAGCGACGCGCGGCAGGCGGCGGAATGGGGCATCGATTACTTCAAATACGACTGGGGCATCGACAGTATCGAGTTGGCCAAGCTCATGGGCGATGCGCTGCGCGCGCAGCCGCGCGACATTGTGTTGGAACTGTCAAACACAGCTCCGTTCAAGGACGCACAGGCGTATACCGATATCGGCACGATGACGCGCACGGACGGAGACCTCGTGGACGTGTGGTCGAAGACGCAGCTCGACGCGGGTAAGCAGAAGTGGGCGCTGGGGATCCGCGACTTGTGGGTCGCGCACAAAAAGTGGAAAAAGTACAATCGTCCGGGCCACTGGAACATGCCGTGTCCGCTGCGCGTGGGCCTGCTGGGCGGCTGGGACA
>CAYMLQ010000110.1:0-14865 GCA_964390795.1 uncultured Lentisphaeraceae bacterium
CTTGAGGCGGATAAATATTCTTTCAGGATGAGCCCAACTGGCGAACTCGGGCTAGGGATCGCTGTAATCGGTTGTTGGCCGGGGGTGTTCGAGGAGTGAGCGTTGCTGGCGAACCTGTGTCGCAAGCTCGGGAGCGGGGACACTCCTGTCCCCGAAACGTCGGCCAAGCGTCGCTCCGCAGGCGGTCGTCTCGTCGTATCCTGCGGCTCGGTGTTGCACAACCGTTCACAACGGGGACAGGAGTGTCCCCGCTCCCAGCGCTACGCACACACGACGCGCGTTCCTCGATCACCCGGCCACCAACCGATTACGGGATCGCTGATCGGGGGTGCGATTCAGTTTCAACTACACTAAAGAGTATCCCCTCTACGACTTTGTGCCTATTCCTTATCCACCAGCATGTTGCTAACATGTTCCCAACGATCTATTGATAAAAGTACCTCATGAAAAATTCTACTCAGTGGGTTTCGCGGGTGGCGGGGTTGTTGATATCCGCTATTCTAATGGCACGGAACGCCGAGTCCGCCACGCTGACGGTCACCTCGTCCGCCGATTCGGGCGCGGGGTCGCTGCGCCAAGCCGTAGGCGATGCGGCCACAGGTGACACGATCACCTTTGACGCGTCGTTGCACGGCTCCACGATCACCCTCGCCTCGGGCGAGCTGCGTGTCATGCGGGGCCTCGCGATCAACGGTCCCGGCCCGTCGCTCCTGACGCTCGACGGCGGAGGCGTCAGCCGCATTTTCCATCTGTTCCCCTCGAACGGCACCGCCACGGTCACGCTCAGCGGCCTGACGCTGACGAACGGGGTGGCTCTGACCGGCGGGGCGATCTTTTCCGACACATCGTTTGCCTCGTCATCCATCACGCTGAACCTCAGCAACTGCGTGATCCGGGCTAACCGCGCGACAGACCTCCCGGGTGTCTATGCGGGCGGCGGCGGCGTCGCGGCCTTGCGCAACACGTCCCTGATGATGACAGACTGCGAGATCGGTTCGAACCACGCGAATGCGAATGGCGGCGGTGTCTGGTGCTACAGCGCCTCCACCTTTAACCGCTGCGCCTTCGTCGGCAACACGACCTCCAACTCCGGCGGCGGCCTGCTGATCCGCCACGAGCCGGTCGTGACCATTATGAACAGCACCTTCTCCGGTAACGCCTCTATCTTCTACAGTTGGCAGTCCGATTACGGTGGCGGTGCGTTGCATACGCAGGAGAGGGGCAACGTCAGAATCTACAACTCGACCATCACCGGTAATACAGCAACCAAGCAGTGCGGCGGCATCCAGAGCCGGGGCACCACCACGATGTACCTCGTGAGCACGATCGTCGCGGGCAACAGCGATACGCAGGGCTACCCCGATATCAACGGGCTTTTCACGGGCGTAACCAACTGCCTGATCCAAGTCACCAACAACGTGGCGTTGGTGGGCACGAACAACCTGTACGGCGTCTCGCCCCAGCTTCAGCCGCTGGCCTGGAACGGGGGGCCGACCCGCACGCATGCGCTGAGGTCGAACAGCCCCGCGGTCGACAAAGGTGCGAATCCGCTGGGGCTGACCGTGGACCAGCGCGGCGTCGGCTATCCCCGGTCGTTAGGGCTGGCGGTTGATATCGGAGCTTATGAGTTGCCGTCCCTGAAGGGCACGCTGATCCGGGTGCACTGAGCGCGTGCCTCGTCATAATGAGGTGTCTCTTGATGTGTCACTCTCTTCGCAAGGGACGTCTGCCGTTTATGGAGTGCGGCGGCAAGCGGTATCCCGCTTGTCACCGCACTCCAAAAATGAGCACCCAATCATTTTCATGCCGCAGAACTTCAACACAAATAAATCGCACCCGTCACCAACCGATTACGGGTTGCGTGCGTGGGGCAGTCTGTTATCATGATGCCAAAACTGCCTTGAAAATGGAGCTGTGATGCAAAATTCTCGCCTGAGTTCCGCGTTGTCCGTGTCGCTGTTCTTCGCCGCCGGGTTGCTGGAGGCCGCTTCCCTGACCGGCCGCACGCACGTGGCGTACTCGCCCCTGCCAGCGGCGCGCGAGGGGCGCTATCCCCTGCTGTTGCCCGAGTGCAGCGGCCAGATCAAGCAGATGCTGCTGCTCGACAACCGCCGCTTGATCGTGGCCGTGTACGACGTGCCCGAGGTGGTGGCGCGTATGGACGTGCTCTCCGGCGGCAAGCTGGTATCCGCCGTGACGGGCTTTCGCGAGAGCGAGGCCGCCGGCCGCCCCAACTGGACGCTCTTCCGCCTCCCTGAGAAGATCCGCGGGAGCTATCTGGCGCAAGCTCGTGAAGAAACCGGCGAGCGGAAGCTCGACCAGCCGGCCACCTTCCGGATCGCGAGCGACGGCGACGCCGGTTACCGCGGCGGCCAGCCCTGCGCGCGCGTCACCCGCGTGCTGGTCTCGCTCGGCGGCTGCCGCGTTGACGGCGGCCATCTGGTGGACTACGGCCACACGTGCCTGATCGAGCTGCCCGCGCCCTTGCAGAATGGCCAGCGCTACACGGTCACGGTCGCGGATCGCGGCGCGGTGTCGTTCACCTACGACGAGCGCCGCCTGATCTCGCGCGCCCTCAAGGTGAACCAGGCCGGCTACCTGCCCGACGCAGGCGCGAAGTTCGCCTACCTCGGCGCGTTCGGCTACGCGTTCGGACCGCTCGAATTCCCGCAGGCTCAGACGTTCACGGTCGTCAACGTTGACACCGGCGAGGAGGCGCTGACCGGGCCGGTGCGGCTGCGCGAGCGCGACCCGCGCTTCGCCCCCATCCCGGACAAGCCCGCCGCCGGCGAGCGGCCGCCGATGTACGGAGAGGTCGTCTACGAGTTGGATCTCGCCGGCCTGAAGGCGCACGGAAACTTCTTCATCACCATTCCCGGCGTGGGCCGTTCGTGGACCTTCCGGCACGCGCCCGACGCCTACGGCGAAGCCTTCTACATCGCGGCGCGCGGCCTCTACCACCAGCGCGCGGCGACCGCGCTCGAGGCGCCTTTCACCGCGTGGACGCGGCCCAAGTCGACCATGCACGACACCGTCTACGAGTGCGGGCTCGTCGCCTTCCCGCCGCACGCCGGGTCGCCCAAGGGCTTCGAGATCTTCGACGTCATCGGCGCGACGCTCGACCGCGGCCGCGTCACGCGCGACGTGGTCGGCGGCTGGTATGACGCGGCGGACTGGGACCGTAACCAGCTTCACTTCAGCGCCGTGTTCGACCTGCTTAACGCCTACGCCTTCCATCCGGAGGCTTTCACCGACGGGCAGTTGCGGCTGCCCGAGTCCGGCAACGGCGTGCCCGACGTGCTGGACGAGGTCCGCTGGGGCCTCGAGTGCTGGCGGCGCGGCCAGTCGGCGAACGGCGGCGTCTCCGGCTTCATCGAGACCTCGACCCACCCCCGCTACTGCGACACCAACTACCCGTACGCCTTCTCGCAGCGCACGCGCTGGAACTCGCTGATCTATGCGGCGGGCGCAGCCCAGTACGCGCGGCTCGCGGCCCGGTTCGACGCTCCGTCGTCCGCTCTCTACGCGGAGAGCGCCCGGCGCGCGTGGCGCTTCGGCGCCGACCCGGCCAACAGCCTCGGCGCCCTCGAGATCCCGGCCCGCAAGAAGCGCGGCTCAGGTGACGCCTACAGCTACCCGTGGCGCGAGGAGGAGTCGCACCTTCTTCCCTACCGCGTCCACGCCGCGTACCAGCTGTTCCGGCTTACCCGCGACAAGACTTATCTGGACGGCATCGGCGAGACCGCGGCCAGTGCGCACCCGCCGTTCGCCTGGCACTTCTCGCACCGCGACTTCTCGGCGTGGACCTGCGCGGAGCTGGCGCTCGACCCGGAGCGGGCGCTGCCGCCGGAGGTGGCCGCCCGCTGGCGTGCGTTCTACCTGAAAGAGGCGGACGGCCTGGTCGCGCAACTCGCCGCCATGCCCTACCGCGAGACCTGGCCGCGCCATCAGGATTTTTGGGCGGGGTGGGGCGCCTCGAACGTCAACAACTTCAACCGCTGCCTCGCCATCGCCTGGCGCCTGACCGGCGACGCGAAGTACCGCGACGCCATCGCGAACAATCTGGACTTCATGTTCGGCGCGAACCCCCTGGGCCTGTGTTGGACCACGGGCATCGGCTACGCCTATCCGATCGACATCCAGCACGCCAACAGCGAGGCGGACGGGCTGATGGACCCCGTGCCGGGCCTCACGATCTACGGGCTGAACGGGGGCCCCGCCATGCATCACCGGGCCCGCGAACTCGTGTGGGAAAGCAAAGGCCCGGACGGCAAGCCGGTGCCCTTCATCGCGCCCGAGAACAAGAAGGTGCCGTTCTTCCGCTGCTGGTCCGCGCATCCCGACGTCAACACCGGCCAGTGCGAGTTCACGGTCCACGAGACCATGGCCGCCACCGTCTTCTCGACGGCCGTGCTGTTGTCGCCCGGCTGGAAGCCGGACCCGGAGCTGCTCTCCCGCGGCCCGCGCCGCGACGACCTGCTCTTCGGCTACTGGCCCCTGCCGTGAGCCTTTGCTTAGTAATCGGTTGGTGGGTCGCGAAGCGGATGCGTGTGATGCGCGAAAGCACGGGAGGGACGAGCGTCTGCTCGTCCGGGCAAGCAGACGCTTGCCCCTCCCCAAGCCGCACGTTCTCCAGAAACGCAACAACCTCGCACCCCTGCCACCAACCGATTACCCTTTGATTAATCTTTCCTCGCCATCAGCGGCACGGTCAACCCGCTCTACGGTTCGGCAACCGCCCCGGTCTGGCTGGGCAGCGGTGGCGGTTCCTTCTTTGGTTACCGTGTCGCGGCCGGCAAAGGCGGCGGGCGTGTCGATGTGGAAGCCGGCGCGATGGTCATAGACGGACAGGTGCTAGCCGACGGCGGCGTAGGCGCGTCGCGCAACGATGCGGGCGACGGCAGCGGCGGCTCGATCTGGCTGCGCCTGAATGGCGGCGCGTTCTCCGGCAGCGGCACCATCCGCGCCCTGGGAGGTTCAAACGGCGTAAACTCTGCGCGCGGCGGCGGCGGGCGCATCGCGATCACCGGCTATGCGAGCGCGACCTATAGCGGTTTGGTGAGCGCTGGCGCGGGCTCGTATTATTTGGCACTGAGCGTGCCCAGCATCGATACGGACGGGGACGGGCTGACCGATGCCGACGAAGGCTTGCGCGGCACGAACCCGGCCTTGCGCGACACCGACGGCGACGGCGCCTCGGACGGCGACGAGGTCGCCGCCGGAACGAACCCGCTGAACCGCGCCTCGGTGCTGGCCTTCATTGCCACCATTCCCGCACCGGAAGGACTTCAGGTGACCTGGCAGGGCGGAACGCAGGTCACGCAGCTCCTGCAGCGCCTCACCTGCCTCGCGCCGCTGACGGTGCAGTCGGTGTACACCAACCTGCCGCCCACGGCGCTGACCAACAGCTACCTCGACCTCAGGGGCACCAACACCACGCTCTTCTACCGCCTCCAGATCCTACGCTGAGCGTATGAACGCGCTCTGGCCCTCCTCGTGGTAGGAGCTGCGGACAAGCGGCGCGCTGGCGACGAAACCGAAGCCGAGGGAATAGGCGAGGTCGCGGAGGCGGTCGAACTCGGCGGGTTCGACGTAGCGCGCCACGGGCAGGTGGCGCGGGCTGGGCTGGAGGTACTGGCCGGCGTAGAAGATGCGGCAGCCGGCGTCGCGGGCGTCGCGCAGCGTCTGCTCGATTTCGCCGAACGTCTCGCCCAGGCCGAGCATCAGGCTGGTCTTGGTGATAAGTCCTGCGGCGGAGGCCTGGCGCAGAACGGCGAGCGAGCGGGCGTAGTTGGCCTGCGGACGCGCCTGTGGGTAGAGGCGCGGCACGGTTTCCAAATTATGGCCGAAGACCTCGGGCCGCGTGCGGAACACGGTGTTGAGCGCGTCTGGGTCGCCGCCGAAGTCGGGCACGAGCACCTCCACGAGCACGCCCGGCACGGCGGCGTGAATCGCCTCGACGGTCTGCGCCCAGAGCGCGGCGCCGCCGTCGGGCAGATCGTCGCGCGTAACCGAGGTGAGGACCACCTCTTTCAGGCCCGCGTCGCGTACGGCCTCGGCGGCGCGCCGGGGCTCGTCAGGATCGGGCGGCAGCACCTCGCGCTTGTCCACGTTGCAGAAGCGGCAGCCGCGCGTGCAGCGGTCGCCGAGGATGAGCAGCGTGGCATGGCCGCGCGACCAGCAGTGGCCGAGGTTGGGGCAGAGCGCCTCCTCGCACACGGTGTGTAGTCCATGGGCGCGCAGCCGCGCCTTGGTAGCCTGGAACGTGTCGTTCTGGCCGATCCGGACGCGGATCCACGTCGGCTTGGGGCCGCAGGCGGGTGTCGGTTGTTCGCTCATGACGCGCGCTATTAAAGCACAACGCGCGTCGGAGTTGAAGCCTTTGCTACTCCTCGAGCAAGCGCAGGCGGTAGAAGCCGCTGGTTTCGCTGAACGTGATCGGGTATGACCAGTAGGTGCCCTCGTCGACGTACTCGCTCGGGTCGATTGTGACCCAGTCCTGCAGCGACAGCGAGGTGGCCACCTGCACGCGCAGGTTGGTTGAGGGCTTGGGCCAGCGCAGCTCGCCGGGGGCGCCGCCGCTTGCGAACGAGAGCGAGACCGCAGGCAGGTCGGGCAGCAGGGTGAGGCCGCCAAGCGTGTAGCCGCTCGGGCTGCCCTCGCCGTCGAGCAGAGGAACATACGGCGGCTCGGTGCTCCAGCCCAGCGACTCGCCGCCGGCCATGTAGGCGTCGAGGAACGCGCCTTGCAGCGCGACGCCGCTCTCCGGCGTGTAGGTCACGCCTTCGATCTCGACGATAAAATTGAACTGGCCGATGTGCAGCACGCCCTGGCCGTTACCGAACGGCGGCACGTCGAGGTGTTTGTTGACGGGGTTCGCCAGCTCTTCGGCGGAACCGAAGACCAAGGTGCTGCCGCTGCTGCGCAGCGCGTAACGCCCGTCCGCGCTCGCGAGGCTCACATCCAGCACGCGGGCCGGCGCGTCGTCGAGCCCGTCGGCGTCGCTGTCCGACGCGTGTCCCGACTGCGGCACCTCGATCAGGACGACGGACGAGCCGCGCAAGCCGGGGTGTTCGGGCGGGTTGTCGGGCTGGCCGACCGTGAGGCTGGCGGCCGCCACGTCGTGCGTCTGGATGAGTCCCTGCCGGGCGTTCGCCGCGAAGTAGGACGGCTGCATCAGCCCGCCCTCGGCGTCGTATACGCTTTGGATGACGGCTTGGCACGGCGAGAGGGGCGGATGGGGCAGCGTGGCGAGGATGCCGCGTCCGTCGCCCAAGCGCTGGACGCTGGCGGGGGTGTACCCGTCGAAGCTGTAGTTGTCCGGGTTCAGGGCCGAGCTGCCCATGGGCGCGCTGAAGAGCACGAGCGCGCGCCGGGTGACGGGGTCGACCCAGGTTTCGATGACCGACCCGTTGATCTCCGAGCTTGCGATGTTGAGGCCGCTCGGCCCCTGCGCGGACGTCCAGGAGGTGCCGCCGTCGGAGCTGACCTCCAGCCAGACGTCGAAGAAGCTGCACAGGCGGTAGCCGCCCGCGCCGTCCGGGCGGACCGTGGCGCAGCCGGAAGCGTCGCCGGGGTTCGCGCTGCGCAAGCGCAGGAGCAGTCCGTCTGGCAGGGAACCGCCGTAGAGGTCAAAACGCGTGAACCAGGCGTCGTAGACCTGACTGTCGCCGTCTGTCGCGAGGTGCGTGAGCGTCACCTCCGCCCGCAGGGTGGCCCACACGCCGAGGGTGCTGTGCGGCCAGTTGATGTTGAAGCCCACACGGCCCATGAAGGCGTGGCTGCGCGGAACGCCTGGCAGCGGCCACGCGCTGGCGTGCGTGAAGTGGCTCATGGTGAAGTCGGTGAGCGTGAACTCAGGGAAGAAAGCGAAATAGGGCGAGCGGCCCGCGCCATAGGTGTCGGTCGGCAGGAAGCGGCTCTCGGCGACGGCTGCCTCCGGGCAGATCGGCTGTACCGCGAGGCGGGCCGCGCGGTCTGCCGACAGCCAGGTGCCGCCTCCATTGACGCTACATTCGAGGAAGACGTCGAAGAAGCTGTCGATCATGTAGCCGTCGGCCACGGGCGTGACGGTCGTGCGGCCCTGCGAGGGCAGCGTGGGCGCTTCGCGCAGGCGAAGTCCGGCGGGCAGGTCTGACGACGCGAGGTCGAGTCCGAGCAGTTCGGCGTCGAAGGTGCCGGTCAGGCCGGTGGCGACAATGCGCGCGGTGGCCTCGGCGGAGGCGCTGACCGACTGCCATGTGGAACCGCCGTCGGACGAGACGTCGAAGCAGACCACCGCGGGGAAGGTGGCGAGGGACGCTTCTCCGGGTGGAGGCAGGGGCAGGCCGGGCGAGAGCGCCCGGACAGTGAAATCGCGCGTCCAGCGGATGCCGCCGTAAGTCACCCACATGGGCTCGCCGGAGGCTTCCTTGTAGCGCAGCGTGGGCGGCGGGAAGAGGTCGGTCGCGGCGAACTGCGGCGTCTCGCCGGCCGATGCGGGGGGCGCGACCAGCGTGCTGGCGTTCTGGAAGCCTGCTATGGGGGCGCCTGCGTCGTCGAGCAGGTCGTAGAAGACGAAGTAGCTGGGGTCGCTGCCGGGCCAGGCCCACTCGGCGACGAGGTTGGTGACCGTGGGGCTGAAGGCGACGGGGCCAGGGTCAGGCCACACGGAGTTGGGCGGCTGCACGAGGGTGGCCAACACGGCGGCGGTGACCGGCGCGGGTTGCGTTCCGACGGTACGTGAAACGGCACGCACGGGCATCGGAAGGAGCGGCGGCGGGATCACCGGCGTCCGCCGGACGATCACGTCGCGCAGGCTGCCGTTGAACTTGATCCAGTCCTGCCAGACGTCCTCATAGCTCCAGATGCGCACGCCGTCGCGCGTCCAGTACCAGTCCACGGCCTCGTAGCGGATTCCGCCGAAAACGGTGAAGCCGAAGAAGGCTGGCGCGTCGTTGGTGACGCAGATGTCGGCGAACTGCCAGGTGATCGACACGCGCTTGGTGAGGGCGTCGAAGGTCACGATGCGGTTGGTCGCGATGGTGCCGACGTAGCCGAACGGGTCGAGGTCGTTCAGGTCGATGAACCCGTTGGCCAAGTCGCGGGCGACGAACTCGATGTGGAAGTCGTTGGCGAGCATGCCCGGCTGGTTCCAGACGCGCACCGTGTTGAGCGAGCGGTTGAGCGTCACCGGCGTGGCGGGGGGTGCGGGAAGGGTCAGCGTCACGCGCACGGGCGCGCTGGCCGGCGTCCAGGTGGCGCCGCCGTTGCTGCTGACTTCGAGGAAGACGTCGAAGAAACTGTCGATCCTATAGGTGCCGGGCTGGGGCAGGACGGAGCTGCTGCCGAGCGAGGCTTTGGAGGGTGACTCGCGCACCGCGATGCCCGGCGGCAGCGCGGCGGGGTCGAGCGACAGGTCGACCAGTTCGGTGTCGTACAGGTTGGCGTCGCCCGCCATGCCCGCGCTCGCCGCGCGGAAGGTCGGCTGGGCGGGGACGCTGAGGTTGAGCGTGTCGCCGCCGACGTTCAGTTGGAAGCTGACGTCCGCAGCAACCGTGCGCAGAACCGCGTCTCCCGCCGGGGGCGGTTCGCCGCCCGGCCCGGAGAGGGCGACCGAGAAATTCCTGACCCAGCCGGCCGCGCCGAAGGGGGTTGTCGCGCCGGGCGCGGCGCCATAAACGCCGTCGGGCGTCGGGAAGGCGTCGGTCGGGGTCGCGACGGGCGTTCCGCCGGTGGCTGTCGGCCGCGGAGTCAGGATGCAGGCGTTCTGGAAGCCCGCGACCGGCTGCTCATACTCGTCCAGCAGGTCGTAATACATGAAATAGGTCGGGTCGCCGCCCGGCCAGGCCCACGCGTAGGAGACCGGCTCGAGCAAGGTGACCGCGACGGGGACGGGATCGGGATCGACCGCGTTAGGCGGAACAGCGGTTGCTGCCAGCTCGGCGATGGACAGCGAGCTGGGCTGCGAACCGGTTATACGCGAGAGATAGGTGACAGGCGTGGGCGGGAACGGGGGCGGGGGCGGCGTCGGGATAGGGCGCGGCTGGATCACGTCCTCGAGCTGGAACGTGAGCGGGTTTTTGATCCAATCCTGCCAGACGTCCTGGTAGTTGATGAGCCGTTCGCCGTTGTAGGTCCAGTACCAGTCCACGGCTCGGAAGCGCACGCCGCCGAAGAGGGTGAAGCCGAAATAGGCCGGCATGAAGTCGCCCGGGAAACAGGTGTCGGGGAAGTACCAGGTAATGGAGACACGGTTCGAGAGCGCGTTGAAGGCCACGACGCGGTTGGTGACGAAGACGCCGTCAAAATAGCCGCGCGGATCCACGTCGTCAAGGTCGAGGAAGCGCAGGTCGGCCGCGTCGCGGGCCTCGAACTCAATGTGGAAATCGTTGGCGAAGACGCCCTGTCCGGTCCACACGCGCACGACGTTGAGCGAGCGGTTGAGGGTGACGACGGGCGGCGGCGCGAGATCCAGAACCACGGGGGTGGCGGCGGGCAGCCAGGTGGAGCCGCCGTCCACGCTGACCTCGAGGAAGACGTCGAAGAAGCTGCTGATCTGGAAACGCGAGCCGGCTTCGATTGCGGTGAGACTCCCGCGCGAGGGCCGGGAGGGCGACTCGCGGAACTGGAGGTCGCTCGGCAAGGTACCCCCTGAGAGGTCGAGCTGGAGCATCTCGGTGTCGAACGAGCGTGTGCCGCCGCTCACGGTGAGCGCGGCCCGCGCCGTGCCTTCTGGAGCGATCGTGACGGGCTGCCAGGTGGCGCCGTTGTCGCGCGAAAGCTCGAACGAGGCCTGAGCGCTGAAGGTCGGGAGCACGGCGCCGCCCGCGTCGGCTGGAAGCGTTTCCGCTCCGGCCAGCGAGGAGAGGACGACATTCCGGAGGCGGACACCGCCCGGGAAAACAACCTCAGTGTCGCTTTCAAAGCCCGTGTCGGTCGGGGGAAATTGGTCGGACGACAGCGTGTAGGACGGCGGGGCACTGCGGCTGGGCTGTTCGGTCAGGAGCGCTCCGTTCTGGAAACCGACGATGGGCTGGTTCGACGCGTTGCGAACCGTGTAATACATGAAATACGTAGCCGTGTCGGTGGGCCATCCCCAGTTCGCGTCGAGCGTGACGGGCGGGTCTTGAATCACCACGGCCGTCGGGCCGACGACGGTCGCATTCGGCGGAGTGACCGTGGCCGCCAACTCGGCAATGGAGAGGGTGCCCGCGAGCGGGGCGTAGCTGTACGTACGGGTGACGAAGGCCGGCACGGGGGCGGGCGGGGTGGGCGGCCACGGTGGGGTGGGCGTCCAGGGCGGCGTCACGACGGGTCGCGGCGCGATCACGTCGCGCACCATGCCGCTCACCTCGATCCAGTCCTGCCAGATGTCTGGATAGGTCTGCACGCGTGCGCCGTCGCGGGTCCAGTACCAGTCGACGATCTCGTAGCGGACGCCGCCGAAAACCGTGAAGCCGAAGAGCGCGGGGGTGTCCGAGTTGGGCACGCACCGGAGCGGGAAGGTCCACGTCACCGAGAGGCGGCGAGTCGGCTGGTCGAAGGTGACGGTGCGGGTCGCCCCGAGGCTGTCGAAGTAGCCGAACGGGTCGAGGTCGGCCAGATCAAGATAGTTGCCGTCGAGATCGCGGGCGATGAAATCGATGTGGAAATCGTTGGCCCAGACGCCTGTGTTATTCCAGACACGCACCACATTCAGAGAGCGGTTTAGAGTAGTCGGCGGCGTCTGCCCCCAGGCAGGCGTGAACAGAGACGCGAACAGGATCGCCGCACAGGCGAAACCAAACCGTGATTTCATCCGGCACCTCACTTCGCTAACACGTTTCAACAAAGTTCGAGAACGCGGCCCGAGCCGTAACGTCCTCCTATACCCACGCAATAAGTATCAGACGTTCTGCTACTGCCACTAGTCGAAGCAGCCCGGCGATATATTGCAAGATAATTGAACATTTTACGCGTAGAAGCGTCAACATCTTTGTCATAAGGCTTTTGTCTTACCCGTCGCATCGTGTCGTTGACCAGCAATTCTAAATTTGACTTCTGAGCCACGGGAATGCAGGCTAAAGCCTGTACTACGAACGGTTTCTTACACGGAAAGAAGCGTTTGTAGTGCAGCCTTCAGGCTGTCTCGAGCCAAATCTAGAATTGCTGGTCGTTGCTGGTCGTTGACTGGGTGTCGTTGACTGCGCATCCATACTCTGATACCATGTATCCATACTTTTAGGAGGTGTATCATGATGACTGCTATTGTTGCTGACCGCGGGCAGGTGACCATCCCCAAGGCGCTGCGGGATCAGATGGGTATACGCCCCTCCACGGTATTCGCGTTCAGCCTAAAGAACGGCGCTCTAGTCGCGGTTAAGGCGGTGAAAGAAGATGCCGTCTCAGCCGTCCGAGGGTGTCTGAAAACCAAACGCTTCAGTGATGACTGGATGACCGAGCTGCGGGGTAAACCATGATCACCACCGTGGACACCCAATGAAAAAACGAGCGACGAAACGATGCATCGGAATTTTGACGGCGGGAGGCGACTGCCCGGGACTCAACGCGGCGATCCGCGCGGTGGCCAAGTCGGCGCACCACCACGGCATTCAGGCGATCGGCTTCATGGACGGCTTCCGCGGCCTGGTCGAGAACCGCAGCATCCTGCTTGAGGATCGCGTGGTCAGCGGCATCCTGACGCAGGGCGGCACCCTGCTGGGCACCAGCCGCGACAAGCCGCACAAGATGGACATGGGCGGCAAAGTGATGGACATGACCGCCGTGGCGGTGGCCAACGCGAAGCGCCTGCAGTTGGAGTGCGTGGTCTGCCTCGGCGGCAACGGCACGCAGAAGAACGCGTGGCAGCTTCACACGGCCGGCGGGCTGGACGTGCTTACCCTCCCGAAGACCATCGACAACGACGTGGCCATGACCGACATCAGCTTCGGCTATGACACGGCGCTGACCATCGCCACCGACGCGATCGACCGTCTGCACACCACGGCTACGAGTCACCACCGCATCATCGTCTGCGAACTCATGGGCCACGCGGCCGGCTGGCTGGCGCTGGGCGCCGGCATCGCGGGTGGAGCGGACGTGATCCTGATTCCCGAGATCCCCTATGATATCCACGCTGTGGCGGACTACATTCTTGCGCGACGGCACAGCGGCAAGCGGTTCTCGATCATCGCCATGGCCGAGGGCGTGCGCTCGCTTCAGGAGGCTGAGGCGCAGGCGAGGGCCGCCGCCGAGAAGACCAAGAAAGGCGGCGCCAAGGCCAAAAAGAAGGCGAACGACGTCGCGCCCGCGAATGGCGGGCAGGACGGCCACGTCATGATCCGCGAACCCAAGGTCACGCGCATCGCCCGCGAGCTGCAAGAGCTGACCGGCATTGAGGCTCGCATGACGTCGCTCGGACATGTGCAGCGCGGCGGCATACCGACGCCGGCGGACCGCCTGCTCTGTACGCGGCTGGGCACGATGGCGGGCGAGCTGATCGCGGAGCGGCACTACAACGTGATGGTGGGCGTGCGCGGCGACACCTGCGTGCCCGTGCCGCTTGACAAAGTTGCGGGCGTCGTGCGCTGCATTCCGGCCGATCACGCCTGGCTGCACGCCGCTATGCGCGTCGGCACCTGCCTCGGCGTCCACGGAATGGAGTAAGAAGGCGACCTACGTGTTGCCCGCCGCGTCGAGCCGCCGGTTGCGGAAGAAGAGCGCGGCGTCGAGGCTCACCATCAGCGCGTTCGCGACGTAGAGGAGCAGCACCGGATCATGATGCTGGCCTTGGGTGACCTTGTTCAGGATGCCCGCCGCGTAGCCGACGAGGATCACGAACAGGAAAATCACGCTCTTGCCCTGGCTCGTGCGGGAGCGCCATGATTTCGCGATCGCGAACGGCCAGGCCGCGCCGAAGCAGAGGAGCATGATCGCTTCGTAAATGGAAAAGTGCATAGGCGGTTACAGCAGATCCCGGATTTGGTTGGCCTCGCGGATGAGCGCTGCCAGCTTGGCGTAGTCATCCGACGCGAGCGCCTGACGAAACGCCTGTAGGCGTTCGGAGAAGGCGTCGATCGCCTTCAGCACGTGCTCGCGGTTCTGCTGGAAAATGGGCACCCACATCTCCGGCGAACTTTTGGCCAGGCGCACGGTGGAGGCGAAGCCGCCGCCCGCCAGGCGCGGCACGGCGTAGCCTGCCTTCTCCTCGTTTTGCACGGCGAGCGAGAGCGCGTAGGCGGCCACGTGCGAGAGGTGCGAGACGTAGGCCGCGTGGCGGTCGTGCTGCTCGGAAGACATGAACTCGAACTTGAGTCCCACGGCATAGAACAGCTCCAGCGCGGTCTTGCAGGCGTCGGGCGCGCTCCATTCCAGGTCGCAGAGCAGCACGGTCTTGCCTTTAAAAAGGCCTTCCAGAGCGGCGTCCGGGCCCGCGTTCTCGGTGCCCGCCATGGGGTGGGCAGCCACATAGCGCTCGCGGTTCGGATGATTCCGCACGGTTTCGGCGAGCTGGAATTTGGTGGAGCCCAGATCGATGACGGTCTGCGTCGGGCGCACCGCGTCGAGCACGCTGGGCAACAGGGTCTCGATAGCATCCACCGGCACGGCCAGCAGCACCACGTCGCTCAGCCGCAACGCCTCGTCGAGTGCGACCGTGCGGTCAACGAGACCGAGCTGCAGGGCACGCGCGGCGTTCGCTTCGGACGCGTCGGTGCCGAGCAGCTCGCTCGCGAGCCCGGCTGCGCGCAGGTCTTTGGCGAACGAGCCGCCGATCAGGCCGAGGCCGATGATAGAGAGTGTCATGTGGAAGGGTTCAGGGTTCGGGGTTCGGAAAACACAATGCGCATAGTGTAGACGGCACGGCACGCCCGCGCAAGTGAAACGTCGGGGGAAAGCAGGTTAAGG
>CAYMLQ010000111.1:0-14826 GCA_964390795.1 uncultured Lentisphaeraceae bacterium
AGTCCGAGCTGAACGCGCCGTGGTTGTTCGTGTCGGTCTTGAGGTTCGGGATCAGGTCGAATTTCTCGAAGAAGTCCTTGCGCTCCGTCAGCAGGTCGCGCAGCAGCAGCTCGTAGTTCGCGGGGTCGTAGCCCGCCGGCTTGGGGAACGGCACCCGGTTGGGCGCGTGCCGGGTCAGGCAGGTGCGAAAACAGTAGGCCTGCACGCGCCGGTCGCCGTCGCCGGTCTTTCCCGGAGGCTCGGTCGAGACATACGGCAGCACGCCGCTCGCCGGATCGCCCGGCACCTTATACGGCGACGTCGGCGTCATGAAGTAGTGCCGGTGGTGCTTGTACGCCTCAAGCTGAACCCCGTTCCACGTCTCGCCGTAGACGCTGTTGGCCTCGCGTCCCACATGGTAAGACACGCCCGCAGCTGCCATCAGGTCGCCCTCGTAAGTGGCATCGATGAACACCTTGGCCTTAAAGGTTCTGCCGCTCAGCATGGTGGCGGAGACGATGCGCCCCGCCTGCTTGACCACACCCGTCTCGCGGTTCAGCCATTCGTTGCGGTAAACCGGCACCTTGTGCTCCGCCAGCCACGCGTTGAAGATCGCCTCGGCGACGTGCGGCTCGAACGTCCACATGGTCTGCTCGCTGTCCACCCGGGCGCGGCTGCCCTGCCCCTCGTTCTTGAACTCCGCGCTCTTCTGCCACCTCCAGGCTTGAGGCGAGTTATAGTGCTGATAAATCTTCGTGTAAAATTCGCGCGCCATACCCCCCACCGCCTTGGTGTTGCCGGCGTCGGTGTAGCCCAGCCCGCCTGCGCTCAGTCCGCCCAGATGGACATCCGGCCCCACGAGGATGACGGACTTGCCCAATCGCGCGGCCTGCACCGCCGCCACCACGCCCGAGGCCGTGCCGCCGTACACCACGATGTCCGCCTCAACCACCCGCGATCCCGCGAGACGGCACCCCGCCGCCAGCAGAATCCCACCCATCATTCCGGCGACCCTACCACGTTTCATTTCCGCACCTCGTGTTTTTCGTTCAGGACACAACTGCGCTGTCGTTTCATTCATCATGCGACCAGAGCCGGATGACCTTGACGGTCTTAACGTCAGCCAACACCTGATAGACAAGCCGATGCTGGATATTCACGCGCCTAGAATACGCGCCGGACAGATCGCCGACGAGTTTCTCATCGGGAGGCGGCTTCTGAAACGGGTCTTTCTCAAGAATCGCGAGAAGCCGTTCTGCCTGTGGTTTCAAACCCGAAGCCCGGAGCCTCTTTGCATCTTTCTGGGCTTGCTTGGTGAAGACAAGCGTCCAGTTCACCATTTCAACTCCTTGTCGCATTTGCTGACTGGAGTCCTCATCCCGGACTGGATGGATTTCCTCATTCCGGGAATCGCTGTGAGAAACAAAGTCTCCTGGATGGCCTGCCAGTCGTCCTGGGAAACAAGGACAGCGGAACTCCTCTTGCCCGTGATCTGGACGGTCATGTGGGAATCCGCCACCTCATCCAAAAGGCCATACAAGGATTTTCGAGCCTCTGTGGCCGTGAGTGTTGTCATAAGCCATTCCCTTTCGTACGCAATATCGTACGTCAGCCCTCTCGTTCTGTCAAGCCGACGCAGGATGATTCCAGCAGTTCTAAATTTGACTTCTGAGCCACGGGAATGCAGGCTAAAGCCTGTACTACGAACGGTTTCTTACACGGAAAGAAGCGTTTGTAGTGCAGCCTTCAGGCTGTCTCAAGCCAAATTTAGAATTGCTGGGATGATTCGGAAATCAGGAAGGGAGTCCCAAGGTCCCTTATTATAGAAATCCCAGCGACTGCCGAATCGTCCGGTTTCCTGTTTTCCAGATTCATCCCAGCAGCCCTTTTTCGCACGCCAAGACCCGGAGACCCAAAGGTAAGAAGAGCTTCTTTCTCATCTTTGCGTCTTTGGGTCTTCTTGGCGTGAACCAATCTACCCTGTGTCTGCCCGTCCGTCGCTCGTTTGTCCTATTCACTTCTCATGAGAAGCGAATACGAATTAGCATGACCATCCGGCGTTTGAGCGAATAATGACGCCACTACGCGCGCACCGCAAATAGGCAAAAATGGGTCGTTGTATGATGCCGAATACGACCCTTGTACGACACAATGAGAAGCTACCGTCAGGGCACCTTTTCGCTTGCCACAAGAACTTCACAAGAAGGAGGCGCGTTGCGGCCGGGGACAGGAATGTCCCCGCTCCCAAGCTTCGCGCTTCGCGGGCGGCATTGACAAGTTCGCGAAGGAGTGCGAAAATAAGTCCGAATTTTGATTCTGAAAGGAGTTCGCATGAACACGCTAGCCGCAACGGAAATTAAGCGCCGGGGCATGGGGATCGCCGATCCGCTGCTCGCGAAAGGGCCGGTTCATATCATCAAGAACAACCGGCCTCAGTATGTCTTGCTCAGGGAGGCCGATTTCGCGTCGCTGATGAAGAGGAACGCCTCAGCGACCGCGCCGAAAGAAACCTCCGCCGCTGCCGACTTCAAGGCCCAACGAGACGCGATTTGGGGAAGACGGATGTTTTCAAAGGACGAAACCGAACGCATGACCCAATGGGAAGCCGAGCGGGAAGGGGTTTGATTATGCTCTTTGCCGACACCTCCTTTTTGTGTTCGCTTCTGCGCAATGACGAGCATACCGGTGCGGCCGACGCCTGCAGGCAACGGTATCTCGAACCCCTGGCCGTTTCGGACTGGGTGGTGCTGGAGTTTGAGCATGCGGCCAGATTGCAGACGTTCAGATTCTTACACGACCGCACGCAAGGGTATTCACGGGGCGAAACGGAGCGCCTGCTGACGACCTTGCTTGAAAACATATCAAACGGCATTTTTCAAGTCCACCCGGTCGATTGGGCTGAGGTTCTGGCAAAGGCGTCTGAACTGAGCGCCGCATATACGACAAGAAACGGTCATCGCTTAACCGACACGCTGCATGTCGCTACCGCGCTCCGACTCCAGGCGGATTTCTTTTTGACCTTCGACAGCAATCAAGCCTCGCTTGCCCGTCATGTCGGCTTGCGCGTCTTGCCATAAGCCGTTCGAAAATTCGTTTCAGGCTGAGAGGGCTCGCTCCCCTTCCTGTTTTCCTAATTCAAAACAGCGCCCTCCGCATACAGCCTGCGCGCTCACTTCCCCGCAGCCCAGATCACCGCGTTGGCCATTATCTTGCGGATCTCCGCGTCGAAGTAGATCGGGTTGGTCTCGTGGCCCAACTGGAGGTAGAAGTAGCGCGCCTTGCCGACGTTCCAGCAGAAGCCCATCTTGGCGTCCTCCTTGACCCCGTCCTTGTGAACCTGCACGCCGGTCAGCGGAACCTGGTCCGTCGGCGGCACCGCGTACGGGTCGCTGTAGCGCTCGTCGTTCGCGACCGTGAACTCGGCCTTCACGCCCTTGACGATCGGATGATCCGGCATCGCGACCTTGACGACCGTCTCCTTGTTGTCGCCCTTATACGCGGCAAACGTGCAGGGCGTTCCCATCAGACGCTTGTTGGGTTTGGCGAAGTGCGCGGAGTGCAGCGCGATGAAGCCCATGCCCTCTTCCTTGACGCGCTTCTCGATCTTGTTCACCAGTTCGTCTTTGACATCGCCGTGCTTCTTGTGGCCCCACCACACCAGCACGTCGGCCTTGGCCAGCAAGGCGTCGGTCAGCCCCTGCTCCGGGTCGCTCAGGTTCGCAACCACCACGTCCCACTCCTTCATCTGTTCGGACGCGCGCAGGCCCTCGGCGATCGCCCCGTTGATGTCGTTCGGATAGACATTCTTCGGCGCGGTGCCCTCGGACCACACCACCACCGTCTTTTTCGTCTGCGCCATGCCGCAGAACGCCACGCCCGCCACCAACGCCGCCAACATCATCTTGGTCATTGCTTGTCCTTTTTGTTTGTCACTGGAATACAGAAAAAACGCGCCTCAAGCCCCAGCTTGAATGCGCGTATTGTAAAGAAAGGCGGGCCTTATGGTCAACACTTACAGGTCGGACAGCAGGAGCTTGAGGTCGTGCGACCAGTTGAAGCCATACGGCACGGGCTTGCCCTGCGGGTTGAGGTACTGGCTCTTGTCCGGCCACAGGAAGAAGCCGCGTCCAGCGACGCCGTCGTTTGGGTTCTCGCGCTCGGGCGTCAGCACGCCCTCGAACGCGAGGCTAGCGGAGGTGTGCGTCGCGGAGGTGTCAAACCACGCCTTGAACGTGCCCTTAAGCACGCCCGTCGGACGCGACAGCGTGAGGGTCAGGCCCACGGTGTTGGTCGCGCCGTAATCCCACACGTGGTCCTTGTCAGGGTCAACCGGCACGCCCGCCTTGGGTGCCGCGAGGCCTGTCAGCACACCGGATTTATTGGTCGTTGCCGTCAGCGCGAGGCCGTCCGGATCCCACCAGGCCGAGGTGGTGCGGTTCGTGCCGACAAGGGTCTCCGGCGCCGGTGCGCCTAACGTGCCGATGCTCAGCGTCCTGTTCGTGTAGTACGCGTAGAGGTTGCCGAGCGTGTCGTACCAGCCTCCTGCCAGACCGAGCTCGCGGCTGAAGCCCGCACCGTAGGCCTGCGTGGCCTGCGGGTCGCGGCTCTCCCAAAGGAAGGGCTCGCCGGCAATCAGGCGCACGGTCACGCGGCTACCCGCCGCGCCCCTAAAGAACCCGGCCAGCCCGAACAGGCAGCCGCCCTTATAAGTGACCGGGGACGTGTAGGGCACAGCGAACACGCGGCCGGCATCGTCGAGAACCAGCGGCCCGGCAAGCGAAACAGCCGTGCCGTCCGCGAGTTTGCCGACCGTCTTCACGCCGCCCAGCTTGTCCACGGTGAAGGTTAGGTAGCCGCTGCCATGGGTACTGGAACCCGGCAGGGCCGCCGTGTAGTAGCCCGTGTAGTTCGTGGCCACAGCGGCCATGTCCGCGTCCTTCCAGACGTTGCGCCACAGAGCCGCAACGGGGTCGCCTTCGGCAGCGTTGGCGAACCACCCGTCTACCGCAGACAGGTTCGGCAGCACTGCGGGGTTGCGCACCGCGAGGGTTAGAGGCAGCGAAACCTTGGCCACCTTGGCCGTGGTCGTCAGCCAGAACGCGCCGTCCCCGTCGCGCCGCGCGTACGACACCGCACTGAAGGCATAGTTCGTGCCCAGCGAGGAGAGCTTGCCCGTTATCTTGCCCTGCGCGGTCACATCGGCCGACACCGGCCCGACGTCCGATACCCCGGCCGCGAACCAGCCGTTGAAGTTTCCCTGGGCCCAGAGGGGCAGCGGGGCGACCGTCAACAGGAACGTGCTCGTACCCGCCGTCTTGTTTACGTTCTTCGCCGTGACCGTCACCGCCTTGTTGGAGACCGCCGCAGTCGGCACGCCGATGATCGTCTTTGTGGAAGCCGTGTAGACCAGGCCCGCGGGCAGACCCGTCACCGTCACGGTCGGCAGGCTCGCGGAGGAGATGGTCAGCGGCAGGCTGAAAGGCACGCCCACCATCGCCTGCTGCGCGCCGGGGCTGACAACCACCGGCGGCGTCACGCTGGCGGTCGGGCCGAACCACGCCTGTGCCGCCACGTTCGCATGGGGCATCACCAGGCTCCGCGCGACGGCCTGCGAGCCGTCCTCCCAGCGCAGGAAGGTGTTGTTGGCGGCCGGCTTCGCCGTGAGGGCAACCTTCGTTCCCGGCGCGTAAAGCCCCGTGCCTGTCACCGTTCCGCCGCCGAGGGGGGTTGACGCCGACACTCTCGCCTTGACCGTCAGCGTTTGGCTGACCGGCACGGCGGCCTTGAATTCCTCGCTGCCGGGCTGCGTGGCCGTGATCACCGCCGTACCGGCGCCGACTATTTGGATCAGGTCCCCCACGATTTGTGCGACCGTCGGATTGGAATTCGAGTAGACGATCGGCAGGCCCGATGAAGCCTTGGCGCCTGTATTGTAATTCGTGCCTCCCAGCTCCATGACCGGCAGCGCCTTGAAAGTGATCGTCTGGCTGGCGGGCAGGTTGTTCACCCGCACCGTCCAGTTGGTTCCTGTGGTGTCGCCCTGCCTATCCAGCGCGACGGCCCGGATCTCGACGTCCCGGAACGCCGCGCCGGTCACCGTGTTGGCGTCCGTCATGAACGTGAAGGGGCTGGTCAGGGCGCTCGTCGTGGTCGCCTTGGTCGTCTGCATGACGGTGCCATCCACATACCAGGTGATGTTTGACATACCACGATAGACAACGTCCAGATCGGCCGTGTCGTTCGCCGTCAGGCTGAACGCGACCGAGGCGCCCTCGCTGACCGCCGCCGGATTGGCGGCCGGCGACCGCGCCGTCAAGACGGGAGGGCGCCGGGGGAAGCTGGCCTGGGACACGATGTTTCCTGCGGCGTCATAGCTGTAGGCGACACACGTCCCGTTGTCATACGCCACGCGGGTCAGGCGCTGGAGCGCGTCATACGTGTAGTCGGTGGCCGAGGCAACGCTCAGGGTGCCAAAAAGAACGACCAGCCCAACAATACAAGCTTTTACTCGATTTTTCATAGGCGTGCTTCCTCTGCTAAGAAATCATCTTTCATCCGGACTGTTTCCCTGTGTTGAACGCCGGATCACTTATACAAAGCATCACTTCGATTAGCTGTATAATGTATAATGCCCTTGAACACGTCACCGGCTTTTAATGTTCCCTGTTCGATCAAGCCATCGATAAAGGAGCGTCCTGTGCCACCCTGTTCACTTAGGCCAGGGACCGACATTTTTCTTAACACCTCTCTTCTGACCGAATCCACCGTAGGAGCCCAGCACCGTTCCGCTTCACGCATACCTTCGCGAAATGCCGCAGGCGCTTTTGCAAGGGCAGGCCCGGCGACGGTCGCCTCAAACTCAATCGTAACGGTAACGATCTCAGGTAGAATCATGATTGCTGCGGCCGACAAAATGGCGGCGCCTCCAACGATGGCCAACCCCGTCTTTTCCTGCGCGCTCATTTTCTGAATCGATTCGGCCAGTCGGTCAGCGCCCAAATCGGATAGCAGTCCCGACGGGTCGGAGAGGTTGACTGGATTGGCGTTCACATACGCATAGAGGTTCACCCCGCCCTCGAACCCGATCGGGTCGCGCTGCAGGAAGCGGCCGGTGTTGGCGTCGTAGAAGCGGTTCTTCATGTAGAACAAGCCGCCGCCTTCATCCTGCACCCCCAGTCCGCCCACAAAGGTGAAGGGGTTGGAGTCGGACCCACCGGCCGGGAGCGTCTCCCGAGAGGTGTACCCGTAGGGCTGGTAGGCATATTTGACCTTGATTGCGCCGGTGATATCGGTCAGTGCCATCACGCTGCCGAGGCGGTTCAGCAGCGGGTAACGGAGATCCGCGCCGAGCGCGGGGCCGGCGAGAATGGCGGCCAAGGCCGGCCCGTTCCAGACATAGCTGGCCGTCACGTTACCGGCCCCGTCGGTCGTGAATAACAGGCGGTCGCCCGAATCATAATGAAACTGGTTGGTGACGCCTCCGGCCACCGCGCGCTTGACCCGCAGGCCTGCGGCGTCGTAGGTGTACAGGATCGTCTCAGTCACGGCATCCCGTTTGCGGATGATCTGGCTGGGGCGGTTTTCCGGGGTATAGGTTGCCGCGAACTCCCCCCCGGCAATCGCCGTCAGGTTGCCGTCCGCGTCATAGGTGTAAGCCTTCCCTGCGCGGGTTGTCAGTTGATCGCAGACATTGTATGCGGCGGTCGCGGTCGCAGGCGGTTCAGGCGCCAGCTGGGCACTGCCCGAGACCGTCTCCTTGATGATGCTATCCGCCTTGTTGTAAGCCAGCAGGCCGTGCAGTAACACATTGGTGCCTGCCCGATGCAGAACATTCGTGAAGCGTTGTGCGTTGTCATACCCGTAGGCCGTATTGATATTATTGGTGCGTGTTTCGCTCACCCGGTTGCCCGCCTTGTCATAGGTGTAGGTGATCGTGTTCACGGCCCCGCTCAAGCTCATAACCAGACGCGTCACATGATTCGGGGGCTCGCTGTTGCCATACAATTCCGTGCCTGCGGCATTGCGGAAACGCGCGGGGATGACAAGGCGGTTGTAATCATCGTACGTGTACGTGACCACCAGCCCGTTGGGGTAGGTGATCGTGGCGAGCTGCCCCGCGTCGGTGTAGGTGAACGACGCCGCCTTGCCCGTCGGATAGGCGATCGTTGTCGGCAGGTTGCGGACGTCGTAGGTGTAGGTGGTCGTTCCCCAGTCGTCCGAGCGCGAAAGGACGTTTCCGTTGGCGTCGTACGTGAAGGCCGCCTTCTGGACGAAAATGCCGGCAGGCTCTTCCTGATACTCTTTCTTGAGGATGCGTCCGTCAGCGTCGAACGTGTGGCGGACAACCTGTTTGCGTGCATTGTTCACCGTTGCGGCCCGGCCCAAGGCATCCCGGCCAAGCGTGACGGTTTTCAGGAGCGGGTCCTTGGTTTCGACCAGGCTGTTGTTGGCATCGTATTTGAAGGTGGTCTTGTTGTTATTCTTGTCGGCCAGAACGAGCAGGTTCCCGTCCGCGTCGTACTCGCGCTTGACGGTCTTGCCCAGCGCATCGGTGAAGAGGAGCGGACGGTCGGCGGCATCGTAGGTGGTCGTCGTGATCAGGCCAAGGGGATCTGTCACTTTGACCGGATTGTTGTTCGGGTCGTATTCGCTGGAAGTCATATTTCCGAGGGGATCGGTGACCGACGTGAGGTAGCCGAATTCATTGCGCGTGACCGACGTGAGCTGGCCCAGCTCATCCGTCAGCGTCGTCTGCCCGAAGGCGTCAAAGGCGTTGACGCGTTGCGGCAGGCCCCCGACGGAGTCGTAACGCACCGTCGTCAGCCGGTCGTTGTTGTCATACTGCATGCTCTTGACCTTTCCGCGCGGATCAGTCAGGGACAGGCACCGGAGACCTTTCACATCGTAGGCGAGCTGGATGGTCTTGGCCAGCGGGTCGGTGGCGCGCGTCAGATTCCCAAAGGCGTCATAGAGATACGTCGTCGTATTATTCCGCGCGTCGCGGAGCGTGTTGAGCCGTCCGTTGCCAAAGTAAGTGAATTGCGTGGTGTTCAGGAGGGGCGTCCTCATACTTGTGACCCGGTCGTTGCCGTCATAGGCGTAAACCACCGTTTGGCCCAGAGCGTTCTGACTCGAAAGGAGATTGTCCCGCAGGTCGTAGGTCAGGGTTGTCTGGTTTCCCAAAGCGTCCTTTGTGGACGTAAGGTTGCCTCGGAGATCATAAGCGAAGGAGGAGGCCTTGCCGTTCGAGTCCGTGAAGGACACCGGCAGCTTCGCGCCATTGTATGCCAACTGCCTGATGTGACCCAGCGGGTCGGCGACTTTGGCGGTCTGCCCTTCGGTGCTGGTGAAGACGGTGACCCCGCCCTTCGTGTCAGTCCGCTTCATGCCGGCATTGTTGGCCAGCAGTTCATACTTGGTCATCAGGCCCTTCGGGTTGGTTACCGAGGCGACAACCTTGTCTCCGACTTCGGCGGGGTCGGCGGCTGTGGCGGTTCCAGGACGGTCGACGTACGTGAAGGTGTTCTTCCTACCGGCCGTGGTCATCTGTGTCAGGAAGCCCTTGTCGTCGTAGGTGTAGCTGCCGACGTAGCCGGCCATGTCCGTGATGCCGGTGAGATTCTTGTGCGCGTCGTAGGAAAAGGTCACCCTGCGCCCGTCTGGAGCCGTGATACTCGTACAGAGGTTATTCACGGTGTCATAGGCAAGGTTCACCACGCGGCTGGCCGGGTCGGTGATGGACGTGATCCGGCCGTTGGCGCCGTCAACCGTTAGGTTGAGCTGGTTGTTGCTCCGGTCCGTGATGCGCGTCAGCCGCCAGATCGCATTGCCCGGTCCGCCAAATACCGCATAGCGGTAAGTCAGCTTGGAGGCCCTCTCGCGCAGCTCAAAATACTGGCCCGGCCCGTAGAATTTCAACTCGTCGAACACCCCCGTTGGCGGCAGCAGTGTGATCGGGCTACCGAGCGTTGCCGTTGCGAGATCCAGCCCGTTCGAGGTCGCGTAGAGATGGGAGCGCCCGCCGCCCGTGATCAGCCTGGCTTCCTTTCCGAACGCGCCGATCACCGACTCATAGCGGAAGCGCCAGTTCTTGCCGAAAAGCCCGATCGTGTCCGCCCCGTCCGCGGTCGGCGCGCTATTGTAAACGAGCCGCATATTCACCGGCGAACTCAAGGTCGTCATGTAAAACAGGGTGGCCTCAAGCACCACGTTCAGCGAAGCGGTGTTGATGTGGTATTCCGGAAGGCCTATTTTCTTGGGCAACCCCTCCTCCGAGTCAAAGATCGTATAGGGATAATCCCAGGTGCTGCCCGTGCGGGCTTTGAGCCAGGGCAGCGAGATCCACGCCGTCCCGTACTTGAGGGTGAAATCCCCGCCACCGGCGATGAAGAAGCCGTTGCCCGCCCCCACACACCACGCGTCAGGATCACCGCCGTCGGCACGCCACTGCTTAAACTGGCGTCCGTTCTCGGAGGTCCAGATGTCGCCAAATTCCGTCACCGCCACAAAGAGATCATCGGCGAACACACAGCCCTTGGCGTTGAGGAAGGACGTGCCCCCGCCAACGGCATCCGTTGCCAACTTCCACGTTGTCCCGTCCGTCGACCAGAGGAGATTCCCTCGGTAGTTGTCGGCTAAGAGAAACTGTCCGCGGCCGAAGGCGACATGGGTCGAGCCCATGGTGGTCGAGACCGTGGTCCAGTTCGCCCCGCCGTCCGTGGAGCGGTAGATGCCGGTTCCGTTTTGGGTGGCGAGCCACTGCCCGTTGCCGTAGCCGATCCCGTACAGGTTGTCCGCCGTAAACTTCTTCGGCGGCATCAGGACCTTCCACGTCGTGCCGTTATCAAAAGACCGCGTGAGCCAGCCATAAGCGCCGACAGCGATCAAATTGCCGTTGCCGTCGGACGCAACCGAGTGCAGCCCAACCGAAATGTAATTCAAGTCTGAGTCGGTGTTGCGGTATTTCCAGGCTGCGCCGTTATCATCGGATATCCAGATCTTTGCGCCTGTTCCATCATCTATGTCCGGCGCCTTGGAGACCGCAATGAAGCGGCCGCTGGAAAAGATGACGTCGTTGAAGTCACGGCTGATTCCCGCGCTCCTTTTCGTCCATGTCTTGGCATCCGGGGAGGTGGAGATGAACCCGCCCTGGCCGACGACGACCCAAGTGCCGTTGCCATAGGCGATGCCGGTCACAAAGAGCTTCGCCGGTTTTCCGACGTTGATCGTTTGCCACGTTCCGAGGGAAGCGGCCGAAGCCCACGAAAGCGTGAGTTGGAAGGCCACAGCCGCGGCCAGCACACCGTTGGCGTAAAAAGGAGTCGCCATATTTATCCTCCAGCCCTATACCCTGCCTAATACAACGTATCAATTCACAATGCGGTCAAGTTACCACAAAATTGGAATATTGGTAATAAAATCTTACAAATAAACAATCATAACGGGTGCGTCTGCAAGCGGTCTTCCGCGCTTCGTAGATCACCGCGTCAGGCCGCTGGCGAACTCGAGCGCCAGCAGCGCATACGAGGTGGCCAGCACCGGGTCGTTCTCCCACCAGCGGTTGTTCGCGTTGACCCACGAACCGTCGGGTTTCTGCAGGGCAGCGACCTTCTTCACGACCTCTTCGCGCCAGCGGATCTGCTCGGCCGAATTTTGCCTGGGTATTGCCTCCAACCCCGCCGCGCTGAGCGCGCGCGACATCACGTTGTAGTAGAAGAACAAACCTTGCTGGCCCTGTCCGGGATTCTCCTCCAGCGTCCAGAAGCGCGAGCTGTAGTCGACCGCCGAACGCACCCGAGGATCGCTCTTCTCCAACTGGGCGTGCACCAGCGCGAGCAGCCCCGCGTAGCTCATGCTGCCGTAGGCGCGCAGCATCACGCGGCCGCTGGCGTTCGTCGCCGTCCCGCCCTTGGGGTCCTCGGTGTTGTAGGCGAAGCCGCCCGCGGTTTCGCCCTCTGTGTTCTGCATCTGTCCGACGTACTTGAGCGCCGCGTCCCAGTTGACATCAGCCTTCTTCTCGCCTGCCGGACGCAGATCCTCGACGCTCTGCGTGCGCCGCATCGCGTCCAGCGAGAAGTGGGTGTTGTTCAAGTCCGTGTACGCGCGCTGGGAATCCTTGTCGTAGCCGAAGCCGCCCGCGTGCGTGTCATCGCCGAAATGCTGCGAGGACGCGATGTAGGCGCGCGCTTTCAGAATCGCGGGCGCCAGTTCCCTGCGAGCGGCCGCGTGCAGCGCCATCACGCTGATCGAGGTGTTGTAGTTGCCCAGCCCGCTGCCTTTCTTGTCCGGCTGCGGCACGTAGATCCCGCCGTCCGGCCGCTGCTTACCCAACAGGCAGGCCACGGCCTTGTCCTGCTCCGGGCCAAACCCGGGCATGCCTGAGGCCGCGAGCGCCCACAGCGGCAAGGCGGTCAGCGCGGGCATGTTCTCCTCGGACCACGCCCCGCTCGGCTTCTGCTGCGCCTTCAGCCACGCCAGACCCTTTTCCACCGACGCTTTCGCCTGCCGCAGCACCTCGGGCGAAAGCGCTTGTGCGCGCACGGAGAGTGTCAGGCTGCCAACCGCAAACCAGAGAGTCAACACCGTTTTCTTCATCTTCTTGCCCTTCCTGAGAATCGTTGTACTGTACTAAGCTCCCTTAACCTGCGCAACCCTAAATGGCCCGCCGCTAATACCGGTATTCGGCCGACAGGATAAAGTTGCGACCGGGCTCGTTGCTGCCCGAGCCGTGGATACGGTAATCCTTGTCCAATATATTCTCGACCGCGGCGACCACGGAGAGTCCGCGCCCCACACGCCAGCCGCACCGCAGATCCGTCACCGCATACCCCGGCGTCCCTCCCGGCGGGATGCGCTGCGTGTCGGTCTTGTCGGAGGCGGTCAGACGGTCCTCAGTGTCGGAGGCCCGCCCGACGACCTCGGCCCAGATGCGGCAGCCCTCGCTCTCCCAGCGCAACGCCGTGTAGGCCGTCAGGGGCATCGTGCGCACCGGCTCGCTGATCTTTGTTCCGTCTGCGGCGTCGTAGTCCGTATACCCCTCCATCCAGGTGAACCCCGTGCGAGAGAGCCACTGCTTGGATAGCCGAACCTGCAGCTCGCTCTCGAAGCCGTGTACGTAGCCGTCCCCGCCGTTGATCTTGGTGAAGGTGCCATCCGCCGCCGCCTGCCGGATGATCAGGTCGCGGATCCGCGTGTAGAAGTACGCCGCATGCCACTCAACGGGATCAGCCGACACCCGCGTGCCGACCTCGCCGCACAGGTACGTCTCGGGGTCCAAGTTCGTCGAAGGCGTCTCGACATCCGTGCTCTTGCTGACATCGAAACGCGTCAGGTCGGAAAGACCCGGTGCGCGGTAGGCTTGCGAAACGGACGCGTAGACCAGCCAGCGCTCATCGATCACCGTGTAGGCCAGGCGGATATGGCCGGAGAGGTCGTACCAGTGCTCATCCATAGAGGCGGGCGAGTGCGGCGCGGTCTCAAAGTTCTCGTAGCGCCCGATATCGGCCCGCGCAAAGGTTGCGCGCTCGCCGAACGTCAGCTCCCAGCGGTCCGACAACTTGACGCGGTCCTGCACGTAGAGCGCCGCCGTGTGGTAGTACGAGTCATCGGCCACGGGCCCTTGGATGCCGATGCTGCTCAGCGCGCCAGCGGCGTTGTAGTTGTTGCGGAAACTGTCGATGCCGTCGCGGACATACTCGACGCCGTAGGCCCAGGTGCCAAGTCCCGTCTCCTTGACCATGTCGGCCGAAGCGCCCCAGGTCTTGACGTCGAACCCGTCCTCCGTGCGGGTTTTGTCCTTCTTCACCACCTCTTTCGTCTCCTCCTGACGCTGGAAGTAGACTGTTGTCTGGAGTTCGTCGTAGAGCAAGGTCTCCTCACGATCCATATATCGCAGGTAGGTGATCGAATGGTCCTGGTCAAAGGTATGCACAGGTTCGGTGCCGATCGCCGAGCCTTGCCACGAGATCCCGTAGGGCGTACGGTGCGTGCGCCAGACATCGTCCTGATCCACCGTCATGTGCGCAAAGACCAGCTCCCGGTCGCCTTTCAGCGCGACGCGCACCTTGGCGTCATAATCCAGCTCCTGATAGCCGGTCTTGCGCTGCCGCCCGACGTGCTTGCCGCCTTCGAGATCGCCGAAATCCTTGTAGGTCACGCCGAACAGACCCGCCCACTGGTCCGAGCCGTAAGACCCCTCGCCGCGCCCGATCACCGACCGCTCCGCCGACGCGACGCGCGCCGCCAGCCGTCCGCCCCAGATGTCGCCGCCGCCCTCGGGCGCGTACTCCGGCATCAGCGTGAACGCCTGGACGGTGCCGCCGACCGCATCCGAGCCGTAGAGTGCCGAACCCGGCCCCTTCAGCAGTTCGATCGACCCGAGCGAGAAGCTGTCCACCGTGTTCCAATATTGGTTCGCACCTTCGCGGAAAACGGGCGAATTGAGCCGGATACCGTCCACCAGCAGCAGCGTCCGGAAGCCGGTAAAGCCGCGGATGTAGGGCGACCCCTGCCCGTAGGAGGTTTTCTGCACCATCACGCCCGGCGTCATGTCCAGCGCCTCGGGCAGCGTCCTCGTCTGATTCTCCTGCAACTCATCTGACGTTATTTTGACAGCGGAGGCGGCCACGGTGTTCACCGGTTCCGCCACGCGCGACGCGGTTACAATGACCGGCGGAAGGTTGGTCACCTCTGCCGCACCCAGCCAGCCGCACAGGCCGACACCGATACTTGCTGAAAGCGAAAAGTGTTTCATTGTGCCGGTTTAAACGCACAGGACTCGCCCTTGGTTCAAATGAAAATAAGAAAAGAGTTGAGGCCCAAACCTGCAAAAAGTTGGAAATAAAGATC
>CAYMLQ010000112.1:0-14798 GCA_964390795.1 uncultured Lentisphaeraceae bacterium
GAAGCGTCTTGTGTCTTCCCTTATAATCGTTTAAAAAACCCGCTTTTTAAACCCGACCGGTTGACATGGACGGTCAAATGTGAAAAGATATATTTGTCGAAAATTTTTTCGCATTCTTGTCGGGTTTTTTTGTGACCGACAAAAATGGCGGAATTTTTAACCTGTAAAGGAGTTCGTTAGTCATGCTCAAGCGTTGCCTTGGCGCTGTTGTTGCCGGTCTAGGTGTGGCCGGGTCTGCCCATGCCCAAAGCGTGGGTGCTTCCGTTTCTGTGGTGAATGGTACGCCAGCGGTCTGGTGGATCGCTCCCGCCGGCTCGGTGTTGGCGTTGATTATGGCGTATGTGTTCTACAAGATGATGATCAAGGCCAACCCGGGCAATGCCCGCATGGTCGAGATCGCCGGCTACGTCCGCGAGGGCGCGATGGCTTATCTCCGCCAGCAGTACACGCGAGTGGGCATCGTTTTCGCGCTGCTGGTTGCAGTCTTCGCGGCTCTGGCTCTGATGGGCGTGCAGAACCCGTTCGTTCCGGTGGCCTTTCTCACGGGCGGCTTCTTCTCCGGCCTCTGCGGCTACTTGGGCATGAAGACGGCGACGCAGGCCTCCTCGCGCACGGCGCAGGGCGCCAGCGAGAGCCTCAACCGCGGTCTTCAGGTGGCCTTCCGGTCCGGTGCGGTCATGGGCCTGGTCGTGGTCGGTTTCGGACTGCTCGACATTTCGCTCTGGTACATCATTCTCGACCGTCTGGTCTACACCGCCGGCCACATGCAGGCCGGCTTCGGCCACCTCACAGGCGACATCTGGCTGGTTCATCCCGGGATGGATCCGGCTACCAAGTTGATTGAGATCACGACGACCATGCTGACCTTCGGCATGGGCGCGTCCACGCAGGCGCTGTTCGCCCGCGTCGGCGGCGGCATCTACACCAAGGCTGCGGACGTTGGAGCCGACCTGGTTGGCAAAGTCGAGTCCGGCATCCCCGAGGACGATCCCCGTAACCCCGCGACCATCGCGGACAACGTGGGTGACAACGTCGGCGACGTAGCCGGCATGGGCGCGGATCTTTACGAGTCGTATTGCGGCGCGATCCTGTCGACCGCGGCGCTCGGCGCCTGTTTGCCCATCGTGGCCGGCACCTTCTGCGGCGTCAACGCCGTGATCGCGCCGATGATCATTTCCGGTATCGGCATCGTCCTCTCCGTGGCTGGCATGTTCGCCGTCCGCTGCAATGACGACAAGGCCAGCATGATGACCCTGCTCAAGGCGCTGCGCCTCGGAACCTGGGGCAGCTCGGCGCTGATCGTGGTCGCCGCCGCGGTGCTCGCCGCAACGGGCATCATCACCTGGGGCATCTGCGGCGCGGTGGTCGCGGGCCTGATGGCCGGCGTGATCATCGGTTATTCCACCGAGTACTACACCTCGGATGAGTACGCGCCGACCAAGAGCGTCGCCAAGCAGGCCACCATGGGCGCGGCCACGGTCATCATCGACGGTCTGGCGGTGGGCATGATGTCCGCCCTCATCCCTGTGCTTGTGGTCGTGCTCGCGATTCTCTTCGCGTTCGGCCTGACGGGCGGCTTCCACGACACGATGGCCGGGCTCTACGGCATCGCCTTCGCTGCGGTGGGCATGCTCGCCACGCTCGGCATCACGCTGGCGACCGACGCCTACGGCCCGATCGCCGACAACGCCGGCGGCAACGCGGAGATGTCTCACCTGCCTCCTCACGTGCGCGAGCGCACCGACAACCTCGACATGCTGGGCAACACCACCGCCGCCACGGGCAAGGGCTTCGCCATCGCTTCGGCCGCGCTGACCGCCATGGCGCTGCTGGCCGCCGAGGTCCAGGAGGTCGATGTCTGGATACGCAAGCTCGCGGCCAAGGGCGATGTGGTTTTCGACCTCAGCGCCTACACCGCGGCTACCGACAAGTTCCGCTTCTTCGTGAACTACCTGGACCTGACCATCATGAACCCGTTCATGCTGTGCGGCATGTTCATCGGCGCGATGATGGCCTTTGTCTTCTGCGCCATGACCATGAAGGCCGTGGGCCGCGCCGCTGGCGCGATGGTGGAAGAGGTCCGCCGGCAGTTCAAGGCGATGCCGGGCATCATGAAGGGCACGGACAAGCCCGACTACGCGCGCTGCGTGGCGATCTCGACCCAGGGCGCGCAGCGCGAGATGCTGCTGCCCGCGCTGCTGGCGATCTTCGTGCCGGTGGCCACGGGCCTCATCCTCGGCGTCGCGGGCATCATGGGCCTGCTCGCGGGCGGCCTCACCGCCGGCTTCTCCCTGGCCTGCATGCTGAACAACGCGGGCGGCGCCTGGGACAACGCCAAGAAGCACATCGAGAAGGGCAACTACGGCGGCAAGCGCCTGCCTGACGGCAGCAAGAACCCCGTGCACGGCGCGGCTGTGACCGGCGACACGGTGGGCGATCCCTGCAAGGATACCTGCGGCCCGTCGCTGAACATCCTCATCAAGCTGATGAGCATGGTCGCGATCGTGTTCACGCCCGTGATCCTCAAGTTCGCGCCGGTGATCCAGGGCTGGCTCGGGCTCGTCTCGAAGTAGAAGGTTCCCGGACCAATGAGAAGGCCGGCTGCCAGAATCTGGCAGCCGGCCTTTGTCTTTTTCTAAGCCGTTCCCTTTCGTCCGCTCAGCTCAGGCGGATCTTGCCGACCATGCGCATCAGGAAGGCGGTCGAGACCACCGAAATGGCCGCCAACACAACGCCCAGCAGCGTTCTTCCGTACAGCAGGTAGCCGATTCCGAAGAGCGCGGTCCAGACCGCCAGGCAGCCGATCATCATGCAGAGCAGGCCCATCGGAACGTCCCAGCCGCGCGCGTCATTGGGGATGTTCGACAGCTCCTCGACCTTGCGCCAGCCGGGACCGCCCGGTCGGATGCGGCTGCAGAAGCGGGCGAGCACCTCCTGCTTCTCAGGCGGAGTGAGGTAGGTCACCGCCACCCAGCCGGTGGTGGTGAGGAGGATGCCGATCACCAGCTTCCAGGCGCTGTAGTCCATGATGTCAAAAAGCCCGGACGCCTTCATCGCGGCATCCACGCCCAGCGGCCCCGCGCCCCACTGGAAGAAGCACGCCACCGCGAAAGAGACGGTCATCGCCGAAATCTCGCTCCAGGCGTTGATGCGCCACCAGAACCAGCGCAGGATATAGAGCAGGCCGGTGCCCGCGCCGATCTGCAGCAGGATGTCGAACGAGTCCTTGGCGTTGCGCATCCAGAGCGCCACGAGGCCCGCGAGCACGAGCAGGGCGAGCATGACGCCGCGGCCGACCGCCACCGCCTGCTTCGGCGTGGCGCTGCGGTTCACGAAGCGGGTGTAGAAATCCTGCACCACGTAGGATGAGCCCCAGTTGAGGTGCGTGGCGATGGTGGACATGTAGGCGGCGATGAGCGAGGCCACGATCAGCCCGAGCCAGCCCTTCGGCATGGTGGAGATCATGCCCGGATAGGCGATGTCGTTGCGCAGGAACTGGTCGTCCACCTTGGGGAAGGCCTTGGCCAGGCTGCCGACCCCGGCCGCGTCGGCTTTGGCCTGCCGCACCTGGCCGCGCGCCTCGTCCGTCAGGTCGGCCTTCTTGGCCTGATAGGCTTCGACGAGCGCGGGGTTCTCCTTGAGCCACGCCTGTGCCGCGTCCTGCTCGGCCTTGGGGGTGAGCGGGAACTGCACCAGCGACACCAGGGCCACGATGATCCACGGCCACGGCCGCATGGCGTAGTGCAGGAAGTTGAAGAGCAGCGTCGCGCCGACCGCGTTCTTCTCGTCCTTGGCCGAGAGCATGCGCTGCGCCACGTAGCCGCCGCCGCCGGGCTCGGCCCCGGGATACCAGACGTTCCACCACTGCACGGCGATGGGCAGGATCAGCACGGTTACCAGCGCAGACAGGCCGCCGGCACCCGAAGGAAACATCGCCATCTTGGCCTGCACGTCCGCATTTGCGAAGAGTTCCTTGAGTGAGGTGATGCCTCCGACGTCGGCCGAGTTGACCGCGTAGATCGCCGCGAAGAACGCGCCGACCATCGCCACCGAATACTGGTAGAAGTCCGCCCAGATCGAGCCGGTCAGGCCGCCGAGCGTGGCGTAGATCGCGACGCCGAGCGAGGCGTACACCAGCGTGGCGACCGGGGAGAGACCGAACAGAACCTGGCCGATCTTGATGGCCGCCAGCGAGACGGTCGCCATGATCATGATGTTGAAGAAGATGCCGAGATAGAGCGCCCGGAACCCGCGCAGCACCGCCGCGGGCCGGCCGCTGTAGCGGATCTCGTAGAAGCCCAGGTCGGTGTCCAGCGCCGAGCGGCGCCACAGCTTGGCGTAGACGAAGACGGTCAGCATGCCGGTCAGCAGGAAGGCCCACCACGCCCAGTTGCCGGCCACGCCCTGCGTGCGCACGATGTCGGTGACGAGGTTCGGCGTGTCGCACGAGAAGGTGCATGCCACCATCGAGACGCCCAGCAGCCACCAGGGCATGGTGCGTCCGGAGAGGAAGAAATCCGCCGCGCTCTTGCTCGACCGCCAGGCCGCTGCCGAGCCGATCGCGATCACTGACAGCAGAAACCCGATGATGATCGCCCCGTCCAGAAACGTGATCCTCAACATACCCGTTATCCTTTCCACATCCTCTTTCCAAATGCCCAACCCACTTATCTGAAACAAAATAGCACGGAGTTAACCTGGAGATAAAGCGAAAATATCGAGAGGAGGATGCCGAAAGTCAGGCGTCAGCGCAACTCTTTGATGTACTTGTTTTTGAGCAGGCGCCAGAAGACCACGATGAAGGCGCTGAGGGGGATCGCGAGGAGGACGCCGAGGATGCCCTTGAAAACAACGCCCCAGAAGAGCAGCGAGAAAATGATGACCACATCGTTGAGCCCCGTCTTTTTGCCCTGGATGCGCGGCGTGATGAAATACCCGTCGATGAACTGGATCACGCAGAACACGGCAAGCACCAGGCCCAGGCGCAGGCCGCTGCCGCCCTCGCCGAAGAAGGCCATCGGCAGGGTCACCGCGAGCCCGATGATGTTGCCGAGGTAGGGCACGAGGTTGAAGCCCCCCAGCGTGAGGCCGATAATGAGTCCGTAGGGCAGGCCGACAATCCAGAAGCCGAGTCCCATGAGGATGCCTTGGATCAGCGCGATCATCACCTGGCCGCGGAAAAAGGCGACGATGATGGCGAAGAATTCGTCGATCAGATAGGCGACGTCCTGGCGCATGTCAGGCTTCAAGAACGGCAGGAAGCTTTCGACGTTCTTGCCGGAGAAGGGTTTTGCGGTCAGGAAATAGATCAGGTAGACCGGCACCACCAGCCAGCCGATCAGCGAGACGACGTATTTGATCGCTTCCATGCCGAAGGAGAGCGCTTTGCCGCCGACGGCATTGAGCGAGATCTTGTCAACAACCGAAGCGATGAACGCTTCCGGATCGGAAAGGAACGGCAGTTTCGCCTCGAGACCGAGCTTGGTGATGAACGCTTCGAGATTTGGGTTGGAGGCCGTTAGCGTATCAGAAATCTTCTCGAAGAGCGTGGGCAGGTACTCGAAGAGCGCGACGAGCTGGCCGACGAAAAGCGAGCCGAAGAAGAAGAGCAGCAGCCCGACGGGCAGAAAGAGGGAGAGGAACAGGGCCGGTAGCGCGAGCAGGTGCGCGCGCCGCAGCCGCGCGTGAAGCCAGAGGTAGTAGGGCTTGAGGATCAGCGTGAGGATCAGCGCCACGATCAGAGGCGTGAGAACGATCGAGACATAGGAGAGCAGAGAGTAGAGGCACCAGAGGATCATGGCCACGAACGCGGTCACGAGCGTGGCGCAGAGCGCCGTGATGCCGGCCGCGATGATGCCGTTTTGGCGTTCGGTAAAGGTAAGAGCCGGCTTGGGGTCGGATGAGTTGCGGATGATGGCCATAGGTGGAACCTTTTTAACGTTCAACGCTCAACGTTCAACGCTCAACTCTCAAGTAAAACCAGTTGACCTCGACAGTCGCCGTGCTCCCATCACCCTTGAAAGTTGAAAGTTGAGCGTTGAGAGTTCTTATTATTACCGTTCAACGTTCAACTCTCAAGTGAAAACCAATTGACCTCGACAGTCGCCGGCCTCTCATCCCCCTTGAACGTTGAGAGTTGAGCGTTGAACGTTGAGAGTTCTCTCCCTTTCCCCGCGTCACCCGATGATCTTGCCGGCCTTCTTCGAAATACCCTCAAGCCGGTCGAGCACCTCCGTGAGGCGGCGCTTGGGGCGGTGTTTTGCCCGCAGGTCGGCGATCAGAGCCGTCCACTCTTGCATCCGGCCCAGACGGGCGTAAACCGCCTTCATTTCATCGAGATAGGAAACGACGAATACGCATTTCTGCTTTTCACGCCGCACAGCCCCGTATCGGGCAGCGGCCAGAGGCTCTGCGGCTTCGAAACCGGGCATGGGGACGTGTTCCGCCCGCGCGAGCCTTTGGCTCTTGGCGGTTTCGGAGCGGGCGGGGCATCCGGCCGCACCCCTGTCTCCAGCCAGAGCAACACGCCCGCGTGAACCGTCTCCCAGAGGCCAAGCGGCGCGGCCGCTTTTTCAAGCGCCGTATACGTGTCGGTATCGGGCCGGTCGAAAAACTCGGCGGAACGAAACGCCGCGACGAGCGGGTTGTCCCCTTTCTTTTGCGCCCGCTCGCGGAGCCGCCGTTCCAACTCCCACGCGAGGCCGGGAGCTTTCTCCAGCGTCGCAGCATACCCTTTCCGGCAACAGTCGTCGGCTTCGTCGTCCAAGCCTAGAGACGACAGGTGATCCACCAACTGACTGTAACACTGCGTAACCTCCGCCTCGCGCCGCAGCAGGTCTGATATTTCCGCTTGGCGTCCGGCCCGTTCCAGAGCCTCGAACGCTGCGCGCATGATCCCCTGGCGCGCATAACGTGCAGAGAACGAGTCGGCATCCGCCTTCGAGCCCGGCTTGCCCTCCGGCACGGGTGGCGCCTGCTTCAACAGTTTGTCAGCCACCTCCGACCAGACGGCGGCTGGAAACGCTTTTCCGTCCTTCCACAGACTCGGCAGCCCGTCGAAGAATCCACAGTCCTCGCGCAGCCGCACGCGCCGCTCCCACAACAGCTTTTCCGCGTCCGGCCTCGACGACCGCGCCAGCGCGCGGAACACGATGTCCAAGCAGCTCGCGACCTCCCGCCCCGTCTCGCCCTCGTCGTCCGACTGGCCGATCTGGCTCAACCCCGCATCGACCAGTTCATCGCCCAGCGCCACGACCTCGTCGGCGCGGCCCGCCTTGAGCAGCGCCTTCAGACGCTCGCGCACGGGCGTGTAGTCGGGGATATTCGACTCGTGCGACCAGTGCCGCCTCCAGCCGGGCTCAGCCGAGGCCTCCCGGATGGCGCGGCTGGCCGACTTCACGAGTCGCGCCACATCCGCAACCGCCAGTTCCGCCCGGTCCGCCAAGCGCTTCCTCAACTCGGGAACCTCGCACAGAACCTCTTGAACGACATGCAGCAACTCGTCCTTGGACAGGCGGGCCAGATAGGTGTCCACCTCGTCTTCTTTTTTTGCCCTGCTTGGCACAGGCGCGGACTCATCCGCATCCTCGCCGTCGTCCTCAAAGTCCTTAAGCTCCTCAAACCGCTCGTCGTCCTCTTCCGCTGAGGGCACTTCTGTCTTCGCCTTCACCGCTTCAAGATAGACCAGCACCGTGGCAACCGCGTGCTTGCAGGCCGTGCCGTAGGGGCAGGTGCAGACCGAAGCAGGTTTGCCTTTCTCAACGTTCAACGCTCAACTCTCAAGTAAAAACCAATTGACATCGCCAGTCGCCGTGCTTGTTCCCTACTTGAGCGTTGAAAGTTGAACGTTGAGCGTTCATTTCTTGCCCTTTCGGCGGGCTCGTAGCGCCCGCCGTACTGGACCGGATATATCAGACGGACGCGTCTCTTTCCTCGGGCTTTTGCTCTGTCCCGTAAGCCGCACCCGCCTCTGCCACGTTGACGGCCAAATTCATCTCGCGCCCGCCCGCCGGAAAACCGAACCGTTTGGCAGTTTCCGCCGCGTCTTTCAGCCGCTTTCGAACAGCGTCTCTGACAGTCAACCCGGCGACCTCTCGAGCGCACTCGGCTTTCCACTCAAGTACTTCACTGAGTGCTTTCGACTCATTCTTCGCATTCATCTTCCAGCACTCCTTCCGGTGAAACAATCCGTAACGGATAAACGTATCCGCAACTTTCATTGACGGCCATGATGCGCCGCTCGCGATTAACGTTTGCCAAGTGCCTGAAATTCCAACTGGCCAGAACATCAAACGAATTCAGGGTGCATAGCGCCACGTGCGTGGCATCGTCGATCTGTTCAAAACAAAAAATAGACCATTCCAGATATGTCTGCACAAGGCGCTCGACATCCGCTGGCATGATCTCAGGCACCATAAGCAAACCGTGTTCGACGACAGCACGCAAAAGGACTTCCCGTTTTCCGGCATCCTTCGTCCGCGATATCTCGTCGATCACCACTTGCGAAACAAACAGCGGAACGCCTTGCCGCTTCGCGCGGTCAAAAAAGGCCCATGTGGCCGCCTTTTTCTCGGGCGCGTCCTCCGCGAACAGAAAGTTGATCACCGATGTGTCCAGATAAACCTTCAGCTTGCGGCTCATACAGCCTCTTTCGCCGCTTGTTTGGGCGTTGAACGTTGAGCGTTCTCTCGGGTCTTACCGTTTCGGCAAATGCACGCACGCCCCGTGGAACGCGTGCGCCGCCTCCAGCCACGCCTCGGAGAAGGTCGGGTGGCAGTGGATGGTGTTGCCCACCTCGTCGAGCGTCAGCTCGTTGCGCAGCGCGAGCGCGGCCTCGGCGATCAGTTCGGTGGCGTGGGCGCCGACCGCCTGCGCGCCGAGGATCTGGCCGGTGGCCGGATCGGCGATCCACTTCACGAAGCCGTCGGTCTCGCCCGCGGCCATGGCCTTGCCGAGCACGGAGAAGGGGAAGACGGCGGTCTTGACCGCCAGGCCGAGCTTTTGGGCGCTGGCTTCCGAGAGGCCGACCAGGCCGATCTCGGGCGAGGTGAAGATGCAGGAGGGGCAGACCTTTTCGACTTTCGACTTGTGGCCTGCGGCGGCCTCGGCCGCCGCGACGCCCTGCTGGGTGGCCGCATGGGCGAGCTGGATCGAGCCGGTCACGAGATCGCCGACCGCAAAGATCGAGGCAACGTTGGTGCGGCCCTGCGCGTCCACGGGAATCGTGCCGCGCTCGTCCGCCTTGACGCCCGCGCGGGCGAGGTCCAGAGCGGCGGTGTTGGGCTTGCGGCCGATGGCCACGAGCAGCACGTCGCCCTCGACGGTCTGATCCTTGTAGGTACCGGTGATGGCGTCCTTCTTGACCGCGATATCGGCGAGCGGGGCGCCGGTCAGGAGCGTGACGCCGAGCGACTCCAGGCGCTTGCGCAGCACGCGGCGCACGTCGCGGTCGAGCACCATGACGATGTCCTCGAGCATTTCCACGACGGTGACCTTCGAGCCGAGCGCGGCGGCCATGCAGGCGAACTCGCAGCCGATCACGCCGCCGCCGAGGATCAGGAGGCGCCGGGGCAGCTCGGTGAGGTCGAGGAAGGCGCGGCTATCCATGACGCGTTTGTCCTTGGGCAGGAAGCCCGGCATGGCGGAGTCGCTGCCCGCCGCGATGATGACCGAGGCGGCGCTGAGCCAGCGCGTGGCGCCGTCCGGCTGGACGACCGAGAGGCGGTTGGGGCCTTCGAAGCGGGCCGCGCCAGCCACGAGTTCGACGCCGTTCGACTTGAGCAGCGCCTGCACGCCGCCGCTGAGCTTCGCGACGATCTCCGACTTGCGGGCGGCCATCCGGCCGTAGTCGAACGAGACGCCCTTGGCGGTGACGCCGTAGGCTTCGCCGTGGGCCGCGTGGTGGTAACGCTCGGCCGAGGCGATAAGGGTTTTGGTGGGGATGCAGCCCCAGTTGAGGCAGGTGCCGCCGAAGGCCTCTTTCTCGATGATGGCGGTTTTCTTGCCGAGCTGCGCGGCGCGGATGGCGGCGGGATAGCCGCCCGGGCCTGCGCCGATCACGATGATGTCATAGTCGTACATAAGAAGTTAGGATTTAGGAGTTAGGATTTAGGAGTTGGGAATCGATTCAGTCGATTCGTTCGATTCTCTCGAAAACTACACGAGCGATTTCCAGAGTTCGATGTTTTCGAGCTTGGAGCGGATGGCGTTCACGAACAGCGCGCCGGTCGAGCCGTCCACGATGCGGTGGTCGGCGGAGAGGGTCATGGCCATCACCGTGCGGATCTTGATCTCGCCGTTGACCACGGCGGGCACCTGTCGGGCGCTGGAGACGGCCAGGATGCCGGCCTCGCCGGGGTTGATGATCGCCGTGAATTGATCCACGTTCAGCATGCCCATGTTGGAGACAGTGAAGGAGCTGCCGACCATCTCGTCGGGCGTGAGCTTGCCGGAGCGGGCCTTCTCGGCCAGAGCCTTGGTCTGGGCGCTCAGCTCTTTGAGGGTGAGCGACTGGGCGGCGCGGAGGACCGGCACCAGGAGTCCGTTCTCGACGCTGACCGCCATGCCGAGGACCACGTCGCCACGCCACGAGACGGTCACGCCGTCGGTGACGGAGTTGACGACCGGGAACTCCTCGAGCGAGAGGATCACGGCTTCGAGCACGAAGTCGTTGACGCTGTAGCTGAGGCCCCTGGCCTTGAGGTCCGCGCGGTAGGTCATGAGGTCGGTGAGGTCCGCCTTGACCGTGACGTAGAAGTGCGGGATGGTCTGCTTGCTCTCCACGAGGCGGCGGGCGATGACCTGGCGCATGCGGGAGAGGGTGACCGGCTTGCGCTTGAGGGCGCGCTCGACGTCCTCGACCATGACGCGGCCGCCGTCGCCGGAGCCGCGGACGGTGAGGATGTCGACCTCCTTCTCGGCGGCCAGCCGCTTGGCGGCGGGCGTGATGCGCAGGGCGTCGTAGCCGGAGGAGGAGAGATAGGCTTGCACGTCTTTTTCAACGATGCGGCCGTTGGGGCCGGTGCCGGTGATGCGGGCGGGGTTGATGCAGGCGTCCTTGGCGAGGGCCTTGGCGCGGGGGGAGATCACAAGCCGTGCGGCCGTGACCGGGATCGCGGCGGGTTGGGGCGCAGGGCGTGGCGCGGTCGCGGCTGAGGCAACGGACGGAACGGCCGCGGCGGGCACCGGTGCGGGCGTCGTTGCGGCGGGCGCAGAAGCAGCGGCGGGCGCGGGCGCCGGAGCCGGTGCTGCGGCAGCTTTGGGCGGCTGTTCGGGGGCTTTTTCGCCCGTTGTGCCGACGTAGCCGACCACGGTGTTGACGGGGACGGTCAGGCCCTCGCGTACGTAGATCTTGAGCAAGACGCCCTCGAAAAAGCTCTCGACTTCCAGATTGGCTTTGTCGGTTTCGATTTCGAAAAGGATATCGCCTTTCGCGACCGGGTCACCCTCTTTCTTGAGCCATTTGACGATGGCTCCCTCCTCCATGGTCTGACCGAGTTTCGGGAAAATGACTGCTTGGGCCATACTGTCTCCAAACGTTTGAAACGGTGGTGTGGGACGATTCACAAACGGTGACCGGCCACAAAATTAATAAACCCATATTTTAGCCTATGGGAGAGGGCTTGTCACTGCGAAAAATCAGGCGTATTTTCCGCTTTCCGGTGGGGGGCCGCGAGAGTATGCTTATGCGCCATAAATGGGTGGACCTGAAGATTGAGAGCGGTGCCGCGATGAAGGATATGGAGAACAGTAGTCCGTCGGAGTTTGTCTACGGAGGAAAGACCATCGGGTACGTGATCCGACCCGGTCGTTGCCGGTCCGTCCGAATCGTGGTCAGCAGTCCGGACGAGGTGGTGGTGCGGGTGCCGCAGCGCGTCTCCTTTAAAGCCGCGCACGCGTTCGTGGTCCAGCAGGCGGAGTGGATTCTGCAGGCCATGGCGCGGCAGTCCCAGAAACCTCGTCTGGCTCCGCTGAAGTACAAGACGGGCGAGATCATCTTCTACTTGGGTAAGCCGCAGCGGCTGGAGGTGGTGCGCTCGGTGTGGAAGAGCGTGGCGCACGAAGAGGGCGTCTTGCGGGTGGCGCTTTATGAGCTTTCAAACAGCCAGCGCGTCAAGACGCTGGTGGACGAGTGGTTCCGTGCGCAGGCCGAGTCGCTTTTGGCGGGCTACCTCTTAGAAGCTATCGAGCGCTTCGGGCCGCGCATCCGCCATGCGAAGTGTCCGCTGCGGATGCGGTCCGACGTTCAGCCGGAAGGGCTGCGGCTGACGGTGCGCGCGATGCGGACGCGCTGGGGAAGCTGCGCGGCGAACGGGCATATCACGCTGAGCGTTGAACTGCTGCATGCGCCGCGCCGCCTGATCGACTATGTGATCGTTCACGAGTTGTGTCATCTGGCGCATCTTAACCATTCGGCGGCGTTTTACTTTCAGCTTGCGCAATGCATGCCGGACTGGCAGCAGCGCCGCCGCGAGCTGGAGACGCATTCGTGGCGGCAGGCGCGGGTCTTACAGGGATGTTAACGGTCTTACAGGTGTTGGAGGCGACCGAGGGTGGCACGCGCCGCCACTTGCGGGATCTCGTGTCGGCGCTCGATCCTGCCGAGTTTCGCTCGTCCGTGGCTGTCTCCTATGTGCGCGACCCGTCGGTACGCGAGGAGGATCTGGCCGGGTATGCCTCATGCGGGGGGCCGGTGTGCGAGGTGCCCATGCGGCGCGGAATCGCCCCTCTTGACGATGTCGCGAGTCTGCTGCGGCTGGTGCGGTGCGTGCGGCGGGTGAGGCCGGACCTGATCCACGCGCACAGTTCCAAGGCGGGTTTTTTGGCGCGTCTTGCGGGCGCCTGGTGCCGCGTGCCGGTCGTCTACACGCCGCACGCGTTTCCCTTCCTGATGTCGGCCGGCAAGCGGCGGCGGTGTTTCTATCGGCTGCTGGAGCGCAGCGTGAGAGGTCTGACGGCGGCGCTGATTGCGGTGTCGGAGGAAGAGGTGCGCGAGGCGGTGAAGCTCGGCTACGCGCGCGACCGCGTGACGCTCGTCAGAAACGGTGTCAAGGCGGTTGCCCTTGGCCCGGTGAGGGTGCGAGAGACCGGCGCGCTGACGGTTGGGCTGTTCGGCCGGCTGACGCGGCAGAAGGGGCCGGACCTTTTGATTGAGGCCGCGTCTGAGATTGTGACGCATGTGCCGAACGTCTGTTTCCGCCTGTATGGCTGCGGAGAGATGGAGCGTGCGCTGCGCGTGCAGGTCAGGGAGCGCCAGCTGGCGGCGCATGTGACGTTTGAAGGCGCATGCCGTCAGGAGGAGACTGTGGCGCGTATGCGCGAGGCGGACGTGGTGGTTGTCCCTTCGCGCTGGGAGGGGTGTCCGTACGTCGTTCTGGAGGCTTTTCAGGCCGGGGTGCCGGTTGTGGCGGCGGCGGTGGGCGGCGTGCCCGAGCTGATCTGTGACGGGGAGAATGGGCTGTTGGTCGAAACCGGCAGCCCAGAAGCGCTGTGCGATGCGGTGCTGAAGCTGCTTCGCGATCCGCAGAAGCGGCGGAGTCTCGCGGAAAAGGGCCGCAGCGCTGTCGCGTCGTTCACCCTTGACGCCATGGCAAAGGAGATCGGCGCCGTATACCGCAAAGCGGCGCAGCGCCTGGCGGACTGACAGCCGCCCGACAGGTGAAGGTGTTTCGTTGCGTCGAAAATCAGGCGGTCGAAAATCAGGCTGGAACAAGCGGCGCGATTCACGTACACTGTGGTCATTCGTCAATGCTTTGTCCGGGGATGGGGAAACGAATGCGCCCCGCGGCCGGGTGGAAAGCGTGCAAAACCGTTTCCGGTTGTCCGGGAACAATAGAGGAGCAAGGTATTCCATGAGCAAAAAGAACATTGAGACCGCCTTCAAGCTGGCTTGCGAACGGTATGCGGAGTTGGGCGTGGACGTGGACTCGGCCTTGAAGAAGCTGCTGAAGATTCCGGTCTCGCTGCACTGTTGGCAGGGCGATGACGTGCGCGGCTTCGAGAATCCGGATGGCGACCTGACGGGCGGCATTCAGGCCACCGGCAATTATCCCGGGCGGGCGCGGAACCCGGCTGAGCTGCGCGGCGACATCGAGTTTGTGCTTTCCATGGTCGGCGGCTCGCACCGCGTGAACGTTCACGCCTGCTATGCCGAATTCGAGAAGGGCGGGAAGGTTGACCGCGACGAGCTGCAGCCTGAGCACATGAAGAACTGGATCGACTGGTGCAAGAAGAACAAGCTCGGCATGGATTTTAACCCCACGCTCTTCTCGCATCCGATGTTTAACGGCTTCTCCCTCTCCAGCCGCGACAAAAAGACCCGAAATTTCTGGATCAAGCACACGGCCGCCACGCGCCGCATCGCCGCGGCGATCGGCAAGGCGCTGGGCTCGCCCTGCGTGAACAACGTCTGGATCCCGGACAGCTACAAGGATATCCCGGCCGACCGTGAAACGCCCCGCAAGATCCTCAACGACTCGCTGGACGCCTGCTTCGCAGAGAAGCTGGATCCCAAACACATGCTCGACGCGGTGGAGTCCAAGCTGTTCGGCATCGGCGGGGAAAGCTATACGGTCGGCTCGCACGAGTTCTACATGGGCTATGCCGTGAAGAACCAGAAGGTGCTGACGCTCGACGCGGGCCATTTCCACCCGACCGAGACCATCTCCGACAAGCTCTCCTCCTGCCTGCTGTTCGTGCCGGAAATTCTGCTGCACGTCAGCCGCGGGGTGCGCTGGGACAGCGACCACGTGGTGATCGTGAACGACGACCTGATCGCGATCGCCCAGGAGCTGGTGCGC
>CAYMLQ010000113.1:0-14728 GCA_964390795.1 uncultured Lentisphaeraceae bacterium
GGTACTCAATAAACTCGCAGCCTAGAAACGTTCGTTTGATCTTGCAAGTCACCGCTACACCCGCTCCAACAGCCGCAAGGTGCCGTGATAGAGGAAGCGGCCCCAGCCGGTGGTGAACACAAGCTGGCCGTACGCCGCATGTTCGAGGTCGGAAGCCAGCAGCGAGCCGGTCCTGCGGTACATGCGATTAATGAGCAACCCGCCCGCAAACGTCAGCGCGACGGCCCACACATTGGCGAAGACGAGATGCGCGAGGCTGAAGGCCGCCGCGCCCGCAAGCCACGCCCCGCGCTCGCTGCGAAACAGACACGCGTACCGAGCATAAAACAGCCCGCGGTAGAGGATACCCTGCGGATAGACGGAGAGCAGCGGATAGAGCACCATGACGAGCACCCACAGCCGAAGGTTTGTTTTCGGCAGCTCCATGAACTGTTCGGGGGCAACGAGCAGAATCCCGCCCGCAAGCACAACCGCCGCCGCCGCCAGCCGCAACAGCAGCCGCATGATTTGGCGGCGGGTCAGCGAAAGGCCCACCAGCTCCCTCGCGCCCCACCCGTGGCGGGCGACCAGATAGCGCGCGGCCGGATACGCCGCAAGCCACAGAACGGGGAGCACGGGAAAGCTCCCCTCCAGCCGTTTCACCGCCAGCAGCGCCACCGGTAAAAGGACATAGAGCAACACGAACTCGATCCATCGTCGCAACATGGCGGTAAGTGAAAAAAGGCCGCCCCGCAGGTGCGGGACGGCCTGGTTCTGAAGGTCTCGCGCACAGGCAGCTTACTTCTTGAACGACTCCTCGATCGACACGGCCACCGAGACGGTCGCGCCGACCATCGGGTTGTTGCCCATGCCGAGGAAGCCCATCATCTCCACGTGCGCCGGAACCGAGCTGGAGCCCGCGAACTGCGCATCGGAGTGCATGCGGCCCATGGTGTCGGTCATGCCGTACGAGGCCGGCCCCGCGCCCATGTTGTCGGGATGCAGGGTGCGGCCCGTGCCGCCGCCCGAGGCCACCGAGAAGAACTTCTTGCCCTGCTCGAGGCACTCCTTCTTGTACGTGCCGGCGACCGGGTGCTGGAAGCGCGTGGGGTTGGTGGAGTTGCCGGTGATGGAGACGTCCACCCGCTCTTTCCACATGATCGCCACGCCCTCGCGCACGTCATCGGCGCCGTAGCAGCGAACCGCCGCGCGCGGCCCCTCGGAGAACTTGGTCGTCTTCGTGACCTTAAGCTTGCCGGTCGCGTAGTCGAACTTCGTCTCGCAGTGGGTGAAGCCGTTGATGCGGCTGATGATGTAGGCCGCGTCCTTGCCGAGACCGTTGAGGATCACCTGCAGCGGCGCCTTGCGGACCTTGTTCGCCTTGAGGGCGATACCGATCGCGCCTTCGGCGGCGGCGAACGACTCGTGGCCCGCGAGGAAGCAGAAGCACTGGGTCTCTTCGCGCAGCAGCATCGCGGCCAGGTTGCCGTGTCCGATGCCGACCTTGCGATCCTCCGCCACGGAGCCGGCGATGCAGAACGCCTGCAGTCCCTCGCCGATGGCTTCGGCCGCCTCGGCCGCCTTGGTGCAGCCCTTCTTCAAGGCGATCGCCGCACCCAGAACATAGGCCCACTTCGCGTTCTCGAAGCAGATATTCTGGATGCCATAGCAGATGTCGTAAGGGTCGAAGCCCTTGTCCTGACACAGCTTGCGGGCCTCTTGGAGATCCTTGATCCCGTACTTCTTGCAGACCGCGTCGATCTGTTTGATGCGACGCGCATAGCTTTCGAAAAGTGCCATAAGAAAAATCTCCTTTCAACTATTCGTGACGGGGATCAATGAACTTCACGGCACCCAGTTCCTTGGTGAAGCGCCCGTACGTGCCGGTCGCCTTCTCCAACGCCTCTTTCGGATCCGCGCCCTTCTTGATCTGCTCCAGGAAGGAGCCGAGGCGGATGAACTCGTAGCCGATGACCTCGTCGTTCTTGTCCAGCGCGATGCGCTTGACGTAGCCCTCGGCCATCTCCAGATAGCGCACGCCCTTCTGCTTGGTGCTGTACATCGTGCCGATCTGGCTGCGCAGGCCCTTGCCGAGATCTTCGAGGCCGGCGCCGATCGGCAGCCCGCCTTCGGAGAACGCGCTCTGGCTGCGGCCGTAGGCGATCTGCAGAAACAGCTCGCGCATCGCGGTGTTGATCGCGTCGCAGACGAGGTCGGTGTTCAGCGCCTCGAGCACGGTCTTACCCGGCAGAACTTCGGCGGCCATCGCGGCAGAATGCGTCATGCCGGAACAGCCGATCGTCTCGATCAGCGATTCCTGGATCACGCCGTCCTTGATGTTCAGGGTCAGCTTGCAGGCGCCCTGCTGAGGCGCGCACCAGCCCACGCCGTGCGTGAGACCTGAAATGTCTGTGACTTGCTTCACCTGCACCCACTTGCCCTCTTCAGGGATCGGTGCCGGCCCGTGCTTGGCGCCCTTCGCCACAACGCACATCTGCTCCACTTCGTGAGAGCATTGATACGGACAACTCATGTGAATTCCCTCCATAGGTGGTCAAAAAAAACCGCGCCATTGTATCCAAAATACACCCCTGTGACAAACGGAATACCGCGGTATTTTGTTGAAGGTATTTTGTTGAAAAGGGGACGGAGGTAGCGGACAGGCCGCGCGATTCTTCGTCAGGTCATAAAGGACTGCCGCCGGTTCAGAGCGCGGTAGTAGCGGGGCGAGAACCCCGTCTTCTTTTTGAAAACCGTCGAGAAATGTGCTGCAGAAGGGAACCCGGTCTGCTCGGCAATCCTCGCCAAGGGCAACGCCGACGTTTCAAGATCGCGACACGCGGCGGCGATGCGGCGTGTCAACCGGAACTGCGCAGGGCCGGTCCCGGTCTGCGCCTTGAAGGCGTGGCGAAAGGCGGAGTAACTCATTCCCAATGTGCGCGCCAGCTCGACAAGGTCAATGTTTTCTGTCAGCGGAACCGCTTCCAGAATCGCGCGTGCCCGTCCGATTTTGTCCGCCGTCAACACGGGCACTCCCTGATCGCTCAGAGGCGTAAACGCCACGCGCTGAGCCTCGTCAACCAGTGCCCTCAGAACAGGATAGGCGGCCGGGAGCTTCTCCAGCGGCAGACGGTAAGAGGGCCCGGTAAACCAGATCCCGGCAACAGGAGCCCCTGCGTGATCGAACACGGGAACAGCCAGGCAGTGGCACCCCTCCACCTCCTCGGCGCGGTCAAGCGCGTAGCCACAGGCTCGGATATCGGCCAGCTCCTTGCGAAAAGCCCTTAAGGAAGTCACCGTTGTTTTCGTAAACCGCTCGAACGTCACTTTTTTCAGAAGCGGCTCAACCCGTTCTTTCGGCATAAACGCGAGCATCGCCTTTGCCGGCGCTCCCGTATGTACCGGAAAGCGGTGTCCCGTGCACAACGTAAACCCGAAACGCCCGGTTTCCGGAACCGCTGTGATGATGACGCCCACCGCAGACACTTCGTCTAAAACAGCCAGCCCGACCGTCTCGTGGAAACGGTCGCGGATTTTCTGCATGACCGGCAACATACTGTCCACCCAAGCCATTTTCATCGCGGACAGTATAAACGGATCCGGCAACGCCGTAAACAACGTTTTGCCAAAAAGCGAAACTTTTAAAAAATATGCCAGAAGAGAGATTCTCTTTCTAACGGCGATTGTGCATACTGATGGCGGTTGAAGGTTCATCCTTCTGTTGAGGCGGAGTCAATCAATGCAATTTAACAGGTGGCTGTTGGTGTTCGGTCTGGTGTGTTTGAGCGCAGTGTCGCAAGGCGGGTCGGAGTGGCTCACGCCGCCGCCGCCGGGCGTCACCTATCCTGAAGGAGAGGCTGACCGCCAGTGGGCCTTTCTCGCCTACGACCTGACGCAGAAGACGCGCTTCGCGACCTTTACGCCTGAGGCCTACTGTACCGAGGCGCTGGTCACGGAGTCAGACCGTGATCCGCTCGACGTCCTGCTGCGCCGCACCGCCGCCCTGCTCGCCGACGTGCGCACGCTGCCCGGATGCCGGGCGCTCACCGCGGAGCAGCGCGAGTTCGACGCGGTCCGCACCGAAGCCGCAGCAGCCAGCCCCGAGGCCGCAGCCGCCCGGCGCGCGCTTTTTGACCGGCTGCTCCCCGTGCGACGCCGCATCGCGTTCGCCAATCCCCTGCTCGACTTCAACGAGCTGCTCTTCATCAAGCGTGAGGTGCGCGGGGTGATGGAGCACTGCTGCGACCAGTTCTATGGCCAGCAGCAGCGCTCCGGCGGCGGGCTCTTTAGTCTCGCTGACCCCTTCGGCGCAAAGCCCGCCTTGCGCGACGTGCTCGCTGACGCGCGCGTCGCCAATGGCCGGATGAAAGACCAGCCGCTCGCATTCGGCACCCGCGCCACCCAGGGCAAGGACGGCGGCTCGCTCGTCTCGCCGGCCCTGTCTTATGACGGCAAAACCATCGCCTTCGCCTACGTCGAGGGCATCGGGTCGCGCAGGCACATCAGCCACCTGAACCACGCCCAGGACGGCCATTGGGAGCAGGGCTTCTGCTACCACCTCTTTACCGTCGGCGCGGACGGCTCGCGCCTCACGCAGCTCACGGACGGCACGTTCAACGACTTCCAGCCCTGCTTTACGCCGGCGGGGCGCATCGCCTTCATTTCCGAACGGCGAGGCGGCTACCTGCGCTGCGGACGCTTCTGCCCGACCTTCACGCTTTACGATTTGGCGACCGACGGCTCGGACATCCGCTGCCTCAGTTACCACGAGACCAACGAGTGGTCGCCCGCCGTGACGCACGACGGCATGCTGCTCTGGACGCGCTGGGACTACGTCGACCGCCACGGCTGCACCGCCCACCACCCGTGGGTCACCACGCCGGACGGACGCAACCCGCGCCCGGTCCACGGCAACTACTCGTTCCGCTACAAGCGCGCCGACATGGAACTCGACGCCCGCCCCATCCCCGGCTCGCACCGCCTCGTGGCCACCGCCGCCCCGCATCACGGGCAGGCGTTCGGCTCGCTGATCGTCGTCGATCCGCGCGTGGAGGACGACGATGCCATGATGCCGGTCAAGCGGCTGACGCCCGACGTGGGTTTTCCGGAAAGCCAGAAAGGCTCGCAGACCTACGGCACCGCCTGGCCGCTGAACGAAACGTATTATCTGTGCGCCTACGAACCGGTCGAGGTGAAGAGCAATGCCGTCCGGCACGTGTTCGGTCTCTACCTGGTTGATCGCTTCGGAAACAAGGAGCTGGTCTATCGCGATCCCGGTATCGCGTGCCTGAGCCCCGTGCCGCTGCGCTCGACCCCGCAGCCCCCTGTGATCCCGGAGCAGCGCCAACGCCTGGCGGCAGGCGAGCGCGGGGAAGCCACGGTGACCATCGCCGACGTCTACAAGAGCCAGCAGCAGTGGCCAGCGGGCACCGTCATCACCGCGCTGCGCGTGTGGCAGATCTTCCCGCTTTCTGTGGCGTCGGCTGAAGTGCCTTACAACATCGGAATCCAGATTCCAGAAGGTTTCGACTCCATCAACCTCGCCCGCGTCGTGCTCGGCACCGTGCCCATCGAGAAGGACGGCAGCGCGCACTTTACGGTGCCTGCGGGCGTGGAGATCTTTTTCCAAGCGCTGGACGCCAGCGGCTGCACGGTCCAGTCCATGCGCTCGGCCACCGCACTCATGCCGGGCGAACGCATGTCCTGTCAGGGCTGCCACGAACCCAAGACCGTCGCGCCTGAGCGCACGCCTACCGCCATGCCGCTGGCCATGAAGCGGGCGCCCTCCGCGCTGACTCCCGGCCCCGAGGGCTCCAACCCCTTCAGCTACCCGCGCCTCGTGCAGCCGGTGCTCGACAAACACTGTGTTTCGTGCCATGCCGAGAAGATCAAGGCCGTGACCGCCGGACAGAAGGCGCCGCCGCGCCTCGACCGCGAAGTGACCGAGCGCGTCGCCAAAGGATGGATGAATAAGTCCTCCTTTTACTACGCCTCGTATATCAGCCTGGCCGAACCCTATGGTTTCACGAACTACGGTTCGAACCGCGACTGGAACTCGCCCAAATTCTACCGTACCACGCCAGGCGCGTTCGGCGCCCGCAGCTCCAAGCTTTACGCCCTGCTGCAAAAGGGGCACCACGACGTGAAACTCTCAGCCGACGAGACCAGCCGTCTCGTGACTTGGCTCGACTCGGTCTGCCAGTTCTACGGCGTCTACGAGAAAGCGGGCGGCGAAGCCCAACTCGCAGGCGGCCTCGCCCAACCCACGTTGCAATGAAAGCGGGTTCAGGGGTCAGTGTTCAGGGGTCAGCAAAAACCTGTAACGCTTCCCACCTGAACCCTGAACACTAAACTCTGATTTCTGAACTCTGACCTCTCTCCCCCACTTATGAACGCAACTGAACGCATGTGCGCCGCGCTCCGGCGCGAGACGCCCGACCGCATCCCGACTTTTGAGTGGTTTATCGACGTGTCGGTCGGCCGCGCGCTGACCGGCTCTGACGATCCGTTCGACGTGGTCGAGCGCTTGGACATCGACGGGATCAACATCCGGCCCGATTACACCAAGCGTTTTATCGACGCGCAAACGTTCGAGGACGAGTGGGGCAACCGCCGCCAGCTCACCGGCGACTGCATCCCCGCCGTGGTCGCGCAGCCCCTCTCCGATGTCACGCGCCACCTCGACTTCTCCTTTCCCGACCCGCACGCCGACCACCGCTTCGCCACCCTGCGCCGCGCCGTCGAGCGCTTCGGCGAAACGCGCGCCATCGTGTTCAACCTGCGCGACGGCTTCTCCGACCTGCGCGACCTGCTGGGCTACGAGGAGGCGCTCATGGCGCCCCTGGTCGAGCCCGAAGCCTGCGCCGCGTTCCTCGACCGCATCGTCACCTACAACCTGGCGGTGGCCGAGCACGCGGTCCGCACCTTCGGCGTCAAGATCATCGCCACCACTGACGACGTGGCCATGGCCGCCGGCCCCCTCTTCCCTCCCGACGTCTATGTTGCGCAGCTCCTGCCTTCGTTCCGCCGCGCGATCCAGGGCTTCAAGGCGCTGGGCTGCCTGACCGTGAAACACTGCGACGGCAACGTGCTTCCGCTGGTGGACCACTGGATCGACGCGGGCATCGACTGCCTCGACCCGATCGACCCGGGCGCGGGCCTGACCATGGCCGCGATGAAGACCGCGTACGGCGACCGCCTCGCGCTCAAAGGCAACATCGACTGCGTCAACACCCTCTGCACCGGCTCCCCCGACGACGTGCGCGGGGAGGTGCGCCGCTGCATCGCCGACGCCGGCCCGACCGGTCTGATCGTCTCCTCCAGCAACACGATCCACCGCGGCGTGAAGCCCGATAACTACCGCGCGCTGCTGGAGTCGTTGCGGACGTACGGGAATCTTCGGTAGGGACGCCTCCCCGAGGCGTCCGCGGCGGCAGGGATCTGCGGCGGTTTACGGGGAACCCCCCTACCAGTAAAAACAGGAGAACAGTCATGACAACGGGATTGATGTTGATCGTACTCGGTGCGCTGTGCGGCGGGTCCTTCGGGCTGCCCAGCAAGTTCGTGCGCAAGGGAACCCCTTGGGAAACGCTCTGGGGGCCCTTCTTCCTCTTCGCCACGATCCTCCTGCCGCTCCTCGTGGGGCCGGTTCTGGTGAAGGACCTGTTCGGCATTTGCGGTTCGCTCGCGCCCAGCCAGTGGCTCGGCCCCGTGGCGTTCGGGTTCCTCTGGGGCTTAGGGTCGATGACGCTGGGCCTCAGCTTCGCCTTCGTGGGCCTCTCGCTCGCCTACGCGATCAACTATGGCGTGCAGATCGCGTTCGGCATGCTCGGCCCGGCGCTGATCTTCACGCCGTGCGTGTTCGGCACGGCCAAAGGCGCGGTGATGCTGGCTGGCGCGGCGGTCTGCATCCTGGGCGTGGTCGTGTCCGGCAGGGCCGCGCTGCTCAAGGAGCGCGGCGGGGGCACCGGTCAGGCTCCGCGCAACCTCGGCAAAGGCATCGCCGTGGCCGTGCTTTCCGGCGTGCTCTGCGCCTGCTACGCGCTGGCCTTCGGCTTCGGCAGCGCCGTCATGAAGCAGGCCTCGGCAGAACCGTTCGCCAATCCGGACTGGCGGGCGAGCTTCGCTGTGACGGCCCTCGCGCTCTGGGGCGGCTCGCTCTCCGCATGCGGCTACTGCGCTTATAAGCTGACCGCGAACAAGACCTGGCGTACGCTGGCACAGCCTGGCGTCCTGCCGGTCTATGTGATCGCGCTCGTGATGGCCCTCTTGCACGACGGCGCGATCGCCTGTTTCGGCGTGGGCTGCCCGAAGCTCGGGGCGCTCGGCGTCTCGGTCGGCTATGCGATCTTCATGTCGCTCGCGATTTTCACGGGCACGATCAACGGCTTCCTGACCGGCGAATGGCGCGGCGCCGACGCGCGCGCCGTGACCGGCATCCGGCTCGCCCTCGCGATTCTGGTGGCTGGCGTCTGTATTCTGGCCTATGCGAACGGATTGTGAGGGGAGAAGGTTGAGCGTTCCCGTAAATCCCACCTTGCATCCCCCCGCCGTTTCTCTTATCCTTTTTTTGTGTCCATGACCAAAATGAATGCCCAACCCCATACATCCCGCACGCTCCTCGCCGCTGTCGATCTCGGCTCGACCTCAACCAAGGTCTGCCTCTACACGCCGGACGGCCGCTGCGCGGCCTCCGCTTCGCGCCCGACCGAGCGCTATAACCCGTATGCCGCGTCACACCCCGAGTGGGTCTTTTGGAACCCCGACGCGATCTGGAGTGGCGTGGGCGAGGCCTTTCGCGAGGTGCTTGCGGCCATCGATGACCCGGCGCGTGTCGCGGGCGTGGCCGTGACCGGCATGGGCATGGACGGCGTGCCGGTAGATGAGAAAGGCAACACGCTTTATCCCTTCATCAGTTGGCACTGCGGGCGTACCGCACCGCAAGCCTCCTGGTGGGAAAAAACCGTCGGCGCGGAGCGGACGTTCGGCATCGCCGGCTTTCCGCCCTGGGCCATGACCGGCGTGATGCGCGTGCGCTGGATGCTGGAACACGAGCCCGAGGTCATCAAGCAGGCCACGTCGTGGCTGCTGATCGAAGATTTCGTGAACTTCCGTCTCTGCGGCGTGCGGGCGACCGATCCGAGCATGGCGAGTTGCATGCTGCTGCTTGACCAGAAAGCACGCTGCTGGTCGGACGAGTTGGTCGCCGCTTCCGGCATTCCGCGAAGGCTGTTGCCAGCGATCCGGACCTCGGGCACTTTATTGGGAACGGTTCACGCCGCAGCCTCGCGTGTGACGGGCCTGCCGCAGGGCACGCCGGTCGTGCTGGGCGGACAGGATCATTTGTGCGGCACGCTGCCGGTCGGCGCACACCGGCCGGGCGTGGTCTCGAACGTGATGGGCAGTTGGGAGAATCTGATCGCCACGGTGGCGCGAACCTCTTGCGAAGCGTGCTCGGAGAGCCCGCGCCACCCAGGTGGCCCGCGACCTCCGGGCGCGGCAGGTTCTGCACTAACGACGTGCGACTGGGCGCTGGGCCGCGCGGGCATCTGCGTGCAGGCGCATGTCGCGCCGGGGCGCACCGCAGTCTGGGGCGGCTCGCCGTCGGCCTCGGCGCTGACGTGGTTCCGCGAGATGACAGGCGATGCGGAGCGGCCCTGGGAGGACGTGATCGCCGCGTGCGAGCGCGACTCGCAGCCGGGCGCGGGCGGCGTGCTCTTTCTGCCGTACCTCTCCTCGGCCGCATGCCCCGTGAACGACGGGCGCGCAGCGGGCGCCTTTATCGGCCTGCTCAACACGACCGCCAAGGCCGACCTCTACCGCGCGGTAATCGAGGGCCTTAATTTCCAGTTCCAGCACATCCTCCAGACCATGGAGCGGAGCATGTGTACGCGCTTTGAGAGGATCGTTGCCTCGGGCGGAGCGACCCGCAACGCCTTCTGGCTTCAGAACAAGGCCGACATTTCCGGAATGGACGTCGAGGTCTCGGAAGTTCAAGACACCTCGCCGCTCGGCGCTGCGCTGCTGGCGGGCGTGGCGCTCGGCGTCTGGCGCGACCTTGACGAAGCGGTGGACCGCGTGAAAGGTTCGACCCGCACGTTCCATCCCGATGCGGCCCGCCACGCGCGTTACAAGCCGCTGTCCGACATCTATCAGTCGCTCGCGCCCGCCCTGAGCCCGGCCAACCACGCCTTAGCGGACTGGCGCGGCTGTAAGGCCTAGCCGCGCATTAAGAACTATAAGTTCCTGCTTCAACTGCCAGCGCCCGTCGGGTATACTCTCCCGCGCAAACTTATGAGCCATTCCCGACTGTCCCTCCTATTCTTTCTCGTCTGTACGTTCGCGCTCCTTCCCGAATCCAAAAGCGACCCCGTCGGCACCTCCCTCGCGTGGAAGAGCCTCCCGTACGTCCAGAACGCCATCGGCATCACCAACTACGCTTGGGATGGCGACTCGCTCTGTTTCTCGAATGAGCAGCACCTCATCCGCTTCTATCAGGGCCGGCGCAAATCCGATGTCAACGGCACGACCGTCTGGCTCAACGCCTCCCCCGACGGCTCAGTGACGGGCGGCGACTGGCGCATCGCCTCAACCGACCTCGATCTGCTGCTCCTGTCGGTCCTGCCGACAGAGGAAGGCGCGCCGAAGCCGCTTCGCGTCCTGCTCGACCCCGGCCACGGCGGCGAGGACGACGGCGCCAGCAGCAAGAGCCCCGCCGTGAAAGAGAAGGACCTCAACCTCGCCCTAGCCCTCAAGCTCGGCGCGCGCCTGACCGGCGCGGGGCTGCAGGTGTCTTACACGCGTACCAATGACACGACCCTCGCGCTTGACGAGCGTTCCCGGCTGGCGCGCAAGGGCGCGGCTGACCTCTTTGTGAGCGTACACGCCAACTACGCGTCCAACGCGGGCGCCGCCGGCGTCGAAACCTACGTGTTGCCGCCCAGCGGTTACCCCGGCACAGCGGACGGCAGCCGCGTGCGCGGCTGGCAAATCGGTAACCGCAACGATTACCACAACACCCTGCTCGGCTTCTCCATTCACCGCAATCTGGCCGTGCTGGGCCAGGTCCCCGACCGCGGACTCAAGCGCCAGTCGTTCTTCGTCCTGCGTGAGACGAGCTGCCCCGCCGTCCTGCTCGAATTCGGCTTCCTCTCCAACCCCGCCGAAACCCAAAAGATGCTGGATGCGGCGTGGCAGGAGAAATGCGCCGCCGCTATCACCGACGGCATCCTCTCGTACTCGAAGAAGGTCGAAGCCCTCGACAGGGCGGTCGCAGAAAAACGCGCGCACGACGCCGACACAAACGAGCGCTGGCGACTCCACCTGACGGCGCAGGCGGCCAAGAAGGCTGCCGCGCAACCCGTCAGGCGGGCCGAGGCGGCGAGCCCCAGCCCCACAACCACCGTGCACAGCGTGTCCGCCGCGCTCTCAAGCTCCAGCGGCACGACGAACACGCTCCCCCTCGAACTTAATACGCTGATCGAGTACTACGCGACCGGCGAAGCGGAATAACCCCCATGCACCCCACCCCTCAACCCATCCCGACCCAAACGCCCACCACGCCCCGCCACTTGCTGCACACAGCCCTGCTCGGCGTTGCGCTCATGCTGATTCCCCTGCTGTTCGGACTCCTGTTCGTGATGCTCGTCCATAAGTGTACGCCTTCCCGCATGCCGCCGCCCGCCGAGACCGGCAGCATCACTAACCGACTGGCAGATGCCTCCATCACCAACCTGACCGACCTTCTCGCCCTGCGCCGCGACGCGCGCAGCGAGGGCTACGCCACAGACGAGATCGACCTGCGGATCTGGGCCGCCCACGCGACGCAGCCGACCGTCGTCTTCCACGTTCAGCCGCCCGAGCCCGGCGGGCGGTGGAACTGGCATGTGTCGCAGGACGGCCGCTACGCCATCGCCGTCGCCAACGGAACCGACGCGGTCGAGCGCCGCCAGGTGGGGCTCTTCGATCTGATCAGCGACACCTGGCTATGGAAGCGTACCCTGCCTTGGCCCGACACCCACGAGACGCCCTACGTCTTCGACCGCCACCTCGTGCTGCGCTACGTCAAGAATGCCACGCGGTTTGCCCTGGAGATCAACCCCGAAGGACAGATCACGTCGATTGACAAGCTGGGGAAATCCGCGTTCGCCCCCCCGCCCGCCCTCGCGGCCAACCCCGCCTTTCCCGGCATGCCCGTGGCCGTCAAGAGCGGCGTCTTCTTTGTGAGTGAAGCGGACCAACAGGCCCTCGTCGGCTATGCGCAGGCGCGGCTTCCCGGCCTGCGTTACGCCGGCAAAGGCGACGACAACACCCTCTTCTCCGGCAACGGACTGCTGAAGTTCACCGTCGGAAACGGAGTCATCACGGTTTCCGACAGCCTCACCCAGACCGTGCTCCAGAAGCTCGCCGCCTGGCCGCACGCGACCAACACCTTTGTCACCGGCACGCTGACTACCCATGACGGCTCGGGGCTGAACGTGTTTCTCAGGACCGAGTTCGGCGGCGTCCCCGCCGTATCGCGCGAATGGTGCGTTGCAGCCGCCACCTACACCGGCACGGTCCTGCCCAGCTTCAACGCCGACGCGCTCGTCGCCAAACCGCGGCGGGCCTATCAGACCAAGGCCCTCTCGCGCGACAGCCGGTGGCAGCTCTCTGTGACGGCATCCAACGACCTGACCATCGCCGCAGCCCCCCGGAGCTACGAGGTCGCCCGAATCCCGCTGGGAGCACTGCTCGGCCGGAGCAGGCCCGTCAGCCACATGGCCTTTCTCGAAGAGGGCCGCTTTGTCGTGCTCCGCCAAGACGACAACTTCTGGCTGCTCGACTTCGACGCCGCACGGGGCTACGCCGGCCTGCTCGCGCGCCTGAGCGCCTCGGCTGAAGCGTCCGCCGCACTCGCGCGCGCACCGGCGGTCCACGTCGCGCCCCAGCCCGCACCCGCCGCAGCGGACGAAGACCCCTATTTCGCCGAAGAGCCGCCGACGGCCTTCCCCTCGCCCGCGCCCTTCGCCTTGCGCGCAGAGTGGCTCGCCAGCCATCAGGCGTGGCCCTACGCCGCCGCGCTGCTCGAAACGTGCGCGAGCTATTCCGCGCTCGATCCCCGCGCGCCTCGCGTCAACCCGCTGCTGCACGCGCAGGCCTGCCTACTCTCCGGTCAGAAACAGAAGGCTCGCCTGGTCTGCCGTGAGGCGCTACAGTCGCTCCTCCCCGACCGTTCCGACTACAACCGCATGATCCGTTACCAGCTTCAAGGGCTCCTTTTCTCCCCTTGACACAGACCCCCTTCCCTTTGTACCTTAAAGCGCTTTTCAAACTTAAAGAGGATTACCATGCTTGACGCTTCCGATCTCCGCAAAGGCGGCAAAATCCAGCTTGACGACGGCCAGCCCTACCTGATCACCGACTTCGACTTCAGCAAGCCGGGCAAGGGGCAGGCGATTTACAACTGCAAGCTCAAGAACATGCTTTCCGGTTCCACCATGAGCCGCAGCTTCCGGTCGAACGACAAGTTCGACAAGCCCGAGCTGATCCAGAAACCGCTGCGCTTCTCCTACGAGAACGCCGGGCACTACGTCTTCCAGAACGAAGACTTCGAAGAGGTGATGATCTCGGAGGCGGTTCTCGGTCAGAACAAATACTTCCTGATGGACGACCTGCCGATCGATGCGCTCTTCTTCAACAACGTCGTCATCGAAGTCGAGCTGCCCAACCTCGTCGAGCGCAAGGTCATCTCCTGCGATGTCGGTGCCAAGGGCAATACCGCCGCAGGCAAGGTCACCAAGCCGGCCAAGGTCGAAGGCGGCTACGAGCTAGCCGTTCCGCTCTTTGTCAACGAAGGCGACGTCATCCGCATCGACACCCGTACCGGCGAATATGCCGACCGTGTTCGTACGTAGTGCGCGGCTTTATTTTCACTGGTTTATTTTTTCTGTCTCGGAGGCGTGTTTCCGTTTGACGAATCACCCGCCGACCTGTTACATTACTTACCTTGTTTTTGACCTCTTCGGGGCGTAGCGCAGCCTGGTAGCGCGTTTGCTTGGGGTGCAAAAGGTCAGGAGTTCAACTCTCCTCGCCCCGACCATTTTAAATGGGCAAAAGACCGCGATTTCCTTAAGGATTTCGCGGTTTTTTGTTTTTATGGCGGTCCCTGCTACAACTTGATACAAGTCGATTTATTATGACCGAAACGCCGAAACATTGCCGAAACACGGGGCGGTTGCCGAAACAAAAACCAAACATCAAACCCTCTTGATTTTGTTCTTTTGGCAAGTTTATGAGTATTACGGCAGGTTGTTTCGGCATTGTTTCGGCGTTTTCCAAGCTATGCAAGGCCAGCCACTGGTGAAAAACAGCCTCCCATGGTTCGTCCTTTGAAGGGCTCGTGTTGGTCAATCACCGATAGTCGGATGAAATAAAAGTGCCGCGACCCCCTCTTTGTTTGATTTATCGATTTGCGTACGGCGCAGAAACGGTGCATTATTTACGCCCTATATTGGAATGTGACCTGTTGAGAGGAGTTTCTTTATGGCTAGAAGCCGTCCGGCGGCAGAACGGGAGCTTGCGGAGCGCGTGGGTGCGCGGATTCGGCAAGTGCGCATGATCCAGCATATTTCCCAAAGCAAGCTGGCGAAAGATATCGGGATCTGCGCCGGGCCTCTGGGATGGATCGAGAACGGCAAGCACTTGGCGTCCGGACGCGTGCTGTACCGGATCGCGAAGCAGTTGAATGTCCGGCTCGATTACCTGTTCG
>CAYMLQ010000114.1:0-14620 GCA_964390795.1 uncultured Lentisphaeraceae bacterium
AACAGGCGACGCAGGCTGGCGCGACTTTGTGGTGGTCGAGGACAACCTCGTCCAAGCCGGAACGATGAACGGTTCGAAGCCCGAGATGGAGGGCCGTATGGTGCGCACCGAGCGTTACAAGTACTGCGTGTTTAGCCGCGGCCAGCGGCGTGAGTCGCTCGTCGATATGCAGGCCGATCCCGGTGAAACGGTCAACCTCGCGGCGGATCCAGACTGCCGCGGCGTGCTGCTGCGGCACCGGAGTCTGCTCGCCCAGTTCGGCAAGGAGCAATGTGACCCGCTTGTTGATTCGCTGCTTGCCGATGACGTTAAGCCGTTTCCGTTTCCGGCGGCCACGCCGTCAACCGACACGCATCAGGAGGTCAAACCATGAGACTGATACTCGCCGCACTGCTTCTAGCCACGTTGCCTGCCGGCCCTGTTCGGGCCGACGGAAAGCCTGCGAGACCGCTCAACGTGCTGCTGCTGATCTCGGACGACTGCCGGGCCGTGCAGGGGTGTTACGGCGCGCCCGCGCTGACGCCCCATATCGACCGGCTCGCGCAACGCGGCCTGCGCTTCGACCGCGCCTACTGCCAGTACCCGCTGTGCAACCCGAGCCGCAGCTCCTTCCTCACGGGGCTGCGCCCGGACACCAGCGGCGTCAGCAACAATCAGACCCGGTTTCGCGATCACCGGCCGCAGACGGTCTCGCTGCCGGAGCTGTTCAAGACCAACGGCTATTTTGTGGCGCGCGTCGGCAAGATGTACCACTACGGTGTGCCCAAAGAGATCGGCACGGACGGACTGGACGATCCGGTCTCGTGGGAACAGGTGGTCAATCCGCGCGGGCGCGATTGCGATGACGCGGACAAGATCTTCAGCATCGTCGCGGGCGAGCAGGCCAAGGTGGCCGTGGGATCGGGCAACTATGGCGGGACGCTGAGTTGGCTGGCCGCCGAGGGCGAGGACATTGAGCAGACGGACGGCAAGATCGCGCGCGAGGCCTGCCGGCTGCTGCGCGAACACAAGGACAAACCGTTCTTTCTTGGTGTCGGCTTCTTTCGGCCGCACACGCCCTACGTGTCGCCCAAGAGCTATTTCGGCCTCTATCCGACGAACCGGATCGCGCTGGCGCAGGTGCCGGCGGGTGATCGAGAGGGTAAGCCCGCTGCGGCGCTCACGATCAAGCCAGCGCACTACGGCATGGACGAGGCCCAGCAGCGCGCGGTGACGCAGGCTTACCTCGCGTCGGTCAGCTTCATGGACGCGCAGTTTGGCGTCGTGCTTGACGAACTGGAGCGGCAGGGCCTGACACAGAATACGGTCGTTGTGTTCCTCAGCGACCACGGCTATCATCTTGGAGAACACGGCCAGTGGCAGAAGATGACGGTCTTCGAAGAGTCGGCGCGCGTGCCGCTGATCATCGCCGCGCCGGGGATGCGGGCAACGGGCAAAGGCACCGGACGCCTGGCCGAGCTGGTGGACGTCTATCCGACGCTGGCGGATCTTTGCGGTCTCAAGGCTCCTGCCGATCTCGAGGGCGTCAGCCTGCGACCGCTGCTGGACGAGCCTGAGCGCGCGTGGAAAAAAGGCGCTTTCACGCAAGTGATACACGGCCGCAAGGGCGGGCGGATCGACGGGCAAAAGGGCAAGGTGCCCTGCGTGGGGCGCAGCGTGCGTACCGAGCGCTACAGGTATACCGAGTGGGGCGAAGGGGCGGACGGCGCGGAGCTGTACGACCACGACGGCGACCCGCTCGAGCTGCGCAACCTCGCCGCAGATGGCAAAGCAGCCGCCGTGATGCAGGAGCTGAGAGCGTTGTTGCGCGGCGGCTGGCAAAACGCCAAACCGCAGTGACTTGTTTCCGCATTCGGGCTGGAGCGGAGTGGATTTGAAGGGGGTGATGATGAGAAAAGGGTTTTCAAGAAAGTGGTTGGCTTGGGGCGTGCCGAGTGTTTTCATGGCGGCTGTGTCGGCGTGCCGGATGTTGGATCCAGGCTTTGATGCGGCGTGGCGCGAAGCGGCGGACGGCTATGCGCTCACGCCAAAGGCGGATTGGGTGGCGCCTGTAGCCGTGGTTCGGACTGAGGGCACGGTGACAGGGGGCGCTGCGCTGCTGGCCGAGGATGGCGTGAGCTGCCGCCTGACGTATGAAACGGGCTGTGTCAAACCCGTTGCGGTCCTGGATCTCGGCAAGGGTAGCGTGGGCGGCTACGCGGTCTTCACCGTGACGGCCAAGACGGGGTTGCCGGTCGTGCGGCTGGCCTACGCGTGCCATCCTGACGGGCTTTCAGATACCGGCGACTTCACGCGGGAGACGAGCGCTCGCTATCTCGGAAAGGATTTCGACTTGCCGGTGCTGCCGGGCAACATCTACCGGCACGAATCCTACACGATTCCGCGCACGGGGCGTTTCATTGCGCCGCTGTTGCAGGGGCAGGCGCGCTACGTGCGCGTGCAGCTCGACACGCCGGGCACGTCGGTGGACATCGACGCCGTGGCGATGGTGAACAGCGAGGTTTACGACCGCTCGCCGAACGACGGCGCGTTCCTGTGCAGCGACGAGCGGATCAACAAGCTGTGGGCGATCAGCGCGTGGACGCTACAGATCGCCTCATTCCCGAACCATGACGCGTGGAAGACGGTTGACGGCTGGCTGCTGCCACGCAAGCTGGAGATGTCGGGCGATGTGGGGCTGAGCGTGTCGGGCAAGGAGTGGGCGGACGTGGCGATCGAGACGACCTTCGAGCTGCGGGCGAATCCGGATCACGTGTCCGCGGCAGGTGTGGCGTTCCGCGCGCGGGACGCTCGCAATGCGTATCTCGCGGAGGTGGCGCTCGACGGCACCTTCCGTCTCATCGTCCGTCAAGACGGAAAAGACGCGAGCCTGAAAGAGCGGCGGCTCGCCGCGCCCTTGACTGACGGCGCGCGGTACGCCTTGAAGATCGAGGCGCGCGGGCCTGCGCTCACGACGCGCTTGGACGGCGAGGTGATCGACGAGACGCGCGACGAGACGTTTGCGACCGGCCGTGTGGGATTCTATACGCCCAAGGAGAAGTGGCCGCTGTTCGACGGTGTCCGCGTGACGGACGGCGCGGGCAGCGTGTTGCTGTCGGACGATTTCTCGGGCGGCCTCGCGAAGTGGGATTTTGCGCGCACGCTGTCGTTCGTGGCGGACGGCGCGAAACGCGACCGGCTGGTGTGGTCTGGGGACCTCTATTTCGCGCAGCGCAGCGCCTACTACGCTTCCGCGCATCCGAAGTATCTGCGCGACTCGCTCAAGATGCTGGCCTTCAACCAGACGCCGGAAGGGTATGTTCACGCCTCGCCCTATCCGGAGCGTAGCGTGCCGCCGCCGAGCGGCGACTACGGTCCGTTCCCTTCGGACGAGTTCGCGGCGTGGCTGGTGCCGGTCGCGTGGGATCATCTGCTCTACACGGGGGACACCGCCACCCTTCGCGAGATCTGGCCCGCGATCCAGCGCCTGTTGAAATATCTGGAGTCGCATATCGGCGCGAACGGTCTGTTTGTGCAGCGCGCCGAGACCTCCAAACACGCGGGAAACCTGAACCCCGGCGACGTGCGCACGCGGGCCTACATGAACATCCTGCTGTGGGGCTCGTTCAGCGACGCGGCGCGGATCGCGCGTCACCTGGACTTGCGCGCTGAGGGCGAGGCCGCCCAGAAGCGGGCGGACGCGCTCAAGAAAGCGGTGTTCGCGCAGCTTTGGGATGAGGAGAAGGGCTGCTTCAAGGAGGCGCTGGAGACGCTGAAGTTCGGTCCGGAGGCGAACGCGCTTGCGCTGTCGATGGGCCTGGTGACGAGTGAGCAGGCGCGGCGCATCGCGCCGCAGTTCAAGAAGATCGGGCACGGCAAGTTCCAGAGCCTGGCGAGCCGCGGACAGTTTGAGTACGGTTTCGCGCAGACGGGGCTGAAAACGCTGCTCGACCACAACTGGCTCAAGCTGCTTGATCCGGGTTGGAACGGCACGTGGACCACGACCGAGTGCATGGGGATGATGACCAAGGGGTGGGGTGATGAGTCACATCCAGACACGGCGATTGCGGGCCACTTCTCCGCCTATCTGCTGGGCGTGGAGCCGATGAGCCCCGGCTACGCGACGTTCAGCGTGCGACCGCAGCCGACGCGCGAGGTGCGCTGGGCGAAGGGCGTGGTGCCTACGCCGCACGGGCCGATCATGTCGTCATGGGAGCTGACGGACTCGGCCTTCACGCTGACTCTCTCCGTGCCCAAGGGGACGCTCGCCGACGTGGCGTTGCCGAAGGGCGGCGACGTGACGGTCAACGGCAAAGTCGGGTCGCTGGCCGGGCTCAAGCCGGGTGACTATGTGCTTGTGCTACGCGGGCTCCCGGCCAGCGCGTGGGCGGACCCGACGGACAGGCAGGTCGCGCCAGAGAGGCTCGTGACGCCTGCTGTGAAGGCCTCCAGCTCGCACGAGGCGGGCGGCTGGGGGGTGGCCGGCCTGTTTGCCCCGGAAGATGACGCGCCGAAGAAGGGGTACAGTTCGGCACCGCGATCTGATGAGAAGGTGGACGAGTGGCTTGAATTCGACTTGGGTGCTGAGACGGCGCTCGCCAAGATCATCCTCGTGCCGGGAGGCGGCAGCACGGCCAGCAGGAAGCCTGGCTTCGGTTTCCCGCGCGATTTCACAGTTCAGTTCGCCCGGCAGCCCGGCGCGTACGAGACGGTCGCTACATATGCCGATTGCCCGGTGCCGGATGAGGACGGGCTGACGGTGGACCTTTACACGGTGATCGGCTATCCTTCGGCACGCTACGTGCGGATCGCGGTTACGCGGCTCGGCGAGACGAGTTCTGGCGAACCGGGTGTCCGGCGTCTGCAGTTCGCGCGCGTGAGGCTGCTGCGGCCGTGAGGCGGTTGTCTCCCGGGCGGAAAAGACGCGGCTTCGAAGGCGATAAAAACAGGCAATATTTTCAACGCTCCGAACGTTCATAAGCCCAAGCCGGAGCCGGCTGTGGCGCGCTCGCCCGACCAGTGGGAGCGTCTGAAAGAACCGAAAGAAGAGGGGGCTAGCCCGTGACTATGAAGTGTGCCGCGCTCGCAAGCGCCGCTCTGCTACTGATGCTGCCGGGGGTGATGTATGCCGCAGACACGGGTGCGCCTCGTGCGAACAAGCCGAACATCGTGCTGATCCTGGCCGATGATTTCGGTTACGAGTGTGTGACGGCCAACGGCGGGCAGTCGTACCAGACGCCGAATTTGGATCGCCTGGCAGCCACGGGGGTGCGCTTCGAACAGTGCCACGTGCAGCCGCTGTGTACGCCGACGCGCGTACAGCTTATGACCGGCCTCTACAACGTGCGGAATTACCTGAACTTCGGCACGCTGTTGAGGACAGAGACGACCTTCGGGCACCTGCTCAAGCAGGCCGGCTACGCCACCGGCATCTGCGGCAAGTGGCAGCTCGGGCACGAAAAGGACTCGCCGCAGCACTTCGGGTTTGACGAGGCCTGCCTCTGGCAGCACACCCGCCGCCCGCCGCGCTACGCTAATCCGGGGCTGGAATACAATGGAGCCGAGAAGGACTTTTCAGCCGGCGAGTATGGGCCGGATCTGGTAAACGCGTTCGCGCTGGACTTCATCTCGAAGCACAAGGATGAGCCGTTCTTCCTCTACTATCCAATGCTGTTGACGCACAATCCCTTTCAGCCCACGCCGGATAGCCCGGACTGGGATCCACAGGCGGTCGGCGAGAATGTGAATGACCACATGAAGCATTTCTCCGAAATGACGACCTACATGGACAAGCTGGTCGGAAGTGTGGACGCCATGCTCGCCGCGCTGGGCATTCGCGACAACACGCTGCTGCTCTTCCTCGGCGACAACGGCACGGCTGACCAGGTCACCAGTCGGTTCAACGGCGCCGACTACAGGGGGGGCAAGGGGCGCACGACGAGCCACGGCACGCACGTCCCGCTGATCGCGAGCTGGCCAGCCGTGACCGAGCGGGGGCGCGTGTGCGGCGACCTGATCAGCGGCGCCGATATTCTCCCCACGCTCTGCGAGGCGGCCGGCGTGTCTGTTCCGGCAAAGGCGGACGGCGTCAGTTTCCTGCCGCAAGTGCGCGGCGAGCGCGGCAACCCGCGCGAGTGGCTCTACGCCTGGTATTCGCCCCGCATGCGAGCGGATCTGACTGCTCAGGAGTGGGTGTTGGATAAGCGCTTCAAGCTCTACCGCGACGGGCGGTTCTTCGATCTCCAAGCCGACCCCGAAGAGTCATCGCCGCTCGCGCTGGGCACGCTCGGCGCAGAAGCCGCCGCCGCAGCCAAGAAGCTGAAGACCGCGCTTGAGCCCTTCAGCGGCGTCCGCTCTGCAGCGCTCGACACGATGGCCGAGCCACCCAAAGCGGACGCAAAGCCGAAGCGAAAGAAGAAAGCAAAACAATGAAGAGTTCCTGCTGCATCGCGGTGCTCGCGCTGGCCGGTTCGCTGTCCTTCGCCGCACCCCGACCCAATGTGGTCGTGATCCTGACCGATGACTTGGGCTTCTCGGACGTGGGCTGCTACGGTTCCGAAATCGACACGCCGAACCTCGACCGTCTGGCAGGGGACGGGCTGCGGTTTTCGCAGTTCTACAATACGGCCAAGTGCCACTCCACGCGCGTCAGCCTGCTTTCGGGCCGCTGGTGCCGGCAGGCGGGGGACACCGCTCTGTCACGCGCGGTCATCCTTCCGGAAATGCTTGCTCCCTCTGGGTATTTCACCGCCATGTCCGGCAAGTGGCACCTCGATAAACAGCCGACGGACTTCGGCTTCCAGCGCTACTTCGGACACCTTTCCGGCTCGACCCCTTACTACAAGGGGAATAATTCCTTTCGCCTGAACGGGCAGCCGTGGGCCGTGCCGGAAAAGGGTTTTTATACGACCGTGGCTGACGTCGATTTTGCGCTGCGCTTCCTGGCGGAGGCTCGGGAAGCGAAGAAGCCGTGGTTTCTCTACCTCGCTTTCAACGCCCCGCATGCGCCGCTTCAGCCGCTGCAAGCGGACTACAAAAAGTACCTCGGAAAATACGATGCCGGCTGGGACGTCATGCGGGCCGCGCGCGTGGCCAAGCAGCGGCAGCTCGGGCTGTTCGGCAAGGAGGTCGAGGCCAGCCTGCGGCCGGACCACGTTCCCGCTTGGGACTCGCTGCCAGCGGCTACCCGCGCGTGGGAGGCGCGCCGTATGGCGGCCTATGCGGCGCTGATTGACCGCGTGGACCAGGAGATCGGGCGGCTGGTGGCCGACCTGAAGCGGGCCGGCGAACTCGACAACACGCTGATCCTGTTTCTTTCCGACAACGGGGCCTGCCCCTATGACCGCCGCTCCGCCGGGCGCGATCTTGAGCCCTACGATCCGGACGCGCTCTGGAGCGACAGCACGGGCTGGGCCTGGGCGCGCAACACGCCGTTCCGGTTCTACAAGCAGAACCAGTTCGAGGGCGGCATCGCCACCCCGGCGATCATCCACTGGCCCGCCGGGCTGAAAACGAAGCCGGGTGCGCTTGTCCATGAGCCACAGCACATCGTGGATGTGCTGCCCACGCTCGCGGAAATTTGCGGCGTAGCCGTTCCGGCGAGCTGGCCGGGGCGCGAGCTCACCCCGCTGGCAGGCGTTTCGTTCAAGCCCGTTTTAGAGGGGATGGCGCCTGCCGCCCGGCCGCCCCTCCATCTGCTTTTCAGCAGTGATCGCGGGCTGCGCGACGGCGACTGGAAGCTCGTGAGTTTTCAAAGCGAGCCGTGGGAGCTCTATAACATCGAGCAAGACCGAGCCGAGTGCCACAACGTAGCGGCCCAGCATCCGGACATTGTCACGCGCATGGCCAAGCAGTGGTTTGACATGGCGGAGAACGTGCTTCGCGCGCCCTATAAAGAGCGCGGTCCCGTCGACGCGACGCTGCCCGAGCTGCGGCGCCACCGCGAGTGGACGGACTTCGGCGCAATCGGCGCGAGCACGGTTCGCCACGACGCGGCCAAAGCAAAAAAGCGGGGCGCGAAAAATAGAGCGGGCGGCGGCTGAAGGACCCAATCGATGAAAGCAGACCTCTTCACCTCCCTTTGTATCGTTTTGCTCTGTTCGGCAGGGCTTTCGCATGCTGCAGAAGGCAAGCCCAACATTTTGTTCGTCCTCGCCGACGATCTCGGCTGGGCGTCGCTGAGTTGCACCGGCAACAAGGACGTAGCTACGCCGAACCTGGACCGGCTCGCGTCGCAGGGCATGCGCTTCACGCAGGCGTACGCCGATTCGCAGTGCTCGCCGACCCGCGCGGCCTTGCTGTCGGGACAATACGGGGCTCGAACCGGCCTGTTCAAGGTCATCGGCGAGAAAGAACCTCCGAAGGCATTCATGCGCCCGCCGCAGGCGTGTCTCGCGCTGTCAGCGGATGTGGCCACGCTGGCGGGTACGCTACGCAAGGCGGGATATGCCACGGGCTTGAGCGGCAAGTGGCACGTCGCCAACAGCCCCTTTGTCGCGACGCTGAAGAAACGCGACGGCGACGCGTACTTCGACCGTTACGGCTTCGACTTCTGCGGCGCGGCTAACGCGGCCGAGCATCACGACGATAAGGCGGTCACGGCGATCACGGACGACCTGATCGGCTTCGTCGAGCGCAACAAAGATAAGCCTTGGTTCGCCTTCGTGGCTCACTTCACCCCGCACGCGCCGCTGGAGGCGCCGAAAGCGCTCGTCGAAAATCATGCTGCCCGCGGCTATAAGCGCGCCAGCAATCCGGGCGGAAAATTCACGGAACGTCCTACAGCCGAGTATCTGGCTATGCTCGAGCATCTGGACAACGAGATCGGCAGGCTGCTGCGGCGGCTCGATGAGCTTCAGCTGTCGGACCGCACGGTGGTCATCTTTGCCAGCGACAACGGGGGCTTGTCGCGCGTGGCGGGCAACGGCCCGCTGCGCGAGGGCAAGGGCTCGCCTTACGAGGGCGGCATCCGCGTGCCGCTTCTCGTGCGCTGGCCGGGTCAGGTGAAGCCCGGCAGCCTGTGCGAGGTGCCGGTGCACACCGTGGACTTCTACCCCACGTTCTCCGCGCTTGCCGGCAGCACGCCGCCCGCCAATCACACGCTCGATGGCGAAAGTCTGCTCCCGCTCTTGCGCCAACAGGGCGCGCTCAAACGCACCGCGCTCTACTGGCACATGCCCACCTATACCACGAACTACGGCCGCACGCCCTGCGCCGTGATCCGGCAGGGCGATTGGAAGCTGGTTCACTGGTTCGGAGACTATCTGGATACACGCGGTTTCACGCCGGACGACAAACCGTACGGCAAGCTGGTTGTTGGCGAGCGCACGGAACTGTACAACTTGCGTGACGATATAGGCGAGGCTCGCGATCTTGCTGCCGCACAACCTGAACAGGCGAAGCAGCTCAAGGCGGCGCTCGAAGCCTGGTGGAAGGACGCCGGCGCTGCCTTTCCCGAAATGAACCCGGCTTATGACGCCGGGACCTGGTGGGTGGAAAACGCGCGCGCTTCGGAAGGTGAGAGGAGCGGCGGCAAGCGGCGTGAAGCTGTGAAGCCAGCCGCTGACGAATAGTTGGTTTGTTAATACGCAAAAGGACTAGGTGTTTCATGAAACAGTCGCTTCATGTGTCGCTATCTCTCGCGTTTGCCTTGCTCGCCGCAAAGGGCCTGACGCTGAATGCCGCAGAGTTTAAGCTGGCTTGTCTTTTCACCGATCACGCCGTGCTCCAGTGCGATGCGGCGGTGCCGGTTTGGGGGTGGGCCGATGCCGGCACAGAGGTCACCGTCGAGTTCGCGGGCCAGAAGAAGACAGCCATCGCGGACGCCGCCGGCAAGTGGCTCGTCAAGCTTGACGCGCTCAAGGCTAGCGCAGATGCGCGGACGCTCCTTGTGACAGAGGGCAAGCAGAAGACGCGCATTCAGATTCAGGACGTGCTGGTGGGCGAGGTGTGGTTGGGCTCCGGGCAGTCGAATATGGCCATGACAGTCAGTCGCGCCAAGGACTTTGAAAAGGAAAAGGATCTGGCAGACCTGTCGCAGGTGCGGATGTTTAAAGAGGAGTCGGCCGCCGCCGACACGGAGAGTGCGGACGGTAAAGGAAAATGGGTCATTTGCATGCCGGACGCGGTGGGCAATTTCTCCGCGACACTCTACTTTTTTGGCCGCGAGATTCACAAGACGCTGGGCGTGCCCGTGGGACTCATCAACTCGTCCGTGGGCGGCACGCCCATCGAGGCGTGGACTGCGTCCGGCCCGCAGCGCGCGTCGGAGCCGCTGAAGCCGTTCCTGTCCGCGTTGGCGCAAGACGCCGTTACGCCCGTCGACGAAGCAGCCAAACAGAAGTACGAGCGGGCCTTAGCCCGTTGGCCGGAGGCCGCAAAAAAGGCTCGCGCAGAGAATCTGCCTGTGCCGCGCAAACCGCGCGACCCTTCGGCGGTTCGGGCCCGAAAGTCAAATATCGGCGGGCTCTTCAACGGCAAGATTGCGCCGCTGATTCCATACGCCATCCGCGGGGCCATCTGGTATCAGGGCGAGGCGAACTCGACGCCGGCTAAGGCGCCATTCTACCAATACCAGCTGCCGCTGCTCGTGAGCGACTGGCGCGCGCGCTGGGGCTATGAGCTTCCCTTTGCCTGGGCGCAGCTGCCGAACTTCAGCGGTGAAGGCCGTGACTGGCCGGTGATCCGGGAGGCGATGCTCAAGACGCTCGCGCTGCCGAAGACCGGCATGGGCATCAACATCGATATCGGCGAGGAGAAGAACATCCACCCTGCGAACAAGCAGGAGGTTGGCCGCCGCCTCTCGCTGTGGGCGCTAGGCACCGTTTACGGGCAGAACGTGGCCGCCACGTCGGGCCCTTTGCCTGCGGGGCATCAGGTTCGTGGCGGGGAAATCGTGGTGAGATTCTCGCACGCGGGCGGAGGCCTCCTTGCGAAGGACGGCGCATTGAAAGGGTTCAGCATCGCAGGCGATGACCAGCAGTGGAAACCCGCCCAGGCGCGTATCGAAGGCAATACGGTCATTGTCGCGAGCCCTGACGTGAAGAAGCCCGCCGCAGTTCGCTATGCGTGGGATAACTATCCTGTCTGCAACCTCTTTAACGGCGCCGGGCTGCCCGCGTCGCCTTTTCGCACGGGTGCTGCAGTTGAGCCGAGCGTATCCGACAACGTACGGCCCTGAGCGTAAGTGACACAGCTTTTACGGTTCTGCGAAATGACCTCGCGAAAATAGTCACTAAGGAAATGGTGCGAGAGGAGAGCATCTTTGTCTTTCTGCACGTGACCGAGGTGAAGGATGCCCCGGAAAAAGCCGTCGTTACACCAGCGCAATCCTCCTGACACATGCGCCGCTTGGAACAAAGAGCAACCGTTTTGGACTCCAGACGATCCAGACGAAGAAAACGGTTGCGAGAACGGGCCGGACGCTGGACAATGGGAGGCACTGACTACGGGCCGCCGGACTGAGTGTCCGGTACGCCCGCGGGTGTCATTGAGTTTTTTGCTAACCGGTGATGCGCGAAGGGGGAGTCACATGGCAAGTAAGGGCGGTGCGGTGTTCCTGATGCTGTTCGGGTCGGTGTTTCTGGCCGTGGGCGTGGTGATGTGCGTGCTGTCTTTGCGCACGCTCAGGCGCGCGGAGGCGGTGAAGCAGTGGCGGGAGACGCCGGCGAGGATCGTTTCGTGCGACTTGCAGACGTCGCGTGGCTCAAAGGGCGGCTATACCTATGAGGCGCGTGCAACCTACCAATACGACGTCGGCGGCTCCACCTACACGAGCGAGCGGGTGTCGCTGCACTCCGGTTCGGACAATGTCGGCGATTTCCAGCAGCGGACATACGAGATGTTGAAGCGCAGTCGTGGCGGCGTCGAGGATACGGTGTGCTGGGTGAACCCGGCGAATCCGGCGGACGCGATCCTGATCCGTAAGCCGCGGCTGGAAATGCTGGTGTTTATGCAGCTCTTTGTTCTTGCCTTTGGCGGCGTTGGCCTGGGTATCTTTCTGAGCGCGCTGAACGCGCTGTTGAAGCCGTCGGCGCAGGCGACGTCCGCGACCGGGCAGGGCCTGATCCGCATGCGGGGCACCTCGGCGCACCGGGTGGCGGGTGCGTTTGCAGTGATCTGGAATGGCTACGTCGGCTGGTTCCTCTGGCAGTCGTATCAGGCTTTTGCGCCTGAGCCGCTGCCGTGGTGGCTGTGGCTGATGGCGCTGGCGGGCGCGATCCCGATAGCGGTGGCGGGATACTTGATCGGGCGTCACCGCAAGTTCGGTGTCAGCGTGTTCGAGATGTCGCCGCTGCCGGGCGTGCTGGGCGGCCCGGTGAACGGCACGATCCGCATCCCCGCGAAGGTTGAGACGGCGGAGGGCTTCGACGTGACGCTGCAGTGCGTGCATCAGTACACGTCGCGCAGCGGCAAGAATTCGACGACCCACCGCGACGTGCTCTGGGAAGAGGCGCGTCACATCGACGGGAATGTTGCGTATGGCGACGAGACGATGCTGCCGGTGAGGTTCGCGGTGCCATACGAGAGGCCGGCCACGACGGTGGCGGGCGGCAGCAACGGTTACTATTGGCAGCTCAAAGCGACCGCCGCGGCGCCGGGCATCGACTACAAGGCCGTGTTCGACGTGCCGGTGCGGCACACGCCGCAGAGCAGGCCCTCGCCTGAGCTCGCGACCTTGTCGCAGCCCGGACAAACGCGGGTGTCATCAGCGGAGCCGGTGGCTGAGGTGATCGCTCGTGAGCGTCTGCTGCTGGAGCGGCGCGCGGACGGCGGCATCGAACTGGTTTTCCCGGCCGGGCGCCAGCGCTCGGCCGCCGCGTTCATGGCCGTTTTCGCGGCGCTGTGGACTGCGGTCTGCGTGGCGCTTTGGATGTTCGCGAAAGCGCCCGCAGGCATGCTGCTGATCTTCACCTTGTCCGATGCGGCCATTCTGTTCTTTCTTTTCAACGTGCTGTTTGCGGTGCGGGGAATCGACGTGGATCGGGCGCGGCGCGCGTGTGTGGTCTGGTGGCGCGCGGCCGGGCTGCCGCGGCGCGAGCGGACGGTGCCGTTCGGAGCGGTTCTCGACTTCCGCTCCGAGAGCGCGGGCCAGACGGGCAGCACGCCGTATTACCGCGTGGTCTTGCTTGTGGACGGGGGCTCTCCGGTCACCGTCGGCTCCGGCCTGAAGATGTGGGCCGACGCGGAGCGCGTCGCGGACGTGGTGCGGTCGGCGGTCACGCCGGGTTTTGATCCGGCGGGCTTCGGTGCGTAGCGCATGGGTTTATGGAGGCGGGATGACGAGGCGAAGAGGTTCAGGCATCGTATTTCTGATTTTGCAACGACGCGAAACACATCGCGGTATTTCTGATGAACGCCGTGAAACCGGAGAATAGGCGATGAATAAAGTCATGGCATTGGGTGCGGTAATGAGTGTCTTGGCCGGCTTGGCTGAGGCGGAAACCAACCGTGTGTATTGGCTGGAAGCCGAGGGGTTTGCGGACACAGGCGGCTGGTCCAACGACTCGCAATTCACGGACGTGATGGGCTCGCCGATGTTGCTGGCTACGGGCGTTGGCAAGCCGGTTGCGGACGCCGTGACGTCGGTGGCAGTGACAGAGCCGGGGCAGTACCGTCTGTGGGTGCGGTGCAGGGACTGGCAGCCCGGGCAGGCGCCGGGACAGTTCCGGGTGAGCGTGGCTGGGCGCGACGCGGAGACCGTTTTCGGGCGGGCGGCGACGAACGCGTGGCAGTGGGTGGAAGGTGGAGCGTTCGACCTGCCCGCTGGCAAAGCCGAGGTGCGGCTGCGCGACCTGACCGGCTGGTGGGGGCGGTGCGACGCCGTGGTGCTGGCAACGGGTGCGTTCAGGCCGTCGGACGATTCCGATGGACTGGCGCGGCAGCGGCTGCGCTACGGCGGCGTGTCGGCGAAGGTCAAGGAGGTGGGGCGCTTCGACGTGGTGGTGGTCGGCGGCGGGCCCGCCGGGCTGGGCGCGGCGCTCGCGGCGGCGCGGCACGGCTGCCGCGTGGCGCTGGTGCAGGACCGGCCGGTGCTCGGCGGCAACGCGTCCTCGGAGATCGAGGTTCCGCCCATGGGCTACATCGGCAAGCCGCCGGACACGGTCAACGTAACCGGCATCGCCGAGGAGCTCTTTCCGCCGCAAGGCTGGGCGAATTTTGCGGACTCGAAAAAGCTCGAGGCGATCGTGCGTGCGGAGCCGAACATCGCGCTGTTTCTCAACACGCGCGCCACAGGCGTGGAGATGGCGGACAAGGCGATGATCCGCGCGGTGCTGGCGCTGGACGTGCGCGGCGGGCAGAGGCTGTCGTTCGCCGCGCCGCTCTTCATCGATTGTACCGGGCACGGCTGGATCGGATATTACGCGGGCGCGGAGTGGCGCATGGGTGCCGAGGGACGCGACGAGTTCGGCGAATCGATGGCGCCTGAGACGGCCACGGGCCGCACGCAGGGGAACAGCCTCTACAAGGCGGTGATCGAGACGCGGGGCCAGCCCGTGCCGTTCGCGTGCCCGGCGTGGGCGCACCGGTGGGAGAAGGATGGCGACTTCGAGCCTCGCGGCTCCATTGTCAGAATCGAGCAGATCGCGCGGCCCGGGAACTTCGATCAGCCGTCGCGCGGCAAGGGCCGCAATCCGGGTGA